>JAUXOM010000031.1 GCA_030682175.1 Rhodocyclaceae bacterium
AACCGGGGCGCTTGCCGTGGATAAGTCGCAAAAAGCCGCGACTTATCCACCGCGCACCCCTTTGCCCACAAACTCCACAGCCTCAACATCATTTTTTATATTCCTTAAAAGCAGAACATACAAGGGCCGGGGAGAGGGGGGGCACCAGAAGGCCCTTAGCCCGCTTGCGGGCTAAGGGCGGCCCGGCGCAAACGCTGCGTGGTGTTTCATGTTAATCCGGGCATGACGCGACCCATTCGCGCCACCATCGACCGCGCCGCCTTGCGGCATAACTTCGGCGTTGCTCGGCGCCATGCCGGCGTCGGCGCCGGGCCGTCCCAAGCCGACGCCCCCCCCGTGGGGGGCAGCGAGTCGGGGTTGCGAGCGCGGGGGGCCATAAAATCCGCCAGGCTGTGGAGCGTGGTCAAGGCCAATGCTTATGGCCATGGGCTGGAGCGTGCCGTTGCTGCTCTCGCAGATGTTACCGATGGTTTTGCGCTGATCGAACTCGAGCGTGCCGTGCGCCTGCGCGCGGCGGGACTCGAACTGCCGATCCTGATGCTCGAAGGTTTTTACGCGGCTGAGGAATTGCCGCTGTTCATCGAGCATCGATTGACACCGGTGCTGCACCGGCTGGATCAGATACACACGCTGCTCGCTGCCGGTTGGCCGGCCACGCTGCCGGTCTACCTGAAGCTCGATACCGGCATGCACCGGCTGGGTCTCGATGCCGCCGGCCTGGCCGCCGCCATGGCGGCGCTGGCCGGCAAGGTGCCTGACATTACCCTGATGACGCACTTTGCCGACGCCGATGGTCCGCGTGGCGTTGCCTGGCAGCTGGAACGCTTTGCGACGCTGACCGCCGGCATGGATCTGCCACGTTCGTTGTCAAATTCCGCAGCCTTGCTGCGATTCCCCGACCTGGTCACCAACGACTGGGCGCGTCCCGGCATCATGCTCTATGGCGGTTCGCCGTTTCCGGAATTGATATCCGCCGCCGAGCTCGATCTCCAGCCGGTGATGACCCTGCAAAGCGAAATCATCGCCGTGCAGACGCTGGCGGCCGGGGACAGCGTCGGCTACGGCTGCGCCTTTACCGCTGACCGCACCATGCGCATCGGCGTGGTCGCCTGCGGCTATGCCGACGGCTATCCGCGCCACGCGCCGACCGGCACGCCCGTGCTGGTGGATGGCATCCGCACGCGCACCCTCGGCCGCGTGTCGATGGACAAGCTGTGTGTCGACCTGACGGAACTCCCGGCAAAAGTCGGCGTTGGCGGGACGGCGACCCTGTGGGGCAGGGCAGGGGAAACCGTGCTGCCCGCCGACGAAGTCGCCACGGCTGCCGGCACCATCAGCTATGAACTGTTCTGCGCTCTCGCAGCACGAGTTAGTGTGCTAGATTGACTTGCATACTTATGGAGACTACGCATGAACCCTCTTGACCGAATTACTTTCGACGCCGCGCAATGCGGCGGTCGGCCGTGCATTCGGCATCTGCGCATCCGGGTCAAGGATGTGCTGGATTTGCTTGCCGCAGGCGCGTCACACGAAGAAATCCTGACTGATTATCCTTACCTCGAGCCAGAGGATATTTCGGCGGCGCTGGCTTATGCGGCAGCCCAGGTTGATCACCTCATATTGAGAGCTGCCTGAGCTTGAAGTTCATCGTCGATGCCCAGTTGCCACCCGCGCTGGCGCGCAAGCAGCCGTTGCTTGAGAAGTTCGATACCTTGCTCCCCGCTATTCTTGCCGCGCTCGACCGTGGCGAAACCCTGATCGAGCTAATCTGACATGGTCAAGGCCAAATCGATTTATTCCTGCACCGAATGCGGCGCGAGCGCGCCGAAATGGCAGGGGCAGTGTCCCGGTTGTGGAGAATGGAACACGCTGGTGGAAGCCGTCGCCGAAGCGGCGACGCCGGCGGCCAAGCGCTTCGGCGCCAGCTTTGCCCCATTGGTTGGCGGGGCGGCCAGCAGCAAACCGCAGGACCTGGCAAGCATCCGCCCGCGCGATGAGCCCAGGCTCCCGACCGGCGTCGAGGAGTTCGACCGCGTGCTGGGCGGCGGCCTGGTCGCCGGCGGCGTGGTGCTGATCGGTGGCGATCCGGGCATCGGCAAATCGACACTGTTGCTGCAAGCACTGGCGCGCCTCGCCGAAGCCGGCCAGCCGGTGCTGTATGTCTCGGGGGAAGAATCCGGCGAACAGATTGCCCTGCGCGCCAATCGGTTGCAGCTCCCGGCTGCCGGGCTGCGCCTGCTGGCCGAGATCAATCTCGAAAAAATCATCGCCACCTTGCAGGATGAAAAACCGCTGGTCGCCGTGATCGACTCGATCCAGACGCTCTGGTCGGACGCCCTGCAATCCGCGCCCGGCTCGGTCGCGCAGGTGCGCGAATGCGCGGCGCAATTGACGCGCTTCGCCAAGCAGACCGGCGTCTGCATCATCCTCGTCGGCCATGTGACGAAGGAAGGCGCGCTGGCCGGCCCGCGCGTGCTCGAACACATCGTCGATACCGTGCTGTATTTCGAGGGCGACACGCACTCGAGCTTTCGCCTCGTGCGCGCCGTCAAGAACCGCTTCGGCGCGGTCAATGAACTCGGTGTGTTCGCCATGACCGACCGTGGCCTGAAGGGCGTTGCCAACCCCTCGGCCCTGTTCCTCTCGCAGCATGCGCAGGACGTCGCGGGCAGTTGCGTGCTGGTCACGCAGGAAGGCACGCGCCCCTTGCTGGTCGAGATACAGGCGCTGGTCGATGCCGCCATGTCGGGCAATCCGCGCCGCCTGACGGTCGGCCTCGACCCGCAGCGGCTGGCGATGCTGCTGGCCGTGCTGCACCGGCATGCCGGCGTGACCTGCGGCGATCAGGATGTCTTCGTCAATGCCGTCGGCGGCGTGCGCATCCAGGAACCGGCGGCCGACCTGGCCGTGCTGCTGGCCATCGTCTCGTCCTTGCGCAACAAGCCGCTGCCCGGCAAATGGGTGGCCTTCGGCGAAGTCGGCCTGGCCGGCGAAATCCGTCCCGCCCCGCGCGGCCAGGAACGCCTGAAAGAAGCCGCCAAGCTGGGCTTCACCCATGCCCTGATCCCCAAGGCCAATGCCCCGCGGCAGGCGATCAAGGGCATGACGGTGATCGCCCTGGATCGGGTCGAGCAGGCGATGGATCAGTTGCGGAACAGGTAATTAAAGCCCGCCCCTCCCGACCTCCCCTCGCGGGGAGGTGACTGTTGCTCGCTGCGCTCGTTTGTTACGGGCCGCCCCGTTCAAGCTTGGGCGCGGATTGCGGCTGGCGCCGCGTGCCGCCTTGTGTGCGACAAAGTCGCATTCCGCTGCGCGGAACCAGCCTTCGGCTGTCCTGCGGCCTACGGCCTTGTCTTGGGGCGGCCCGGCGACAAGGCTACCGCCGTCCCGCCAGCGTCGACTTTTGCTTTAGTGTGAAACACCCACTACCCGTCACACCGGCGCAGGCCGGAGAGGCGGCGATCTGGTCATCGGTAATGCCGGCCAAGGCTGCACCATCATTGTGTCTGGGGCGGGTGAATTGTCGTTCTATCGCCTTCGTCACGCCTTTAATAGTGCCTTGACATATTAACGACTACCGTAGTAGTCTTTAACTGTCATCCGCATTGTTAAAGGCATCGTGAAGCGCTCCGACCTCAGCCCTGCGCACCAAAAGCGACTCGTTCCGGTTCCGGACCGGTCGGGGGCATTCGCGCTCATTCCGCCACCGACGCCGGCCATGGTGCCGCTGACCGGAATCGAGCATGAGGTGCTCAAGGCACACGAAGCGCTGGGTCTGGTTCGACAACTGGTCACCGACTTGCCGAACCCGTATCTGATTGCACGCACGCTGGATCGGCGTGAAGCGGTGAAGAGCAGCCAGATCGAGGGTACCCATGCCGAGGTCGATGAGTTGTTCGAGTACGAGGTGACCGGAGAAGAGGAAGGCTTGCCTGCCGATGTTCGGGTCACGCTCAACTACGTCGAGGCAATGGATGTCGGTCTCAAGGCGGTTCGACTGGCCGGCACCCCGGCCATCACGAAATCGCTGATCCAGGATCTGCACCGTGTCCTGATGGAAGGCGTGAAGGACTACCGCGATGCCCCGGGCGACCTGCGCACCATCCAGAACTGGATCGGCAGCGGCAACATCCACGACGCCAGCTTGGTGCCACCGCCGCCCAATCAGGTGAGCCCCTGCCTCGACGACCTGATCGGCTTGTTGCAATATCAAGCAGACGGCGTCGCCGTTGTTTCAATCGTCGTGCGGCTGGCGATCGCACATGCCCAGTTCGAAGCCATTCACCCCTTCCGTGACGGCAACGGCCGTGTCGGCCGCTTGCTGCTGCCGATCATGCTGGCGGCAGAGGACTATCCGCTGGTCTATCTGGCGGGGTATCTCAAGTCCAACCAGCGCAGTTACTACGACACCCTGCTGCGCGCACAGACGCGGGGCGAATGGCAAGCGTGGGTACGCTTCCTGGCACGCGGGATCGTCGAGTCCTGCAATGAGGCGGCCGAGATGACGCGCCGCCTGCTTGCACTGCGTGACGAGTGGCGTCAGCGGGTATCGTCATTGCGAGGCGATGCCACGGGTCGCAAGCTGGTCGAGATCCTGATCGGCGCGCCGATCGTGACGGCCAATTCGGTCAAGGAGCAACTCGGCGTGAGTTTCCCGGCAGCAAATACGGCCATAGCGCAACTGGTCGACCTGGGCATCCTGCAGGCCTCCGAGCGGCGGCGTAACCGGATATTTGTCGCTGATCAGGTGGTGGCACTATTGCGGCGAGGTATTGAATGAGCATTTCGAAGACTCCCCCAGTTCTACTTCGTGACTTCGCGAGAATTTCTCGGAGCCGGTGAATCTTTCGCCCGTATGACTGGGTAGTCATGCGAAGGTGGTTGCCGCCGCCGTGCGGGGCGCAATATGTTTTTCGCATCGTTTATCCCGCTATTGAACGTTGATTTGTCGATCCCGGAGCAATTCGCTTTCTCAAGCCATCATTCCGGGGCAAGAACGTCAGCCCGGAATGATTTGATCCGGGGCGGAATTCAGCACAAACAGGGTAAGACCTCGGTTTTGCCGTCCCGCCAGCGCCAAACTTCGGACAGGGAAACCGAGGTGACCCATTTTTATGACAACATGAGTTCTTGCAAGACTGAATCGACACTCGGTAATCAGCAAATCAGGTAGCATGAACCCCGCCCGTTGGAGGACGAAAAACTCAGGGGATCTCATGCAATACACACCACTACATTGGACGTCTGATTACGAGACGGGGATCGAGGAAATCGACCTCCAGCACCACTACTTCATGACCCTAATCAACCGTATCGAGGATGAGATTCAGCAATCGACGGACCTCGCTTACCACAAGCGCTTGCTGGATGAGCTCTGCAAGTACGCTTCATTTCATTTCATCAGCGAGGAAAACATCATGCATAAGCTCGGCTACCCGGAGAGGCAGCAACACTATCTGTTGCACCGGAACCTGCTCGACAAGCTCTCCTGGGCCCTCGTGCAACACTCGGAGGAGAAGTTCATCGGGTTCCTGCACGACTGGTTCTTGCACCACACCGTGACCGAAGACAAAAAGGTCGGCGTATTCGCCCGGACGGTGAACTGACCGGCATACAGTCGCGCGCCATAGCGAACAGACCGGTACCTGCCCCTGCCGAGCCCCCACAGGTTTTCTGTGAAATGCGTGCCCCTTTAAATCTTTTACTTTCCAGCACCCAGATCGACACCACCTGCATCCGCCTCGACTTCACGCAAGTCGTTGCACTGCTGGCAAGTCGCCATGCCTCCGACGCCAAGGCGGCCTCAACAGAAAGTCGGCGCTGGCGGGACGGCGTCAAAGATGATAAGGAGGCAGCGAATGACGGGCGGTGGAGGTTGGTGGCGTGACTGAAGCAGCTGGGGCAAGAATGTCAGCCCGGAATGATTAAATACGGGGCGGAATCCAGGAAAATCAACAACCTGGACACCGGTTTGTGCCGGTGTGACGAGCAATCAGCGCTCCTTGGGTATGATCTTCACCCATGAACACCCTGAGACTCACTTTACGCATGCTGCTGCGCGACCTGCGCGCCGGCGAGTTGACCGTCCTCGCGCTGGCGCTGGTGCTGGCGGTGACGGCGCTGACCAGTGTCGGTTTTCTGGCCGATCGGGTCGAGCGGGCGGTCGCGCGCGAGGCGCACCAGTTGCTGGGGGGCGATCTGCTGTTGACGGCCGATCATCCGTGGCCGGAAACGTTTCGCGCGGCGGCGGAGCGGCATGGCTTGCGGCTGGCGGAAAGCGTCAACTTCGTCAGCATGGTGGCAAGCGCCGCGGAGAATGGCGGCGTGCAACTGGCCGAAATCAAGGCGGTGTCGGACGGTTACCCACTGCGCGGCGCCCTGCGCATCGCGCCGCGCCTGAATGTCGGCGATGGTGAGACGGCGACCATTCCCGCGCCCGGCACGGTCTGGCCCGATGAACGGCTGGCGACCGGACTGGGTGTCGACAGCGCGGCCCGGCTGCGCCTCGGCGAGCTCGAAACCACAGTGGCGGCCATCGTCACGCTGGAGCCGGATCGTGGCATCAACCCGTTCGCGCTGGCGCCGCGCCTGATCATCAATCTGGCCGACGTGCCGGCCACTGAGCTGATCCAGCCCGGCAGCCGCGCCCGCTGGCGCCTGCATGTGGCGGGCGACGCGCCGGCTGTTGCCGAGTTTCGCCAGTGGGCGCAGGCCAATTTGCAGCGCGGCGAGAAACTCGAAAGCCTCGACAACGCGCGCCCGGAAATCCGCAACATCATCGAGCGCGCGCAGCGCTTCCTGCGCCTGGCGGCGTTGTTGACCGTGGTGCTGGCCGCCGTGGCGGTCGGCATGGCGGCACGGCGCTACATGCAGCGCCATCTGGATGCTTGTGCGGTCATGCGCTGTCTGGGGGCCAGCGAACGGCAGATTTTGCTGATCCACGGCGGCGAGTTCATCGTGCTGGGTCTGGTGGCCACTCTGCTCGGCGGGGCGCTGGGCTATCTGGCCCAGGAGGCCTTGCACATGCTGCTGGCCGGACTGGTCGCCGAACAGTTGCCCGCACCCGGCTGGCTGCCCTGGTTGCACGGTCTGGCGGTCGGCAGCGTACTGGTGGCGGGTTTCGTGCTGCCGCCGCTGCTGCGCCTCAAGTCAGTGCCGACGGTGCGCGTGCTGCGGCGCGAATGGGGCGCGCATTTTGCTGGAGTCGAACCGCTGTCGGCGGCTTCCTATCTGCTCGGCATGGGCTGTCTGGCCGGGCTGATGTTGTGGATGGCGAATGATGTGCGGCTGGGCAGCGTGGTGCTGGGTGGTTTTCTGGTCGCGGTGGCGGTGTTCGCCCTGGCCGGACAGGGCTTGCTGGTGCTGCTTGGCCGCTTGCCGGCCCGGCTGCTGTCTGGCGGTTGGCGCATCGGGCTGGCCAATCTGCACCGCCGCGCCGGGGCGACGCTGGTGCAGGTGGTGGCGCTGGCGCTGGGGCTGACCACGCTGCTGATCCTGACGCTGGCAAAAGACGATCTCATGTCGGTTTGGCAGACCCAGACGCCGCCCAACGCGCCCAACCGTTTTCTCATCAACGTGCAGCCCGATCAGCGCAGCGCCATCGGCGACTTTTTCGTGAATAAGGGATTGCCCGCGCCGCGCCTCGAACCGATGGTGCGCGGGCGGCTGACCAGCGTGAATGGCCGCAAGGTGGCGCCGCGCGATTTTGTCGATGAACGCGCCCAGCGTCTCGTCGAGCGCGAGTTCAACCTGTCGAGCCGCGATGACCTGCCGCCCGGCAACCGGGTCGTCGCCGGGCGCTGGCATGCTGGCGATGGCCCCTCACGCGCGCCAATCCCGCTCTCGGTGGAAAAGGGTCTGGCCGATACGCTCAACCTGCACATCGGCGACGAACTGCTGTTCGACATCGGCGGCCAGCCGTTTGTCGCGCAGATCGCCTCGCTGCGCAGCCTTGAATGGGACTCGATGCGCGTCAATTTCTTCGTCATCGCGCCAGCCGGCAGCATGGACGATCAGCCCACCAGTCTCATCACCAGCTTCCACTTGCCGGACGGCAGTGAAACGATCATCAGCGATCTGGTGCGGCAGTTTCCGAACCTCACGGTGATCGACGTGGCCGCGCTGGTGCGGCAGTTGCGGAATACGCTCGACCAGGTGGCGCGCGCGGTGCAACTGGTGTTCGGCTTCGCCCTGCTGGCCGGGCTGGTGGTGCTGTATGCCGCGCTGCAGGCCAGCGCCGGCGAGCGCAATCACGAGCTGGCAGTGTTGCGCGCGCTCGGCGGCCGGCGCCGCCAGTTGCATCAGGCATTATTTGCGGAATTTGCCACGCTCGGTGCGCTGGCGGGCTTGCTCGCCGGCCTGGCCGCCACGGCCATCGGCACGGCGCTGGCGCGCTGGGTATTCCAGCTCGACTATCTGCCAACCCCCAGCCTGCTCTTGGTCGGCTTGCTGGCCGGGTTGGCCGGGGTAGCGCTGGCAGGTCTCATGGCGACCCGCAAGGCGCTGGCCGGGCAGGTGGTGGAAGGCCTGCGCGGCGTTTGATCTGGTGCAAGCATTTCCCGCTGTTGTGTACCATAATGGATTTATGAAATCGACTGCCGCCAAAGATGGTAAAGCAACAAGATCGTTGGCTGACGGGTGGGTGCATTTGTTAGGCTACTACCGCAGCATCCTCATGATATTGTATTTGGCGGCGGGGCTTTTCTTCCTGGCAATTGCGAGTATCCAGTGGCGGCAGGTAGGCGAAAACACCGACGCTATCGCACGCGAACGCGGTCGTGAACTGTTCGTGCTGATCGAACTGACGCGCGACTGGAATGCCAACCACGATGGCGTGTATGTGCCGGTTACCGAGCAGGTCCAGCCCAACCCCTATCTGACTCACCCGAGGCGCGACCAGACGACCAGCGATGGCCGCGAACTGACGATGGTCAATCCGTCCTACATGGCCCGGCAGATTGCCGAACTGGCGGGAAAAACCACGGGGGCGCACTTCCGTATCACCAGTCTGAAGCCCTTGCGGCCCACCAATATGCCCGACCCGTGGGAGGCCGAGACGCTGCAAATGTTCAGCGCGAACAAGACCAAAGAGCGGATCGGCTACGTCGGCGAATTTTCCTTCGAGGGGAAGTTGCTGCCTGCCTACCGTTACATGGCGCCCCTGTACATCAAGCCATCCTGCATCGTCTGCCACGAAAAGCTGGGCTACAAGGTGGGTGACATCCGCGGCGGCATTTCGGTGAGCATGCCGGCCACAGACCTGCTGGCGGCACGCGATCGGGAACGCAAGGGTATGTTGCTTGTCGTGCTGGCCAGCTTCATCGTCACCAGCGCCTTGCTGCACCTGATGGTCAACCGGGCCCGCCGCCACTACCTGAGCCTGCAACGGCTGGCGAGCCTGCAGGAGGGCATCATTGCCGAACGCACGCGCGAGCTCAAGGCAAGCAATGCCGAACTCCAACGCGAGGTGACGGAGCGTCGCCAGCGCGAGGATGAGTTGCGCCTTGCCGACGCGGTGTTCGAGAGTGCCGCCGAAGCGATTTTCGTTACCGATGCCGACAACCACATCGTGCGCGTCAATCCGGCCTTTACGGCGATCACCGGCTATGCGGCCAGCGAAGTGCTGGGCAAGGACCCGTCCCTGCTGAAATCCGGTCGCCACAGCGCGGAGTTTTTTGCCGAGATGTGGGAGTTTTTGCGGTTGCGCGGCCATTGGGAAGGCGAAATCTGGAATCGCCACAAGAACGGCGATATTCGCGTCGAATGGCTGTCGATCTCGCGGATTGGCGACGAGCAGAGTGCCGGTCAGTATCTGGCGATCTTCCACGACATTTCGCGGCGCAAGGAAGCCGAGGAATTGCTGCGTCACCGGGCGCATCACGATGCCCTGACCGAACTGCCCAACCGCAGTTTGTTTTACGACCGCCTGCAATCCACCTTCAACCAGGCCAAGCGCTACCATCGTATTTTCGCTTTGCTGCTGGTCGATCTCGATCGTTTCAAAGAGGTGAATGACACGCTGGGGCACACGGCCGGCGACGAACTGCTGATCGAGGCGGCGCGGCGTCTGAGCAGTTGCGTGCGCGAATCGGATACCGTGGCGCGACTGGGTGGCGACGAATTCGCCATCATCCTCTCCGACATGGCGACTGAAGACGAGGCCGAACAGGTGGCTCGCCGCGCGGTACAACTGCTGGCCGAGCCGTACCATCTGGATGCCGGTACGGCGGGTGTTTCCGGCAGTATCGGCATCGCGCTTTACCCGCAACACGGCCAGGACAGCGAGCAACTGATGCGCAATGCCGACAGCGCCATGTATGCCGCCAAGACGGGTGGCAGAAATGCATATCACCTGTTTGCGCCGCTCCAGCATGCCGCCAACCGGCAAGGCGATTTGATATAGCCAAGCACGCTGGGCCGCCAAGGTAAATAGCCCATTTGCGCTTGATGGGCATGCAGCCGGTGGCGTTGCGGCCCTCGGTCAGTCGGTTAGAATCGGGTACCGATTTCCGAAAGGCACCGATGCTTCACGAAGGTCAACCCGCGCCCCAATTCAGCTTGCCCGATGCGGACATGGAAATGTTCGATTCCGCATCCTTGCTGGGCAAGCAGCACGTCGTGCTGTTCTTTTATCCGAAAGATGGCACGCCCTATTGCACCCTTGAGGCGATTGATTTTTCCGATCATGAGAGCGAGTTCAATCGTCATGGTTGCGCCGTGATCGGCATATCGCGCGACGATTGCCTGTCTCATGCCGATTTTCGTGACAAGCATGGCCTGTCGATTCGCCTGCTGTCCGACGAGGATGCCGAGGTCAGCCACAAATTCGGCGTGATGCACTATCGCGAACATGAGGGGCACAAGAAGCTTTTCCTGACCCGCTCGACCTTCGTGATCGACAAGCACGGCATCATTCGCCACATCGTTTCCGACGTGAAGCCGAAAGGCCACGCCGCTGAAATCTTTCAACTCGTCAAACGGCTTGGCAAATAGTTGGCCCGCCACGCGCACATTAGCCCGCTCTCCCCCATTAAATCACCCGCAGCGGTGACCGGAGGACGTCGTCGCCCGTGGCGCGGCGTGGCGGGCGACTAGCCCGACAATCATTTCCAGTAGGAGTTATTTATGCAAATCGATAAACATACAATAGTCACCCTGGCCTATAGCGTCACGGATAGCGAGGGCAATCTGATCGACGCGGGCGAGCATCCGCTGACCTATCTGCATGGCGGTTATGGCGGCATCTTCGAGAAAATCGAAGAGGAGCTTGTCGGCCAGGTGGCCGGTTTTCAGAAAGCAATCCGCCTGCAGCCCGAGGAAGCCTTCGGCGAATATGACGCCGAGCTCGTGATGATGGAACCGCGCGACCTGTTCCCGGAAGACATCGAGGTCGGCATGCAGTTCGAGCGCGCCTCCAGCAAGGAAGACGAAGACGGCATGCTGTTTACCATTACCGACATTGCTGAAGGCAAGGTGGTGGTCGATGGCAATCATCCGCTGGCCGGCATGGCACTGGTGTTCTCCTGCACCGTCAGCGATGTGCGTGCTGCCACCCCCGAAGAAATCGAACATGGTCACGCGCACGGCGAGGGCGGGCATCTGCACTAAGTTGAGGCCCGCCCCTCCCATCTTCCCCGCGCGGGGAGGTGACTGTTGACTCGCTGCGCTCGTTTGTTACGGGGAGCGTTGTTTCGACTGGGAAGCGGATTGCGGCTGACGCCGCGTGCTGCCTTGCCTTGGCAGCTCTCAGGAGGCTATCTGCCTCATCTCTCCCGCGGGGAGAGAGGTCGGGAGAGCGGGATTGGCCCGGCGACGAGGCTGCCGGGGGGGCGTTAATTGTCCGAGCGCTGGAGCGGGGTGTTGTGGATTGTCCTGTCGGCGGCGGGATTCGGCGCCATGGCGATCTTCGCCAAGCTGGCCTATCAGGACGGCGTTTCTCTTTCCACCATGTTGTTCCTGCGATTCAGCTTCGCCGGCCTGCTGCTGGCCGCCTGGGGCATGGCGCACGGCATGCGTTGGCCACGCGGGCGCGATCTGCTCTGGCTGTTGGCCATGGGTGGCGTGGGCTATGTCGGGCAGGCCTATTGTTATTTCTCCGCCCTGCAACATGCCAGCGCCGGACTCGTGGCCCTGCTGCTTTACCTCTATCCGGCGATTGTCACGCTGTTGTCGGCGCTGGCTTTCGGCCGTCGCATCGGCCCCGCCCGCGGCTGGGCGGTGGCCGTGGCGCTGGCGGGCACGGCCTTGACGGTGGGTGGCGACCTGAACAGCGCGCCGCTGGGGATTGCGCTGGGCATCGGCGCCGCGCTGATCTATTCGATCTACATCCTGGCTGGCGAGGGCGTGATGCGGCGGGTGCCGCCACTGCCGGCCGCGACGGTGGTGATGCTGGCCGCCGCTGCAGTGTATGGCGGGGCAGCGTTCAATGCCGGTCTGGCGCCGCCGGCAACATCCGCGGGGTGGCTGGCGGTGCTGGCGATTGCGATTTTCTCTACCCTGCTGGCGATCCTGGGTTTCCTCAAGGGCATGGAAAAACTCGGTGCCACCGATGCCTCGACGCTATCCACGCTGGAGCCGCTGATCACGATCGGCCTGGCCGCCATCGTGCTGGGCGAAGTGGTCAGCGAACTGCAACTGGTCGGCGGCGGATTGATACTGGCGGCGATCATCTTCCTCGCCCGGCACGGCGCGCGCCGGGTGGCTACTACAGAGTAACCAGTCATGCGCCGAGCCGTCTCAAGCATGGCGCAGCCAGGCAGCCGGAGCCGCGCAGCGGCGAACCGGTGTCACCCCCGTCCGGGCGGGGGGTGGGGGGTGCGGACCAGTTGCGCCACACCGCTGCGTGCGGCCAGTGCGTGCAAACCCAGTGCCGGCAGCGCGGCGTACAGCCGCTCGGGATGGGCGGTGGCCTGCAGAATCAGTTGCCCCTGACCCGCGGCATGCTCCCCACCGAGGCGCACCACCTGGCGCGCGACCGCTTCGGCGACATCCACCAGTTCTGCCTGACCCTTCAACCGGGGTGCGATGAGCGGTGCCAGAAAGGCGTAATGCGTGCAGCCCAGCACCAGCCGGTCGACGCCGGAGGCAATCAGCGGATCGATCTTTGCCGCAATTTCGTTGCGAAATTCAGGCGTGTCCGCCTGCAGGGTTTCGACATGGGTGGCCCAGCCGGGGCAGGGCACGATGTCGACCCGGCTGCCAGCGGCATGCCGTTCGATCAGTTCGGCGAGGCGTTGGCTGCGTGCGGTGGATTCGGTCACCAGCACGGCAATGTGGCGTGACAGTGAAGACTGTGCCGCCGGCTTGACGCCCGGTTCCACGCCGACCACCGGTATTCCCGGTAAGTGATCGCGCAGAGCCTGGATGGCCGCCGTGGTGGCCGTGTTGCAGGCGACCACCAGGAGGGTGCAGCCCTGATCCGCCAGATGTTGTCCGATGGCGAGCACACGGCCGGTGATGAAGCTGTCGGGCTTGTCGCCATAGGGAACATGGGCGGAATCGGCCAGATACAGCAGGTCGGCGCGCGGCAGGGCGGCGGCGATGGCCGCCAGCACCGAGAGCCCGCCGAGGCCGGAATCGAACACGCCGATCATGTGTTTGCCCGCCCCCCTTTGTGCGCCGTTGGCGCATCCCTCGCTTCGCTCAGGACCGCTGCTACGCAGCGTCCTGCGGCCTGCGGCCTTGTGCCCCCCTCGCGGGGGGTTCTCGTTTGCGCGCTGCGCGCGGCTATTACGGGGTGCTTCGTTTGGCTGCAGAGCGGGTTGCGCCTGGCGGCGCGTGCCGCGTTTGCTTGGGGCGGCACTGCGCAAACACTGCGGTGTGTCACGTTCATCGTCGTTGCTGGCGAGTTGGCGCGGGGAATCAGGCTCACTGCGGCTTCGCCTTCAGCAGCATGGTGTCGGCGGTCTGGATCACCTCAAGATGGCGCAGCACGTTCTGGCCGAGCAGCGCTTCGGTGCCCAGGTTCGCCATGACCATCACGCGCACGTCGCGCACGACGATGCTGCCGAGGCTGAGTTCCCGGGCCTGGGTTTCTTCGGCATGGGCCAGGCCGTTGGCCGTCTGCAGGGTGGTGGGCCTGCCGCGCGGCAGGTTCAGGCGCCGCGCCATGTCAGCGCCAATCGCGACCGTGCTGGCACCGGTGTCGATCATGAAGGTGACCGGCTGAGCGTTGATGGCGCCGGCCACATAAAAGTGGCCGTTGCGCGAACGGGGTATCTCGATGCTGGCGGCGCCGTTCTCGGCCACGCCGATCTTGGGTTCGAGTTGTCCATCAATGACGACGTAGAAGATGCCGAACAGGATGCACCAGACAATGCCGGCAACGTAGTGTTTGCTGGCAAGGTTCATCGGCGGGTCGGAAGCAAAAGTCGGCGCTGGCGGGACGGCGTTGGGGGGCGCGGGGCGATCTGCCTCAGGCCACGACCACCGGAATCTTGCCGATCTTCGCCTGCCATTCCCGCGGCCCGGTGTTGTGCACCGAGGTGCCGGTGGAATCGACGGCGACGGTCACTGGCATGTCGGCCACCTCGAATTCGTAGATCGCTTCCATGCCCAGGTCGGCGAAGGCGACCACCTTGGCCGACTTGATGGCCTTGGAGACCAGATAGGCGGCGCCACCGACGGCCATCAGATAAGCCGACTTGTGCTGCTTGATCGACTCGATGGCGGCCGGACCGCGTTCCGCCTTGCCGACCATGGAGATGAGGCCGGTTTGCGACAGCATCATTTCGACGAACTTGTCCATGCGCGTGGCGGTGGTCGGTCCGGCGGGACCGACGGCTTCGTCGCGCACCGGATCGACCGGGCCGACATAGTAGATGACGCGATTGGTGAAATCGACCGGCAGCATCTCGCCCTGCGCCAGCATTTCCTGAATGCGCTTGTGGGCGGCATCGCGCCCGGTGAACATCTTGCCGTTGAGCAGCAGGGTCTGCCCCGGCTGCCAGGCGGCAACCTCGGCCGGCGTGAGGGTGTCGAGATTGACGCGCGTCGAGGTCTGCGTATTCGGCGCCCAGGCGACTTGCGGCCATTGGTCGAGACGTGGAGGCGTCAGCTTGGCCGGTCCGGAGCCATCGAGATGGAAATGGATGTGGCGGGTCGCCGCGCAGTTGGGAATCAGCGCCACCGGCAGGCTGGCGGCGTGCGTCGGGTAATCCAGGATCTTGACGTCGAGCACGGTGGTGAGGCCACCGAGGCCTTGCGCACCGATGCCGAGCGCGTTGACCTTGTCATAGAGTTCAAGGCGCAGTTCCTCGCTGCGATTTGCCGGACCGCGCTTGATCAAATCCTGGATGTCCACCGGCGCCATCAGCGCTTCTTTCGCCAGCAGCATGGCCTTTTCCGGCGTGCCGCCGATGCCGATGCCGAGAATGCCCGGCGGGCACCAGCCGGCGCCCATCGTCGGCAGGGTTTTCAGCACCCAGTCGACGATGGAATCCGAGGGATTCAGCATGACCATCTTCGCCTTGTTTTCAGAGCCGCCGCCCTTTGCCGCACAGATTACCTCGACCTGGTCGCCCGCAACCATTTCGGTGTGGATGACGGCGGGGGTGTTGTCCTTGCTGTTGATGCGCTTGCCAGCCGGATCGAGCAGCACCGAGGCACGCAGCTTGTTGTCGGGATGCAGATAGGCGCGCCGCACGCCTTCATCGACCATTTCCTGAATGCTCAGCGTGGCATCCCATTGCGCGTGCATGCCGATCTTGAGGAACACCACGGCGATGCCGGTATCCTGGCAGATCGGCCGCTTGCCTTCGGCGCACATGCGGCTGTTGGTGAGGATCTGGGCGATGGCATCCTTCGCGGCGGGGCTTTCCTCGCGTTCGTAGGCATGGCCAAGCGCCTGGATGTAGTCGAGCGGGTGGTAGTAGCTGATGAACTGGAAGGCGTCGAAAATCGACTGGATGAAATCGTCCTGGCGGATGGGTGCGGACATGGCGGAACTCCCGGTTAGTGTTTGGCTTGACTGCTGATGGCCAGTGTCTGCACCATGAGCTTGTCGGTCCAGGCGATGGACAGCGCCGAGACGAGGAAGGCGACATGGATCGCGACCTGGATGATGACCACCCGGTCTTCGGTCTGCGGCGCGTTGATGAAGGTGCGCAGCAGGTGGATGGAGGAGATGCTGATCAGGGCCACCGCCAGCTTGACCTTGAGCACGCCGGCATTGACGTGGGAGAGCCACTCGGGCTGGTCGGGGTTGCCGCGCAGGTCAAGCTTGGAAACGAAGGTCTCGTAGCCGCCGATGGTGACCATGGTCAGCAGGTTGGCGATCATCACCACATCGATCAGGCCCAGCACGATCAGCATCACTTCGGTTTCGGAAAGCGTGCCGGTCTTGGTGACCAGGATGATCAGTTCGTGCATGAACTGATAGACATACACGCCCTGCGCGACGATCAGGCCGAGGTAGAGCGGTGCCTGCAGCCAGCGGCTCCAGAAGATGAAGGCTTCCATTGCATGCACGGGTTTTGCCACGGGGACCTCTGGGGAAGAGTGTATGAAAAAGACTGCTGATTTTACACGGCACGGTGCCTGAGCCGGCTGGGCGATAATGCCTTCGTAAGAGGCGTGTAAGCTTTGTCGGTTGTAATAATCGGATAAAATCAGCGCTTGAAAGCAATCCGTTGGCAACGCTTGTCGCGGCTTGCTCCGGAGCAGTCCGGGACGATTCAAGCACTATTCTGGAACTGTCCGCCAACTGGTTTGACTGGTTGGCGCCGGTTCCGCAACTTTACTGCAAGAGGAGAAACCTCAATGAGTGGTATCGAATCGGTGATGCATGAAGCCCGTGTCTTTCCTCCTTCCGAAGATGTCGTCAAGCGCGCCACCATCTCCGGCATGGCGGCCTACGATGCCTTGTGCAAGGAAGCAGAGCAGGACTACCAGGGTTACTGGGGGCGGCTGGCCAAGGAGCACGTGGTATGGCAGCAGCCCTTTACCCAGGTGCTGGATGAATCGAATGTGCCGTTTTACAGATGGTTTGCCGACGGCAAGCTGAACGTTTCCTACAATTGCCTCGACAAAAACGTCGAGGCCGGTCTGGGCGACAAGGTCGCCATCATCTTCGAAGCCGACGACGGCACGGTCACCCCGGTGACCTACAAGGATCTGCTGACCCGCGTCGCCAAGTTTGCCAATGCACTCAAGGCAAAAGGCATCCAGAAGGGTGACCGCGTCCTGATCTACATGCCGATGTCCATCGAGGGCATCGTTGCCATGCAGGCCTGCGCCCGCATCGGCGCAATCCATTCCGTCGTGTTTGGCGGCTTCTCGGCCAAGTCGGTACAGGAGCGCATCCAGGACGCCGGTGCCGTTGCCGTGATCACCGCCGACGAGCAGTGCCGCGGTGGCAAGCGCATCCCCCTCAAGCCTGCCGTCGATGAAGCACTCACCATGGGGGGCTGCGGGTCGTGCAAGACCGTCTTCGTCGCCAAGCGTACCGGCGGCGCCTGCAACATGGTGGAAGGCCGCGACGTCTGGTGGCATGAAATTGCCGACAGCCAATCCGAAACCTGCGAGCCCGAATGGGTCGATGCCGAGCATCCCTTGTTCCTGCTTTACACCTCCGGTTCGACCGGCAAGCCGAAGGGCGTGCAGCACAGTTCCGGCGGCTATCTGCTGCAAGCCATCCTGAGCACGCGCTGGACCTTCGACCTCAAGAAGGACGATATCTTCTGGTGCACCGCTGACATCGGCTGGGTTACCGGCCACACCTACATTGCCTATGGCCCGCTGGCCTGCGGCGCCACCGAAATCGTTTTCGAAGGCGTGCCGACCTATCCGGACGCCGGCCGTTTCTGGCGCATGATCCAGGACCACAAGGCGACGATTTTCTACACCGCGCCGACGGCGATTCGCTCACTGATCAAGGCCTCCGAAGTCACCCCTGCCACCCATCCGCGCAACTATGACCTCAAGTCGCTGCGCATCCTGGGTTCGGTCGGCGAACCGATCAACCCCGAGGCCTGGATGTGGTACTACGAAAACGTTGGCGGCAGCCGTTGCCCGGTGGTGGACACCTTCTGGCAGACCGAGACCGGCGCCCACATGATCACCCCGCTGCCCGGCGCTACACCGCTGGTGCCGGGTTCGTGCACCCTGCCGTTCCCGGGCATCCAGGCGGCCATCGTCGATGAGACCGGCCACGATGTCGCCTGGGGGAATGGCGGCTTCCTGGTCGTCAAGAAACCCTGGCCATCGATGATCCGCACCATTTACGGCGATCCTGAACGCTTCAAGGCATCTTATTACCCGGCCGACTTTGGCGGCAATCTCTACCTCGCCGGCGACGGTGCAATTCGTGACGCCAAGACCGGCTACTTCACCATCATGGGCCGCATCGACGACGTGCTGAACGTCTCCGGCCATCGCATGGGCACGATGGAAATCGAATCCGCGCTGGTCTCCAATCCGATGGTGGCCGAAGCGGCCGTGGTCGGTCGTCCCGACGATGTGACCGGTGAGGCGATCTGCGCCTTCGTCGTGCTCAAGCAATCGCGCCCCTCGGGTGAAGAAGCCAAGAAGATCGCCACTGAGCTGCGTAACTGGGTCGGCAAGGAAATCGGTCCGATCGCCAAGCCGCGCGATATCCGTTTCGGCGAAAACCTGCCGAAGACGCGTTCCGGCAAGATTATGCGGCGCTTGCTGCGCGCCCTCGCCAAGGGCGAAGAAATCACGCAAGATGTGTCTACATTAGAGAATCCCGCGATTCTGGATCAGCTCAAACAGGGCATCTAATCCAGAACCAGGACCGGAGGAGGAACATGATGGGCGCCCGCCACAAGCGAGCGCCCATTTCATTTGCAGAACCCGTTAGCGAAAACTTGAGTCTGCATGACGGCAAAGCAACAGTGGTTTTCCCCTCATTCTTGGCCTTGAGTCGAGCCAGGCGGCGGCGCAGGATGTGCCTGTAGTCAATCCCGTCGTTTCGTTGAGGTGAACCATGATCATCCAGTCGGTTGAACTGGTGGCGCTGCCGGATGCGCCTGCCTATCAGGAGAAAATTTATCGCGCCCACCTGGATACCGGTGAGGACGTGGATCTGTTTCAGCAGCACTGGGATGTGCCGCTGCCGCCAGAGTCACTGGTGGGATTGACCCCCGCCGAAGCGCGCCGCAAACGCGCTGAAAAAATGCTGGCCGCCGCCGGCGTTCACTGACACGATTTCTGTCATTGCCATCAAGTTCCGCGTGGCGCTGCCGTTGTAGGCGTATCCGGTTGAATTTGAGGGGAGCTAACCGTGGTCGTGACCAATCATCAACGCAGCACCGCCATCGTGATTCGCAATGACGGCAGCAAGGTTACGCTGGTGCCGATGAAAAGCGGCAAGCTGTCCGCGCGCACCGTGAGTTTTGCGGAATTTCGTACCGAGTGGCGGGAAACTGGATATGCGCTGTCACTGGCGCTGACCACCTTCCTGACCCACGTCATGCGCTGGGGCGCATCGCTCGAAGCTGCGCGTGGCCTGGAAAAGTTGGCCGCCCGCGATCGCTTCGTGGTGGCCAGTCTGTTCTGATCTGCACAGGACCGCTGCCAGCGCAAAAGTCGGCGTGACCGCAGGGAATCCCCTTTTCGGGACTGGCGGGATGAAATGCCCCGCATGGGGTACGGCGCTGGCGGCTGTGCATGGCGTGGCAAGCAGCGCAGGCCGTGTTAATCTATCTCCATCAACTAATAATGTCAGGTGATTTCATCATGCATCGCAAACCCTGGATGACAACTCTGCTGCTGGCAGCGTTGTGTTGTGGCAATGCCTGGGCTACCCAACCTGACGATGCTGCGACCCTTACCGTGCGCGGGTTTGGCACCTTGGGCGTGGCGCGCTCATCTTCGGATCAGGCCGAATTCGCGCGCGATTTCTCGCAGCCGAAAGGCATCAAGGGTGGGCAATGGTCGGGGCGCATCGATAGCGTGCTTGGCGTGCAGGCCAACTGGCAGGCAACGCCCCAACTGGAGTTGGTGGGCCAGGTGGTCAGTCGCTATCGCTACGACGAGAGCCGCGTTCCCGAAGTGATGTGGGCCTTTGCCAAATGGGAACCGGATGCCCGGCTTGCCCTGCGGGCCGGTCGGATTGGCGCCGATTTCATGATGCTTGCCGATTCGCGGCTGGTGGGATATTCCAGTCTGACAGTGCGGCCATCGACAGATTTTTTCGGCCCGTTGTTCTTTTCCCATTTCGATGGCGCCGATGCCAGCCTGACCGTGCCGCTGGGTAACGGCCTGGCCCGTGGCAAGGTTTTCGGCGGCACGATAAGTGAAAAGACACCATTGGCCGTGGAGATCTGGGATACCAGCGGTGCGTCGACACGCGGGCTGGTGTTTGATTACCTGACCGGTCCATGGCAGTTGCGTGCCAGCACGGCATATGTCGAGTATTCGAATGACATACAATTTGCCCGGCAACTTGCCATCACCCTGCGAGCCTCTGGTGCCGCCGCCGCCGCCGCTGATGCCCTGAAAGTCGCCGGAACCACAACGCGCTACGATTCATTGGGTGTGGCCTATGACGCCGGACCATTGCAGGTGCAGGCCATGCTCAACAGTATCCGTCACGAGGCGGGCTTATTGCACAACTCGCACGCCGGCTACCTGTTGGCGGGTTACCGGCTTGGGGCGCTGATGCCGTATGCCGGTGTGTCCTGGTGGAAGAGCAGGCTGAAATCACCAGCTCTGCCCAATACGGCTTCCGCGGATTTGAACCGGGAATATGATCAAGTCATGGGGGTGTCAGTGGCCGATCAGACCACCTATACACTGGGTGCGCGCTGGAGCCTGTGCAGAAATACTGCAATCAAGTTGCAGTGGGACGCCATTCGCGGCAGTGCGTCCTCGCGACTCCCGCTTCCCCACAGCCAGCCGGGCTGGAACGGGCGCACCGATGTCATTTCGGCTGTCGTCGATTTCATTTTCTGACAGCATGACCCTCCGCTACATTCTCCTCAGCCTGTTCCTGATGCTGCTGGCGCCACACGCGGCAGCCGATCTGGTGGTGGTTGCCAACCCGAAGAGTGGCATCGAGCGTCTGTCGCAGGACGAAGTCATCAACATCTATCTGGGACGTTACCGCCGGCTGGCTTCCGGCATCACTGCCGAGCCGGTCGATCTGCCGGGCGATGCAGAACAGAAGCTGCGGTTTTACCGTCGTCTGGTGGGCAAGACGCTGGCCGAGATTAACGCCTACTGGGCGCGTCTGGTGTTTTCCGGCCGAACACGCCCCCCGCAGATCGCCGAAAATGCCGAGGCCGCCCTGGATTTTGTGGCTGCCCGTCCCGGCGCGCTGGCTTATGTCGAGCGTACCCAGGTCGACAAGCGGGTGCGGATTGTCTTCGAGTTGGGTGAATAGCCAGGCATGAAAAGCCAGACCCACTGGTGGCATGGCCTGCTTGCGCGCAGCCTGATGGCGGTAGTGGGCATCGCCTTGTTGATGGGGGGCGCCTCCAGCGTATTGGTGAGCCGGGTCGCCGGAGAGCGCGCCTACGAGCAGGCCATGGTCAAACTGGACGAATTGCTCGACACCGTCGAGAGCACGGCCACCATTGCCGCTTTTGTTGGCGACGAACAGTTGGCGAAAGAGCTTGCGCAAGGCCTGATGCGCAATAGCGAGGTGTTGCGGGTAACAATACGCGGCAATGAACATGGTAATGAGCGCGAGTTGGCGCGCGCGGAACGGGCACCACCAAGCCCCGCTGTGAACGAAGGAAGTCCCCGCGGGACTGGCGGGATGAAGGATCCCGCAACGGGTGCGGAGAGCAACAGGACACTGATTCCATCCGTCAAACGCCAGTTGTATTCACCCTTTACCCCGCACGAAGCCGTCGGCGAGATCCGTCTCGATGCGGATCAGGATGTCATCGATGCGCGCATGGCGAACGACGCCCGCTTCATCAGCCTGCTGCTGGCGGGTCAATTGGCCCTGGTGATTGCCGCAGCGGCAGCCGCAATGCTGTTTCTGGTGGTGCGGCCAATCAAGGCAACCTCCGACCGCCTGCATCGCCTTGATGCCGCCAAGGGGGAGCGTCTTGCCGTGCCGGAAAGCCATGCACGCTCGGAACTGGGCCGCCTGGTCGAGGACATCAATAATCTCACGGCGCGACTGGTGGCAACCATCGGCATCGAGAGCGACCTGCTCCGTCAGCAGGTGATCGACCAGCGCAAATATCAGGATCTTTTCGAAAATGCGGCCTTTGGCATCTTTGTCGCCGATCATGCCGGACGTCTCGAGTCATTCAACCTTGCCTATGCATCATTGACCTGGCTGTCCCGGCGCAAGGAAGCCGTTGGCCGCTGGTTGACCGAAGCCGGTTGGGCAAACCCCGAACAACTGCTGGCCCTGTTGCGCAACAGCCTGAATGCGGCCGATAACCAGGCGTTGGAGGAAGACTTCCTGCTCATCGGCCAGCGGAAGGATGAGCGCTGGCTGCATGTCGCCGTGACACCGCTGGGCAACGGCAGCGTGCAGGGCATCGTTACCGATGTGACGCAGCGCCGCAGCGAGGAAATCTCGGCCCGCCAGCTTGCCGTAACCGACGCCTTGACCGGGTTTGCCAATCGCTCCGGCCTGCAAAATGCCCTGTCCGGCATCGGTCCGGACACGCCGCCATTTGCCCTGGTGATGATCGATCTGGATGGCTTCAGGCGCATCAATGACGCCATGGGGTTTCAGGTGGGCGACCAGTTGCTGATGATGGTGGCGGCACGCATCCGCAAGCTGCTCGAAGACGGGGATCGGGCGGCGCGGGTTGGTGGCGATGAGTTTGCGCTGGTGCTCGCCGGTGAGCGCGGCAGCGCCGCGATCGATCTACGGGTTGGCCAACTGCTGCAGTTGATCGGGCAAGCTTATGACGTGAATATATCCGGCGGTCGCGAGGAGATCGACATTTCGGCAAGCGCCGGCATCGCCTTTTTCCCGAGCGACGGTGCCGATCTGCACGAACTCCTGCGCAGCACCGAACTCGCATTGAACAGCGTCCAGGCCAGCGGTGGGCGCAAATACTGTTATTTTGACCTTGCCCAGCAGACCGCCGTCGAGCATCGTCGCCGGCTGGAGGACGACCTGCGTCACGCGCTGGATGGCGGAGAGCTGCATCTGGTCTTCCAGCCGGTCGTCGATCTCGCCAGCGGCCAACCGGTGGGCGCCGAAGCCTTGCTGCGCTGGTCGCATCCGGTGCGCGGCCTGGTTTCACCGGAAGTCTTCATCCCGCTTGCCGAGGATCTCGGTCTGATCGGCGAGATCGGCCTGATGGTACTTGACGAGGCCTGCCGGCAGGTGGCCGCCTGGCGCAAGGCCGGGCTCGATTTGTCTGTATCGGTCAACGTCTCGGTGCGGCAGATTCCGGAAGACCTGCCACCCTTGACCGTGGCCACCATGCTCAAGCAGCATGGTTTGCCGCCCACGGCGGTTGCCATCGAGATCACCGAGGGGGTGCTGATGAACAACGTTGCGGTGGCGCAAAGCTGGATCGAATACCTGCGTGCCGACGGCATGCGGGTTTATCTGGATGACTTCGGTACCGGGTATTCATCATTGTCATATCTGAAGCGCTTTGCGCTGGACACCGTGAAGATCGACAAGTCTTTCGTTCGCGACATGAGCGAGGACAACAATGACCGCGCCCTGGTCGATGCGATTGTCACGATGGCGCGAAGTCTTGGCCTGCAGGTCATCGCCGAGGGCATCGAAACCCAGGCGCAGCTCGACATACTGCGCCAGATGGGTTGCGGCTACGGGCAAGGTTACTTCTTCTCGAAACCCGTGAAAGCCGATGAGTTCGTCACGGCCATTGCGAAAATCAGCGCCGTAGCAGCGCGCGGCTGAAGCCAGCGACCCGGGGCGACCCGCGCCCGGCTACATTCCCTGATAAATCGGCCCTTCGCCACCCTGCGGGCTTACCCAGTCGATATTCTGGCCGGGGTCCTTGATATCGCAGGTCTTGCAATGCACGCAATTCTGCGCATTGATCTGCAGGCGCGGAACAGCGTTCTCCGTGACGATTTCATACACGCCGGCGGGGCAGTAGCGCTGTTCGGGCGCGTCATACAGCGCCAGGTTATGGCTGATCGCCAGGGCGGGGTCTTTCAGTCGCAGGTGGCAGGGCTGGTCTTCCT
Source organism: Rhodocyclaceae bacterium (assembly GCA_030682175.1). GTDB lineage: Bacteria > Pseudomonadota > Gammaproteobacteria > Burkholderiales > Rhodocyclaceae > Sulfuricystis. Next base: position 24,109 of record JAUXOM010000031.1, read on the forward strand.
CGTGATTGGTATTGGAGAGAAAGACCGAGGACAGCCGGTCGAAGGTGAGGGTGCCGTCCGGTTTTGGATAGTCGATCGGGGCGCACTGCGTGGCGGGTTTCAGTTTGCCGTGATCGGCGGTCAGTCCCAGCGTCCATGGCGCCTTGCCGCGCAACACCTGCTGATCGATGCCGAACAGCAGTGAGCCGAGCCACAGGCCCTTGCTCATCAGTGGTTTGAAGTTGCGCGCCTGGTGCAGTTCGTCGAACAGCCAGGACTGGCGGAACTTTTTCGGGTACGCGGTGAGTTCGTCGCCGGCCCGTGCATCTGCCAGCGCCGCGGCGGCGGCTTCCGCCGCCAGCATGCCCGATTTGATGGCGGCGTGCGAACCCTTGATGCGCGAGGCGACGAGAAAGCCGGCATCGTCACCGATCAGCGCTCCGCCGGGGAAAATCAGTTTTGGCAGGGCCTGCAGGCCGCCGGAGGTCATCGCCCGCGCACCGTAAGCCAGTCGTTTGCCATCGGTCAGCATCGGGCGGATGGCGGGGTGGGTCTTCAGTCGCTGCATTTCCTCGAAGGGGGCCAGATAGGGATTGCTGTAGCCAAGGCCGACGACCAGGCCGATGGCGATCAGGTTGGGCTGCGTGGGGTTGCCACTCATTCCGCCATAGTGATAGCAGAAGCCGCCGCCGTAAGTGTCGGCACTCAGGGGCCAGCCGGCGGTATGCATCACCAGGCCATTGACGTGCTGCGCGGCAGGTACTTCCCAGAGTTCCTTGAGCCCTAAGCCATATACCTGCGGTGCGGCGCCGGCGCGCAGGTTGAAACGCTGTTCCAGCCGCTTGCCGAGATGACCACGGCAGCCCTCGGCGAACAGGGTGTATTTGCCGCGCAGTTCCATGCCCGGCTGATAGCCTGGACCGGCTTGGCCATCCTTGCCGATGCCCATGTCACCGGTGACGACGCCGACAACGCGACCATCTTCCTCGATGAATTCGGCGGCGGCAAACCCCGGATAGATCTCGACGCCCAGCGCCTCGGCTTGCGCGCCCAGCCAGCGGCACACCTCGCCCAGGCTGATGACATAATTGCCGTCATTGTGGAAGCAGCCAGGGAGCAGGGCATTGGGCAATTGGCGACTGCCGCTGGCAGTCAGCAGGAGAAAACGGTCTTCACTGACCAGCGTGTCGAGCGGGGCGTTGCGTTCCTGCCAGTCGGGAAACAATTCGGTCAGCGCGCGCGGATCCATCACCGCGCCGGAGAGGATGTGGGCGCCGATCTCGGCACCTTTTTCGATCAGGCAGACGCCGAGTTCCGGGTTCAGCTGCTTGAGCCGGATGGCCGCCGCCAGTCCCGCCGGCCCGCCACCCACCACCACCACATCGAATTCCATTGCTTCGCGTTCCATGACGTTTCTCCCAAGGCGGTGACGAGGCGCGATTATAATTTGCCAATCCCATTCTGGCTGCCGCGATCATGGAACATCCGCACCACCTGGTCCACACTACGCACATTCCCGTACGCTGGGGCGACATGGACGCGCTGGGCCATGTCAACAACACCGTCTATTTCCGCTTTGCCGAGCAGGCGCGCATCGACTGGATGACCTCCCTGGGCTTTGCCGATATCGTCGAAGTCGAGGAGGGGCCGGTGATCATCAACGCGAGCTGCACCTTTCTCAAGCCGATTACATTTCCGGCCACCGTGGAGGTGCGCACGCTGATCGGCAAGCCGGGCAAAAGCAGTTTGCCGACCTATTACGAAATGCGCTGTGTCGGCCAAGGTGACGATGGCACGCTCTACGCCGAGGGCGCCGCCAAGATCGTCTGGTGGAATCCGCGCACCGGCAAGTCGCAGGCGCTGCCCGATTTCATTCGCGCGATTTACCCGCATGACTGAGCAGATGATGTGGCAACCGTCGGCGCAGCGTATCGCCGCCGCCAATCTGACCGAATTTGCCCGGCAGGCAACGACGCGCTTCGGTCGCCGTTTCACCAGTCCCACGGGGATTTCCTTCGGTCACGCCGACTATTTTGAATTGCATCGCTGGTCGGTCGATCATCCCGCAGAGTTCTGGTCGCTGCTCTGGGACTTTGCGGAGGTGCGCGGCACGAAGGGTGATGTGGTGCTGGCTGATGGCGACAAGATGCCCGGCGCGCGCTGGTTCCCCGCGGCGCGGCTGAACTACGCGCAGAACCTGCTGCGGCGGCGCGACGAGGACACGGCGCTGGTGTTTCGCGGCGAGGAAAAGGTGACGCGCCGCATGACGCATGGTGAGCTGTACTTGCGCGTCGCGCGGCTGGCGCGGGCGATGCGCGGCGAAGGCGTTGTCGCGGGCGATGTCATCGCGGCCTATATGCCCAATTTGCCGGAAACGCTGATCACCCTGCTCGCCGCGTCGTCCATCGGCGCGGTGTTCACCTCCGCCTCGCCGGATTTTGGCGTGCAGGGGGTGCTTGATCGCTTCGGCCAGGTGGCGCCCAAACTGCTGTTCGTCGCCGACGGCTATTTCTACAACGGCAAGACACTCGACTCGCTCGACAAGGTGGCGCAGATCGTGGCCGGTCTGCCCTCGGTGCGGAAGGTCATTGTCTCGCCCTATGTGCATGAGACTGGCCATGAGTTGTCCCACATTCCGAATGCCGTGACGCGTGGCGATTTCGTCGCGCCCTGGCGCGCCGAGCGCGAAATCGAGTTCACGCAACTGCCTTTCGATCACCCGCTCTACATCCTGTATTCCTCCGGCACCACCGGCGTGCCGAAATGCATCGTCCATGGCGCGGGCGGATCGCTTCTGCAGCACCTCAAGGAACATCGCCTGCAGGCCGACATCAAGGCCGGCGACAAGGTGTTTTACTTCACCACCTGCGGCTGGATGATGTGGAACTGGCTGGCGTCGGCGCTCGCCTCCGAGGCCACGCTGCTGCTCTACGACGGCTCGCCCTTCGTCGGCCGCGGCCGGGTGCTGTTCGACTACGCGCAGGCCGAAGGCATGACGCACTTCGGCACCTCGGCCAAGTTCATCGACGCCTGCGCCAAGATCGAGCTGAAGCCGCGCGCGACGCACGACCTGGCGCCGCTGCGCGCGATGTTTTCCACCGGTAGCCCGCTCTCGCCCGAGAGCTTCGACTACGTCTATCGCGACATCAAGCCCGACCTGCAACTCGCCTCGATCTCGGGCGGTACCGACATCGTCTCCTGCTTCGTGCTCGGCAACCCGCTCGGGCCGGTGTGGCGCGGCGAGATCCAGTGCGCCGGCCTCGGCATGGCGGTCGATGTCGTCGATGAAAACGCCAAACCCGTGGTGGGCGAAAAGGGCGAGTTGGTGTGCACGCGTCCATTTCCTTCGATGCCGGTCGGCTTCTGGAACGATCCCGACGGCGCGAAATACCGCGCCGCCTATTTCGAGCGTTTCCAGGGTATCTGGTGCCACGGCGACTTTGCCGAGAAGACCGCGCACGCTGGTTTCGTCATCCATGGTCGCTCGGACGCGACGCTCAACCCCGGCGGCGTGCGCATCGGCACTGCGGAAATTTATCGTCAGGTCGAGAAGTTGCCCGAGGTGCTGGAATCCATTGTCATCGGCCAGGACTGGGAAGACGATGTGCGTGTCGTGCTGTTCGTCAAGCTGCAGGACGGACTCACGCTCGACGAGGCGCTCGCCAAGCGCATCAAGGAAGCGATTCGCGCCAACACCACGCCGCGCCACGTGCCGGCGAAAGTCTTGCAGGTGGCCGACATTCCGCGCACCAAGAGCGGCAAGATCGTCGAACTGGCCGTGCGCGAGGTGGTGCATGGCCGCGCTGTAAAGAACCGCGAGGCGCTGGCAAACCCCGAGGCACTTGAATACTTCCGCAACCGGGCAGAACTCGCCAAGTGATCAGGCGGCGCTGGTTTCCGCCGTCCAGCCAGTCCCACGGGGATTTCCTGCGGTCACGCCGACTTTCTCGATGGCCAAGGTATCGGCCAGCCAAGGCAGCGTTTCACGCATCTCCTTGGCGAGGGTCCACGGCGGATTGACGACGAAGACGCCGCTGCCGTGCATGCCGAGGCCTTCGGCGCCGGGGTTCTGCACGGTCAGCGTGACATTGAGCCAGTCCGGCGCGAGCTTCTTCAGCCGGCCGGCCAGTAGGATGCTTTCATTCCGCTGCAGCAGCGGATACCAGATCAGGTAAGTGCCGGTGGCGAAACGCGCCAGGCCTTCCTTCACGGCCGTGACCACGCGGGCATAGTCGCGCTTGTCTTCATAGGCCGGGTCGATGACGATCAGGCCGCGGCGCGGCGGTGGCGGCAGCAGGGTTTGCAGTCCGGTGAAGCCGTCCTCCTGGCGAATCGCCACACGCTTGCTGGCGTGCGGGTCGACAAACGCGACGGCCTCGCCCAGCAGGCGCACATCGGCCGGATGCAGTTCAAACAAGCGTAGCTGATCCCGCGGACGCAACAGGCGCAGCGTCAGCAGGGGCGAACCGGGGTAGCGGCGCAATTGGCCATCCGGGTTGTCGTGGCGCACGGCGGCAACGTAAGCGGCGAGCAGCGGCGGCAGGTCGGCGCGTGCCCATAGCCGGCCAATGCCATCCGCGTATTCGGGGCTGTGTTGCGCGGCATGGGACTTCGCCCGGCCGGCGTCGAACCGATAGCCGCCGGCGCCCGCATGGGTGTCGATCACCCAGTAAGGCTTGTCCTTCTGGTTGAAATAGGCCAGCGTCGCCAGCAAGACGGTGTGCTTGAGGACATCGGCGTGGTTGCCGGCATGGAAGACGTGGCGGTAGCTGAGCATGACGGGCGGGGGATAGAATGCGCGGCATGAATGATACCTCCTCCCCGCGCCCGAAAATCCGCGCTGTGCGTGTTGCGCGGCACGTTGCCGCACCTGCTGCCGCGCCCGTCCAAGCGGCAGCGCCGAGTGGCGTGCGCATCTCGAAACTGCTCGCCGAGCGCGGCCTGTGCTCGCGGCGCGAGGCCGATGCCTACATCGAGCGCGGGCTGGTGCATGTCAATGGCGAACAGGTGACGCAGCTCGGCACACGCGCCGCGCCGGATGCCGAGATCACGCTGGCGACGGCAGCCCGTGAGCAGCAGGCGCGGCAGGCGACGATTCTGGTGCACAAGCCGATCGGTTATGTGTCCGGCCAGGCCGAAGATGGCCATCAGCCGGCAATCGTCCTGGTCGTCCCCGCTGGCCAGATGGCCGGCCAGGTTGTCGATGGGCAACGCTTTCATGCCGGCTGCCTGAAGGGACTGGCGCCCGCCGGCCGGCTCGACATCGATTCGACGGGGCTGCTGGTGCTGACGCAGGATGGCCGCGTCGCGCGCCAGTTGATCGGTGCGGACAGCGACATCGAGAAGGAATATCTGGTGCGCGTCGAGGGGCGGCTCGATGACAAGGGACTGGCTTTGTTGAATCATGGCCTGTCGCTCGATGACAAGCCCTTGCGCCCGGCCAGGGTGAGCTGGCAGAACGAAGACCAGCTGCGTTTCATCCTGAAAGAGGGGAAAAAACGGCAGATTCGCCGCATGTGCGAACTGGTCGGTCTGCGGGTCACCGGCTTGAAGCGCGTGCGTATCGGACGCCTGGTGCTGGGCGACCTGCCTGTGGGGCAGTGGCGCTATTTAAGGCCGGATGAAAGGTTTTAGCGATAGACATAAGGCGTATTCGCGAGTATGTTTGTGCGTATATGTACACACAGGAGGCTCGCCATGTTGGATACTGCCGGATCTGCTACCAAGAAGGGCCGTCTGTCCTTGTCGATCAATCAGAGTCTGCTTGATCGGCTCGAACCCTTTAAGCAGCGGATCAATCTATCAGCACAAGCCGAGCAATTCTTTGCCAGCATGCTTGAAGAATTGGAGAATCGCGCATGGGCGGAGCGTAACGCAACCGCCTTGGTAGCTCATGGGCGCGACATCGCCGCCACCGGGCTAGCCGGCGAAGAGTTCGAGCGAGTTTAGCGCTTGGCTCAATATCACATTTACCACAATCCGGGCCTGAAGCAGGCGGCGATTCCGTTTCTGCTTGCCGTGCAGAATGACCATATCAGCAGCCGGACAGGCGCTTGCGTGGTCATTCCTTTGCGTGCGAATGCGCAACCGGTCGAGATCATGGCGCCGCTGGTCGAGGTACCCGGAATCGGGGCATTTGTGTTGTCCGCCGACGAGATATTTGCCATAGATGTTTCGCGGCTGAAACAGCCGGTGGGGATATTAAGCCTGCCAGACCGGGCAAAGATCAAGCCCGCCATCGATAAGGTGATTGGCGAGTATTAGAAGGCCCTCCCCTCCCGGCCTCCCCGCATGGGGAGGTGACTGTTGCTCGCTGCGCTCGAATATTACGGGGCGCGTCAATATTGATTCTGGTACGGATTGCGGCTGGCGCCGCGTGCCGCCTTTCCTTGGGGCGGCCCGGCGGAAAGGCTACATAGCTAACGAAAGGCCAAATCCTCGCGCCGCAGCATGAACAGCTTGCCCTCACCGCTCGGGGTGTCGAGCCAGGTGAGCGGCAGTTCCGGGAAGGCGGCTTCGACGATTTCCTTGTTGTGACCGACTTCCACGGCCAGCAGGCCGCCGGGCTTGAGGTGGCTTGCGGCAGCGGCCAGAATGCGCCGCACGATGTCGAGGCCGTCGGCGCCGGCGGCCAGTGCATTCTCGGGTTCGTGGCGGTATTCGGGCGGCAGATCGCGCATGGCCTGCGCGGTGACATAGGGCGGGTTGCTCAGGATGAAGTTGTAGCGGCGGCGGCCGAGCCCAGCGAACAGGTCGCCCTGTACCAGCTTGACGCGTTTTTGCAGCGCGTAATCGCTGACGTTGCGTTTGGCGACCGCCAGCGCTGCATCCGAAATATCGGCCGCATCGATTTTCGCGTTGGGGAAGGCATGCGCCATCAGGATGGCGAGGCAGCCCGAGCCGGTGCATAGATCGAGGGCACTGTCGATGCTGTAGGGATCTTCGATCCAGGGCGCGAAGCCGTCGACCAGCAGCTCGGCGAAATACGAGCGGGGAATCAGCACGCGCTCATCGACATAAAAGCGCAGGCCGGCCTGCCAGGCTTCGTGCGTCAGATAGGCGGCGGGGACGCGGCGGGCGATGCGCTGCTGCAGCAGTTCAAGTACCGCGCGGCGTTCCTGGCGCGCGAGGCGGGCATCCAGATACGGGTCGAGCTGGTCGGGCGGCAGGTGCAAGGCGGCAAGCACCAGCCAGGCCGCCTCGTCGTGGGCGTTGTCGCAGCCGTGGCCGAAAAACAGCTTGGCTTCATGGAAGCGGCTGGTGCCCCAGCGCAGCCAGTCGCGCACGGTGATGAGGTCGTCGAGCAGGGAATCGGTCATGGTCAAAGTCGGCGCTGGCGGAACGGCGTTCAGCTCAGCAGTTTGCGGAAAGTGGCTGCGTAGATGCGCGTCAGCGGCTCGATGTCGGCCAGCGCGACGCATTCGTCGATCTTGTGGATGCTGGCATTGATCGGACCGAATTCGACGACTTCTTGGCAGATGTCGGCGATGAAGCGGCCGTCGGAGGTGCCGCCGGTGGTCGAGAGCTCGGGGGTGATGCCGGTTTCGGCCTGGATGGCGGCAGCGAGTGCCGTAACCAGGCGGCCGGGCGTGGTGAGGAAGGGCCGGCCGCCGAGCATCCAGGCGAGTTCGTATTCGAGCTGGTGACGGTCCAGAATCTCATGCACGCGATTTTGCAGACTCTCGGCAGTGCTGGCGGTGGAAAAGCGGAAGTTGAACAGCACCTCGAGCGTGCCCGGCACAACGTTGGTGGCGCCGGTGCCGGCGTGGATGTTCGAGATCTGGAAGCTGGTGGGCGGAAAGAATTCGTTGCCATCATCCCAGCGCGCCGCCGCGATTTCGGCCAGCGCGGGGGCCGCGAGATGGATGGGGTTCTTCACCTTTTCGGGGTAGGCAACGTGGCCCTGAATCCCCTTGACGACGAGCTTGCCGGATAGCGATCCGCGCCGGCCGTTCTTCATCATGTCGCCCTGCCGGCTGACCGAGGTGGGTTCGCCGACGATGCAGCAGTCGAGTGTCACGCCACGCGCCTTGAGCGCCTCGACCACCTTGACGGTGCCGTCGGTGGCGTCGCCTTCCTCGTCCGAGGTGAGCAGGAAGGCCAGCGAGCCTTGCGGTTCCGGCAGGCTGGCGAGCAACTGTTCAGCGGCCACCACGGCTGCAGCCACCGAGGTTTTCATGTCGGCCGCGCCGCGGCCATAGAGCATGCCGTCGCGTTCGGTCGGCACGAAGGGCGCGCTCTGCCATTTGTCTTCCGGACCAGGTGGCACGACATCGATGTGGCCGGCGAAGACGACCAGCGGCTGCGCGGTGCCGCGCCGCGCCCACAGATTGCAGACGTGGCCGGTTGGACCGGTGCTGTCGATGCGTTCGCAGACAAAACCCAGCGGCGTCAGCCGGTCGGCGACAAGCTCAAGGCAGCCGGCATCTTCGGTGGTAATCGAACGGCGTTCGATGAGGGCTTTGGCCAATGCAAGTGTCGGCGTCATTCAGTCGAGCTTCATGGTGAATTTTGAGAAGGTCGCGCCGCTTTCCGAGGTGCTGGATTCGGCATTGGTGGGTGCCGTCTCGAACGGCCGGTCCCCCGGTTTTCTGTCAGCCATGGCGTTGTTGATCAGCCAGTGCAGGTTGTTGGCCGAATCGGCGTTGCCGAGCGCCTCTTCCAGTGTGATGGTGCCGGACTTGAACAGCGCATGCAGCGATTGTTCGAAGGTGATTGCTCCAGGCGAGAGGCTTTGTTCCATCGCTTCCTTGATGCCGCTAAGGTCGCCTTTTTCGATAAGTTCGCTGACATAGCGCGAATTGAGCATCACCTCGGCGGCGGGGGTGCGTGTGCCATCGGGTTTTTTAACCAGGCGCTGGGAAACGATGCACTTCAGTGTGACTGCGAGGTCGGCCAGCAGCGCGGGACGATTTTCCAGCGGGTAAAAGCTGATGATGCGGCTCATCGAGTGATAGCTGTTGTTGGCGTGCAGCGTGGCGAGGCAGAGATGGCCGGTCTGCGCGTAGGCGATGGCCTGGGTCATCGTTTCCTTGTCGCGGATTTCACCGATGAAGATGCAGTCCGGAGCCTGACGCATCGCATTCTTTAGCGCGAGCTGGAAGTCGCGCGTATCAGAACCGATTTCACGTTGATTGACGATGGACTTCTTGTTCTTGAAAACGAATTCGATCGGCTCTTCGAGCGTCAGGATGTGGCCGGACTTTTGTTCGTTGCGGTGGTCGAGCATGGCGGTGAGCGTGGTCGTCTTGCCCGAACCCGTAGCGCCGACCATCAACACCAGGCCGCGCTTCTCCATGATGATGTCGGCCAGCACCGGCGGCAGGTTGAGATCTGCCAGCCGGGGGATTTCCGTCGGGATGTAGCGCACGACGAATGCCGGTGTGCCTTTCTGGCGCATCACCGAAAGACGAAAATTGCCGATGCCTTCCTGCGCATAGCCGGAATTGAGTTCAAGCGTTTCCGCGAACTCGCGCAGCTGATGCTCGCTGAGAATTTCCTGCAGCAGGCCCATGATGGTCGTCGCATCCATGATCTGCTGGTTGATCGGCATCGAAACGCCGTTGATCTTGATGTTGATGGGCGCGTCTACTGAAACAAAGATGTCCGACGCCTTCTTGTCGGCCATCAACTGGAAGAGTCGTTGCATTGCACCCATAATGATTATGCCTCCTGGCCGTCAACAGTCACATCGGAGTCCTGGCGCCGTGCCGCCCCAAGCCGGGGCGTCACGCGCTGCAGGCGCAACCCGCGCGTATGCTCGCCCAGCGCACCCCGTAACCGACGCGCGCAGCGAGCCACAGTCACCCCCTTCCGCGGGAAGGGGGATGGGGGGAAGGGGGCCATCAATCGCGCAGCAGTTCGTTGATGCTGGTCTTGGAGCGGGTCTGGGCATCGACCTTCTTGACGATCACCGCACAGTAGAGGCTGTACTTGCCATCCTTCGACGGCAGGCTGCCGCTGACGACGACGGAGCCTTCCGGGACGCGACCGTAGATCACTTCGCCGCTGGCGCGGTCGTAGATCTTGGTGCTCTGGCCGATGAACACGCCCATCGAGATGACGCAGTTGTCCTCGACGATGACGCCTTCGACGACCTCGGAGCGCGCGCCGATGAAGCAGTTGTCGCCGATGATGGTCGGATTGGCCTGCAAGGGTTCGAGCACGCCGCCGATGCCGACGCCGCCGCTCAAATGCACGTGCTTGCCGATCTGTGCGCAAGAGCCGACGGTGACCCAGGTATCGACCATCGTGCCTTCGCCGACATAGGCGCCGATGTTCACGAAGCTGGGCAACAGTACCGCGTTGTTGCCGATGAAGGAACCGCGCCGCACCACGGCGCCGGGGACGACGCGATAACCGCCTTTCTGGAAGTCATGTGCATCGAAATTGGCGAACTTGGTCGGCACCTTGTCGAAATAGCGCATGGCGCCACCATCCATCAGCACGTTGTCTTCCAGGCGGAAGGACAGCAGCACGGCCTTCTTGATCCACTGGTGGGTTACCCACTGCCCATCGATTTTCTCGGCGACGCGCAGGGTGCCCTTGTCGAGTTCGGCAAGGACGTGCTCGACCGCCTCGCCGACGCGGGCGGGTGCGGCGCCGGGTTTCAGGTTGGCGCGGTCTTCCCAGGCCTGCTCGATGAGTATTTGCAATTCGGACATGACGGTTTCCCCTTGATTGTTTTAAGTTGGGTTAAAGCGACTGGCAGAAGGCATCAATGCGCCGTGCTGCAGCACGGCATTCTTCAACGCCGGCGACGAGTGCGATACGGATGAAGTTGCTGCCGGGATTCGAACCCGCCGCATCGCGCGCCAGGTAGCTGCCGGGCAGGACGGTTACATTATATTGGCGGCGTAGTTCGCGGGCGAATGCGGTGTCGGAAAGTCCGGTCGTCGCGACCGAGGCCCACAGGTAAAACCCGGCATCGGGTAGTGCGGTTGGCAGGTGCTGCGCAATGATTGGCGTGACCTGGCGGAACTTTTCGACATACAGGCTGCGGTTATCGCGTACATGCACCTCATCGCGCCAGGCCGCCGCACTGGCCGCCTGGATCGGCGGGCTCATGGCGCAGCCCTGATAGGTGCGATAGAGCCAGAATTTCCTGAGAATGGCCGCGTCGCCGGCGACAAAGCCGGAGCGCATGCCCGGCACATTCGAGCGCTTCGACAGGCTGGAAAACATCAGCAAATTGCGGTAATCGGTGCGCCCCAACTGGTGCGCGGCCTGCAGGCCGCCCAGCGGCGGATTCTTCTCGTCGAAATAAATCTCGGAATAGCATTCGTCGGCGGCAATGACGAAGTTGTAGCGATCGGACAAGTCGAACAGGGTCTGCCACTCGTCGCGCGTCATCACCTTGCCGGTCGGGTTGCCGGGCGAGCAGACATAGACCAGCTGACAGTGCTGCCAGATTTCTTCCGGCACGCGCGCCCAGTCCATGCGGAAACCATTTTCCGGCGTGGTGTTCATGAAGAACGGCCGGGCCCCGGCCAGCAGTGCTGCTCCTTCGTAGATTTGATAGAACGGATTGGGCGAGATAACGACCGGTTTTGTGTGTTTGGCTTCGATCACCGTCTGGGCGATGGCAAACAGCGCCTCGCGCGAGCCGGTCACCGGCAGGATCTGCGTTGCGCTGTCCGGTGCGGGAATCATGAAGCGCCGGCCGATCCAGTCGGCAATCGATTGACGCAGCTCGTCGGAGCCGTTGGTGGTCGGATAGTTGGCGAGGCCCCCGAAATTGGCCGCGAGCGCATCCTTGATGAATTGCGGCGTGGGATGCTGCGGCTCGCCGATATGCAGCTTGATTTCCTGCAATCCGTCGGGTGGCGTGCTGTCGGCGAACAGTTCGCGCAGCCGCTCGAAAGGATAGGGCTGCAGTTTGTCGAGGTTGGGGTTCATGGCAGGAAAAGATCAGCCGCGGGTGTTCGATTGGGACGGGAAGCTGGCGAGGTCGACCGGCGCTAGCGGTTTCCAGCCCTTCTTGCGGTGCTCGGCAACGACATTGGTGAAAATGCCGCCGCGCACAAAAAAACGCGCGGTCAGGCGCATGAACCGAGGCTTCAGCGTCCTGGCCAGATCGTCAAGGATGCGGTTGGTGACATCCTCGTGAAAATGCCCTTCGTCACGGAAGCTCCAGATGTAGAGCTTCAGGCTCTTCAGCTCGACGCAAAGCTTGTCCGGCACATAGTCGAGTGTCAGCACCGCAAAATCCGGCTGGCCGGTTTTCGGGCACAGGCAGGTGAATTCCGGGATTTCCATGTGGATCTGGTAATCTCGTTGCGGAGCCGGATTGGTGAAGGTGTCGAGGGTTTTGACAGGTGCGCTGGACATGGCGAATCGGGCAAGAGTTAAGGTCGGCGATTATAAGTCGCCGTCCCCGATGTTAGGCGGTGTGTCGGCTGCGCAGTCCGATGTGACGCGGCGCGCCGGCTGCGCCGTACCCCATGTGGGGCATTTCATACCCGCTGCGGGGCACTTTGTCCCGCCAGCGCCGACTTTTAACGTGAAACACAATTCAACCACCGTCATTCCCGCGAAGGCGGGAATCATAGTCCATCAGTCTGACCGCCACAGTATGGATTCCCGTCCCCGATAAAAGCATTCGGGGATGACGCACGGGAAAGACAGATTTCATCATCAGGGGTGGTGTCTGCCGCCATGAAAGTTAGGTGTGTAGTCAGGGCTGGGCTCGTCTGGCCAGCAATCCGTCGAGCCGGTTCGCAAATGCCTGCCGGTCGGCGGCTGAGAAAGCGGCGGGGCCACCGGTTTCGACACCGCCGCTGCGCAAACCATCCATGAAGTTGCGCAGCGTCAGCCGTTCCTGAATGTTGCTTGCATCGAGCAGGTCGCCACGCGGATCGAGCACCAGGGCGCCCTTGGCGACCACCTGCGCGGCGAGCGGGATGTCGGCAGAGATCACCAGATCGCCGGCTACCACTTCCTGCACAATGCGCTGGTCGGCGACGTCGAACCCGGACTGCACCTGCAAGGCGCGGATCCACGGCGAAGGCGGCACCCGCAGCATCTGGTTGGCGATCAGCGTCAATGGCAGCTGCGCCCGGTTCGCGGCGCGGTAAAGAATGTCTTTGATGGCTGCCGGACAGGCATCGGCATCGACCCAGATTTTCACGGCAGGGGTACGGCCTCGATCAATGCCTGGGCAATTTCAGTGGCACTGCGGGTATCTCCGGCGGTCGGCAGGCGATGCACGGCGACTGCGGGTAATACCGCCTGGACGTCTTCCGGCAGGACATGGTTGCGCTCATCGAGTAGCGCCCAGGCGCGGGCAGCGGCGATCAGGCCGAGGCCGGCGCGCGGCGATAGACCGGTCTTCCATTCCGGCGCGTTGCGCGTGTGGGCGACCAGGGCCTGCACATAATCAAAGAGCGGCGCCGTCACGCGCACCGTGGCGGCGCGGGCCTGCTCGGCCAGCAGGATTTCTGGCGATAGCAGCGGCGGGGTTTCGGCCAGCAGGCTGCGGCGGTCGCGTCCTTCCAGCAGGGCGCGTTCGGCAGCGTGGTCGGGATAACCCAGTTCAATCCGCATCAGAAAACGGTCGAGCTGTGATTCAGGCAGGGGAAATGTGCCAATCTGGTGCGAGGGGTTTTGTGTGGCGATCACGAAAAATGGTTGCGGCAAGTACCGGGTTGCCCCTTCGACCGTCACCTGGCGCTCTTCCATTGCCTCAAGGAGGGCGCTTTGCGCCTTGGGAGTGGCGCGATTGATCTCGTCCGCCAGCACGACCTGGGTGAAGATGGGGCCGGGATGAAAGCGGAAGGCTCCGGATTCGCGGTCGAATACCGAGATGCCGAGCACGTCGGCCGGCAGCATGTCGCTGGTGAACTGGATGCGCTGGAAATCGAGCCCGAGCAGACGGGCCAGCGTGTGCGCCAGCGTGGTCTTGCCAACCCCCGGCAGATCTTCAATCAGCAGATGACCGCGCGCCAGCAGACAGGACAGCGCCAGGCGCAACTGATGCTCCTTGCCGAGGATGATGGTGGACGCGGCAAGCAGCGCGGCTGAGAGGGCGGTGGCGTTGGCTGTTGTGGTCATGAGAAAAAATTTCTCGAACAGGTCATAATGTTGCTTTCTGCCATTGTATGCGAAGCCCCATAATCATTTCGTGACGCCATGACTGTTGCTTTCATCACCCACCGCGATTGCCTGCTGCATGACATGGGGGCACATCACCCCGAGTGTCCGGACCGGCTGAGTGCCATCCATGATCGTTTGATCGCCGCCGGCCTGGATATCTACCTGTCCTATCACGACGCGCCGCAGGCCGACGCCGAGCAACTGCTGCGCGTGCATCCGCAAAGTTATCTCGACTATCTCCAGGCCAACCTTCCCGAGCATGGCATCCGCCACCTCGATCCCGACACGGCGATGAACCCGGGGACGCTGCAGGCGGCCCTGCGGGCCGCTGGCGCCGGGGTACTGGCCACCGACCTGGTGATGCGCAAGGAAGCCCCCAGTGCCTTCTGTGCGGTACGGCCGCCCGGCCACCACGCCGAGCGTGCCAAGTCGATGGGTTTCTGTTTCTTCAACAACATTGCCGTTGCCGCGCGCCACGGCGTCACGGCCTGGGGTTTGCAGCGCGTGGCGATTGTCGACTTCGACGTTCATCATGGCAATGGCACCGAAGAAATCTTCTCCAACGACGAACGCATCCTGATGGTCGGGGCATTCCAGCATCCGTTCTATCCTTACTGCGGTACCGAAACTCCGGCGCCGAATATGTGCAATGTGCCGCTGCCGGCCCGCACCCGGGGCGACCGTTTCCGCGAGGTGGTCACGGACATCTGGCTGCCGCGCCTGCGCGAATTTGCTCCCGAGATGATTTACATTTCCGCTGGATTCGATGCCCACTACGAAGACGACATGGCTTCGCTGGGGCTGCTCGAATCCGACTACGCCTGGGTGACCGAGCAGTTGGTGCAGGTGGCGAAGGAAACCGCCCAGGGCCGTATCGTGTCGATGCTCGAGGGCGGTTATGCCCTGTCGGCCTTGGCCCGCAGCGTGGCGGCCCACATCAAGGCGATGGCCGAACTGTAATTATTGTTGTTATCTCCGCCGGTCAGCCATGACGGGCATATCCGGTAAAATCAAAACTTCTCCAAAATGAGCTTACCCATGATCCAAGGTTCCATTCCTGCCATCGTCACTCCCATGAATGTGGATGGCTCGCTCGACCTGCCCGCGCTGCGTCGTCTGCTTGACTGGCACATCGCCGAAGGCACCGATGCGGTGGTTGTCGTCGGCACGACCGGCGAGTCGCCCACCGTCGATATGGACGAACACTGCGAACTGATTCGCGTAACCGTCGAACACGTCGCCGGCCGCATCCCGGTGATTGCCGGTACCGGCGCCAACTCGACCAGCGAGGCGATTGACCTAGCCCGCTGCGCCAAGGCCGCGGGCGCCAACGCCCATCTGTCGGTGGTGCCCTATTACAACAAGCCGACGCAGGAAGGGCTGTATCTGCACTTCAAGACCATCGCCGAGGCGGTTGACCTGCCGATGATCCTCTACAACGTACCGGGACGCACGGTGGCCGATCTGGCCAACGACACGACCCTGCGGTTGGCCCAGGTGCCCGGTATCGTCGGCATCAAGGACGCCACCGGCAATCTCGAACGCGCTGCCGACCTCATCAAGCGCGCGCCTCCCGGGTTTGCCATTTACAGCGGTGACGACCCCACCGGTTTGGCCATGGTGCTGCTGGGTGGGCATGGTGTGATTTCCGTGACGGCCAACGTGGCGCCCAAGCTGATGCATGCCATGGTGGCCTTCGGCCTCGCCTGTGACGTCAAGGCCGCGCGCGAGATCAATGCCCGCCTGATCGGTCTGCACAAGCAGTTGTTCTGCGAGGCCAATCCGATTCCCGTCAAATGGGCTTGCGCCAGCATGGGCCTGATCCAGAACACCTTGCGCTTACCTCTCACCCAACTCTCCGCCGACTGTCACGAGCGCGTGCGTTCCGCCATGCGCGATGCCGGCGTCTCTGCCTGAATCCAAACCGAATCCATGAAAATCATATCCGCCATCCTGCGTACCACGCCCTTGCTGGCTGCCAGCCTGCTGGTATTGACTGCCTGCAGCGGCAACATCCTGCCCGAGTCGAAAAAAATCGAATACAAGTCCGCGGGCAATCAGCGCCTGCCGTCGCTCGAGGTGCCACCCGACCTGACCCAGCCGTCGCGCGACGAGCGCTATGCCGTGCCGGACGTCACCCCGAAGGGCAGCGCCACTTACTCGGCTTACGCCGGCGAGCGGAGCGCTGCAACCACCGCATCATCCAGTCCCGTCGTCTTGCCCAGTGTCGACAAGATGCGCATCGAACGTGCCGGTTCCCAGCGCTGGCTGGTGGTGTCCGGAACCCCCGATAACCTGTGGCCTTCGATCAAGGAGTTCTGGCAGGAAGCCGGCTTCATCGTCAACATCGAGCTGCCCGAGGCTGGCGTGCTGGAAACCGACTGGGCCGAGAACCGGGCGAAAATACCGCAGGACATCATCCGCTCGACCCTCGGCAAGGTGATCGATGGTTTGTATTCGACCGCGGAGCGCGACAAATTCCGCACCCGCCTCGAAAAGGGCGCCGAAACCGGTACCACCGAAATTTATATCAGCCACCGCGGCATGTATGAGGTGTATGTCACCGAAGGCAAGGACCAGACCCGCTGGCAGCCGCGTCCCGCTGATCCAGACCTCGAGGCCGAGATGCTGCGGCGCCTGATGGTGCGTCTGGGTGCCGATGAAACACGTGCCAAAACGCAGATGGCCGCCGAACCGAAGCAGGAGCGTGCCAAGCTGACCCGTGCTGCCGATGGCGCGGGTACCTTGACCGTGCAGGAACCTTTCGACCGTGCCTGGCGGCGCGTCGGCCTGGCGCTTGACCGCGTCGGCTTTACCGTCGAAGACCGCGACCGCACGCAGGGGCTGTATTTCGTCCGTTACGTCGACCCGGAAGCCGACCTGCGCAAGAAGGATGGCGACAAGGGCTGGCTGTCGAAGCTGGCCTTCTGGAAGAGCAACAAGATCGATGTCGATCCGAAGGCGCAATATCGCATCCAGGTTGTCAGCGCCGGCAGCGACAGCAATGTGCGCATCATGACCCGCGAAGGCGGCGTCGACACATCGGAAACCGCGCGGAAAATCCTCGGGCTGCTGTTTGAACAGTTGAAGTGATGCCGGGGTGATCCGCTTCGCCTCGCTCGGCAGCGGCAGCAAGGGCAACGCGCTGCTCGTCGAGTCCGGGCGTACCCGCGTGCTGGTCGATTGCGGTTTCGGCCAGCGCGAAATGGCGCGCCGGCTGGAACGACTGGGTATTGAGCCGGCATCCGTCGATGCCGTCCTGGTCACCCACGAACATGCCGATCATGTCGGCGGCGTGGCCCGTTGCGCCGCCCGCTTTGGCTGGACGGTGCATGCCAGCCATGGCACGACGGCAGCCGCACGGCAGCTTGCCGACCTTGCCGTGCGGCGCTTCGACAGCCATGCCAGCTTCCCCATCGGCGACATCGAGATACACCCCTATCCCGTGCCGCACGACGCGCGCGAGCCGACGCAGTTTGTATTTTCCGACGGAGCAGCACGTCTCGGTCTGCTCACCGACGCCGGCATGATCACCCCCCATATCGTCGCCATGCTGGCCAAGTGTGCGGCGCTGGTGCTCGAAGCCAACCATGACGCCGCAATGCTTGCCAATGGCCGCTATCCCCCGCCACTGAAGCGGCGCATCGCCGGCGGCTTCGGCCATCTCGACAATGCCGCCGCGGCCGGCCTGTTGCGCACGCTGGGTGGCGGGCGGCTGCAGCATGTGGTGGCCGCCCATCTTTCCGCGGAAAACAATACGCCTGACCTGGCGCGAACCGCCTTCGCCACTGCGCTGGGCTGCAGCACCGAATGGATCGGCGTGGCCGACCAGGCCACCGGCTGCGGCTGGCGCGAACTGCGGTAAAAGTCGGAGCTGGCGGGACGGCGCTGATGGTTTTTCTCGCAGAAAGAGCCACATCCGGCAAGCCATCTGTCATGTAGTAAGGCGCTTAGGGGCCGAATTGACCCTTCCAGCCCCGGGGCACACGGCAGCATCAGTCCGCAATTGGCCGAGTGCACTGGCTTCACCGCCGAGGATGCAACAGTGATTAAGACTTGGCTGCCGAAATTGTTCGAAAATGGCGCATCCTCGGCGCGGCCTGATTGCAGTATGGAGGTCGTCAAGGTCGTCTGGTGGCAACATGACAGCAAAGCCGGCAAGTATTCTTCCGCCAAGGTGCATGGTAGTTTGGCCGTGGCACCTGATGGCTCCATTTCGTTGGCAGATATTCGCGTTAGACCTGAAATCATCGAGGGATTTTGAACATGACCGAAATTCACTTCATCGTCGAAGAAGCGCCCGAAGGCGGTTTTACTGCCCGCGCCGTCGGGGAGGACATCTTTACCGAAGCAGATGATCTGCCCGGTCTGCATGCGCAGCTGCGTGACGCCGTGCGTTGTCATTTCGACGACCACAAGAAACCGAGCGTGATCCGGTTGCATATCACGCGAGAAGAGGCGCTGGCGGTATGAAGCTGCCGCGCGATCTGTCCGGACCGGACCTGATCCGGCTGTTGGCGAAACTGGGCTATACCGCTACGCGACAGGTCGGCAGTTACGTCCGGCTGACGACACAGGTTCACGGCGAACATCACGTCACCATTCCCAATCATGATCCGCTGCGCATCTGCACGCTGGCATCGATTCTTGCGGTGGCTGCGTCCCACCATGGAATCAGTCGGGAAGAACTGCTGAACCGGTTGCTGGGCTGAAGCGCTTGGTGTGACTGAAGTTCCCGACCCCGTTCCCGAGCCAGTGGAACTTCATGTACGCGGCATGGCAAATTTAAAGCGGTGAATTTCGAGTTCCCGTCTGTCTTGCACGGCGCGCGTCGGTTGTTGTAGAGAAAAGTCGGCGCTGGCTTTACGGTTTAACGGACTGCTGTCGTATGGCGGACGGCGTTCGGATCTGGCGTTTATAATCGCGCCCCTTTCTCGTCCGTTTGTCCCCATGAATCCAGTCACCATCGAATCGCTTGACTACGAAGGGCATGGCGTCGCCCATGTCGAGGGCAAGGCCATCTTCATCGATGGCGCGCTGCCAGGCGAACTCGTTACCTTTACTTCTTACCGCCGCAAGCCGAAGTTCGAGAGTGCGGGCGTCGATGCTGTTCTCAAGACGTCCAGTCAGAGGGTTACGCCGGCCTGCCCGCATTTTGGCGTGTGCGGCGGCTGCAGCATGCAGCATCTGGATGCGACGGCACAGGTGGCCGCCAAGCAGCGGGTGCTGGAAGATGCCTTCTGGCATCTGTCGCGATTGAGGCCCGCGACGATCCTGTCGCCGATCATCGGTCCCGCCTGGGGCTATCGTCGGCGTGCGCGGCTGACGGTGCGCAAGGTCGAGAAAAAGGGTTGCGTGCTGGTCGGTTTCCATGAAAAGCGGCGCAGTTTTGTGGCTGACATGGATTCCTGCGCCGTCCTGCCAGCGCCGATTTCTTCCCTGTTGCCGAAAATGCGCGAACTGATTGCGGCCTTGTCGATCCCCGACCGCGTGCCACAAATCGAGGTGGCCGCCGGCGACATGCCGACGGTGCTGGTGCTGCGCATTCTGGAAGCAATCTCAAATGACGACGCGGTGCTGCTGCGCGAATTTGCCGACCGGCATGGTGTGACGATCTACCTGCAAACCAGCGGGCCGGAAAGCGCCACATTGTTCCATCCGCCCGATGCGCCGATGCCGGCCTATCACCTGCCCGAGTTCGGCGTCACCCTGCGTTTTCGGCCGACCGATTTCACGCAGGTCAATCATGATGTGAATCGGGTGCTGGTGCGGCGGGCGCTGGGGCTGCTGGATATCCAGCCGGACGACCGGGTTGCCGACATGTTCTGCGGCCTCGGTAACTTCACCCTGCCGCTGGCGCGCTGGGGTGCCCGGGTGGTGGGTGTCGAGGGGAGTGCGCCTTTGCTGGAGCGGGCGAAGGAGAATGCGGTGTTCAATGGTCTGGCCGACCGCATCGAATACCACGTGGCCAACCTGTTCAAGGTGACGCCGGAAAGCCTGGCGGCCTGGGGCAGCTTCGACAAGATGCTGATCGATCCGCCGCGCGACGGGGCAATGGAACTCATCAAGTCGCTGGGCGGCCCAGGTGAGGCTGCACCTTCACGGATCGTCTATGTCTCGTGCAGTCCCGCAACACTGGCACGCGATGCCGGCGTGCTGGTGCATGAAAAGGGCTACCGGCTGGTTGCGGCGGGGGTTGCCAACATGTTCCCGCATACCTCGCACGTCGAATCGATCGCGCTGTTCGCGCGGTAAAGACGCCCGCCCCCCTTTGTTTGGCTGCGCCGAATCCCTCGCTTCGCTCAGGACCGCCACTTCGTGGCGTCCTGCGGCCTGCGGCCTAGTGCCCCCTCGCGGGGGGTTCGATACAGATCGCTTTCGCTCACATATCACGGGGCGCTCTGATCAAATGTGCGTGCGGATTGCGGCATTCTCCGCGTGCCGCGTTTGCTTGGGACGGCCCGGCGCAAACGCTGCGGTGTCTTTCACGGTCAAGACGCCCGCCCCCCTTCGCCCCCCTCGCGGGGGGTTCGATACAGATCGCTTGCGCTCCAATATCACGGGGCGCTACGATCAAGTGTGGTGCGGATTGCGGCATTCGCCGCGTGCCGCGTTTGCTTGGGACTGCCCGGCGCAAACGCTGCGGTGTCTTTCAGGTTAAGCGAGCTACTCCACAGCCTAGCCAGGGTTACCTCGTCACGCCGGGGGGCTGTGAGGATGAGGCCTTCACGGCTTCATTAACCATCTGTTTCAACGGCTCGGCACCGAAACGCGGCAATGGTTTGCCGTTGATGAAGAACTCCGGCGTTGTGTCGATGTTGAATTTATTGGCATCCTCGATATCCTGGGCGATGATCAGGGCAATCTCCGGGTCGTTCATGTCGGTCCGCATTTGATCGAGGTCGAGGTCGAGGTTTTCCAGGTGCTGCCAGACCAGGTCCACCTTCGCTGCCTGCAGTGGCTTCCATTCATCCTGTGTGTCCATCAATACGTCGAGTACCGGCCAGAACATGTCCTGCTTGCGCGCCGCTTCCAGCACCGCCACAATTTTGTCGGAACCTTCGTGGAAGGGCGCGTAGCGCAGCACCAGGCGAACCTGGTCGGGATGACTTTCCAGCAAACCCATGACCAGCGGGTGATACGCCTGGCAGGTGCCACAGGCCGGATCGAAAAATTCGACAATCACGACCGGCGCATCGTCTCTGCCGAGCGATGGCGAGTGCGGACGGATTAGCGATGATCTGTTCTGATCGACGAGTTGCGCTGACTTTTCGGCTTTATGGTTTTTGTAGATCAGTGATCCCGTGATGAAAGTCAGCAACAGGACGCTGGCTGTAGCGATCAGCAGCGCTTTCTGATTCATCGGGTGCTCCGGAAATGTGCCAGTACCAGCAGTGCGATGATGGCCGAAAAAGCCGCGATCGACAGGAGCGGAATCGTGATGAAATCCAACAAGGTGATGACCGTTTTAGAGCAGGGGACGCCGCGTGCACAGGGCTCCATGGCTTTGGGGACCAGTCCAGCCACGAGGGCTTGGTGAAATACGGCAACCAGCCAGCCACAGATCGCCAGGGGCAGGGCATAGCGGACAATTTTCGCGTCGAATGGCGCCAGCCCGAAAGGCAATATCAGCGCCAGCGGAAACATGAAAATGCGTTGATACCAGCAGAGCAGGCATGGCGGCAAGGCCATGACTTCACCAAAGAACAGTGCGCCCAATGTTGCACTGCTGGCGATCAGCCAGGCACCGAACACCAGTTTCCATGCGGTGGAATAGCTGTGTATGTCTGTGGTATTGGCAGGCGCGGTATTCATGGCGGTTATCCTAACATAAGAAAACGGCGACCCAGTGGTCGCCGTTCGTGTTGCCGTGCCGCCGTACCCCATTCGGGGCATTTCATCCTGGCAGCGCCGATTCTTGCCGTTGCTCAGTCGCGCTGGCCCGTGAAAGCCAGCAGGAGATGCAGCAGGCTGACGAAGACGTTGTAGATGCTGAGGTATACCGACAGCGTGGCGCTGATGTAGTTGTCCTCGCCGCCTTTGACGATGCGGTTGATGTCATAGAGGATGTAGGCGGAGAAAATCACCACGGCAAGTGCCGAGATCGCCAGCGCCAGAGCCGGGATCTGGAAGAAGGCATTGGCCAGCAGCGCCAGCAGGATGAGGATGACGCCGGAGAAGAGGAATTTGCCGAGGTTGGAGAAGTCGCGCTTGCTGGTCGCGGCAATGCCGGCGAGCGAAAAGAAGATTGCGCCGGTACCGCCAGCAGCGAGGGCGATCAGGGTGCCGCCATTGCTGAAACCGAGCGCCACCTGCAGGATGCGCGAGAGCATCAGCCCCATGAAGAAGGTGAAGCCGAGCAACAGTACCACGCCCATGCCGCTGTTCTTGGTTTTCTCGATGCCCCACATGAAGCCAAAGGCGATGCCCAGAAACAGCAGCAAGCCCATCATCGGGCTGCCGGCCATGAATGAGAAGTTCATCTGGATGCCCAGCAACGCACCGAGTACCGTGGGTACCATCGAAACTGCCAGCAAGGCATAGGTATTGCGCAAGACACGATTCTGGCGCTGGGTGATTTCAGTAGGGGCGGTGGTTTGTTGCGCGATCTGGAACGGTTGCATGAGCATTCCCTTTCAGTAGTAAATCGAGGTGGCAATAAGACTAGCGAAGTTGAGCAAAAGTTTCAAGATTCATCGCATTGAATTCATCGCATTGAAAATAGGGCATAAATCCCCTGTTTCAAGTAGGCCTGATCATGCCGTGCTACCGGCGGCCTGAACGGCGTGCCGGTAGCGGATTCAACTTTGCTGCGCGCGCAGGATTTCAGGTTGCCGTGGCAACTTCGCGGTCGGCGCGTTTGCGGTCATGCGCCTTGAGGAAGCGCTTGCGCAGGCGGATCGACTTGGGCGTGATTTCGACCAGTTCGTCGTCGGCGATGAATTCCACGGCGGATTCGAGCGTAATCTGGATCGGCGTTATCAGCCGCACCGCTTCGTCGGTGCCCGAGGAGCGCACGTTGGTCAGCTGTTTGCCCTTGATCGGGTTGACCACCAGATCGTTGTCGCGGCTGTGGATGCCGATGATGATGCCTTCGTAGAGTGGGTCGCCAGGGCTGACAAACATGCGGCCGCGATCCTGCAGTTTCCAGAGCGCATAGGCGACGGCGGGGCCATCCTCAGCCGAGACCAGCACGCCGTTGCGCCGGTCGGCCATGACACCCGCCCAGGGGCCGTATTCGTCGAAGACGTGGCTGGCGAGGCCGGTGCCGCGCGTCAGGGTAAGGAATTCGCCCTGGAAGCCGATCAGGCCGCGCGCCGGAATGCGGTATTCGAGCCGCACGCGGCCCCGGCCGTCCGGCTGCATGTCCTGCAGTTCGCCCTTGCGGCGACCGAGTTCTTCCATGATGCCACCCTGGT
The DNA here is from genome assembly GCA_030682175.1 of Rhodocyclaceae bacterium. GTDB lineage: Bacteria > Pseudomonadota > Gammaproteobacteria > Burkholderiales > Rhodocyclaceae > Sulfuricystis. Next base: position 47,601 of record JAUXOM010000031.1, read on the forward strand.
GACCTTCTTCGACGTCCACCGTGAGCATTTCGTAGGGTTCCTGCTTTTCGCCATTCGCTGCTTCGTGAATGATCACGCGCGGGCGCGAGACGGCGAGTTCGTAGCCTTCACGGCGCATGTTTTCGAGCAGGATGGTCAGGTGCAGTTCACCACGCCCGGAAACCTCGAACACATCGGCATTTTCGGTTTCGACGACGCGCAGGGCGACGTTGGAGAGCAGTTCCTTGTTGAGCCGCTCGCGAATCTGGCGGCTGGTGACGTATTTGCCTTCCTTGCCGGCGAGCGGCGAAGTGTTGACCTGAAAGTTCATTGTCAGCGTGGGCTCGTCCACCGTGATGGGGGGCAAGGGTTCAAGGCAATCCGGGGCGCAAAGCGTAACGCCGATGTTCACCTGCTCGATACCGGTGACCAGAACGATGTCGCCGGCTTCGGCATCGAGGGCGGGCTGGCGTTCCAGGCCGTGGAAGGTCAGTACCTGGCCTACCTTGGCCAGGCCGCGCGCTTCGTCGCCATACATCACGGCGATCTGCTGGCCGGGCTTGATGTGGCCTTTCGTGACGCGGCCGATGCCGATCTTGCCGACATAGGAGTTGTAGTCGAGCGAGCAGATCTGCAACTGCAGCGGCGCGTCTGAATCAACTTTGGGCGGCGGCACATGACGCAGGATCGCTTCGTAAAGCGGGCGCATGTCGGTGCCGGGCGTGCTCGAGGCCATCATGGCGTAGCCGTTGAGCGCCGAAGCGTAAACGACGGGAAAGTCGAGCTGTTCCTCGGTGGCCCCGAGCTTGTCGAACAGGTCGAAGGTGTGGTTGATGACCCAGTCGGGACGGACGCCCGGACGGTCGATCTTGTTGATGACGACAATCGGCTTGAGACCCAGTGCCAATGCCTTTTTCGTCACGAAGCGGGTTTGTGGCATCGGGCCTTCGACGGCATCGACGAGCAGCAGCACACCATCGACCATCGACAGCACGCGCTCGACTTCACCGCCGAAATCGGCGTGGCCCGGGGTGTCGATGATGTTGATGTGGGTGCCTTCAAAGTCGATGGCGCAGTTTTTGGCGAGAATGGTGATGCCGCGCTCTTTCTCGATGTCGTTCGAGTCCATCACCCGTTCGGCTACCTGCTGGTTATCGCGGAAGGTGCCGGACTGGCGGAGCAGCTGGTCGACAAGAGTGGTCTTGCCATGATCGACGTGGGCGATAATGGCGATATTGCGCAGTTGGCGGGACATCGGTAATGGGGGGCGCGGAAAAGCGCGGTCTGACGAAAAGGGGCGCGGATTCTAGCACGCTGCCTGTAAACGCTTTGATTTTGTAGGAGATAAATAAATGTTGGCAATCATTGGTGGCAGCGGACTGACCCGGTTGTCCAGCCTGGAAATCGAGCGACGCGAGGTGGTGCGCACCCCCTACGGCGAACCTTCGGGAACGCTGGCCTACGGCCGGATCGGCCACCAGCAGGTGGTTTTTCTGGCGCGTCACGGGCATGGACATACCATTCCGCCGCACCGCGTCAATTACCGTGCGAACCTCTGGGCGCTCGTGAAATCCGCCGGTGCGGATGGCATCGTTTCAGTCGCCTCGGTGGGCGGCATGCGCGATGACCTCAAGCCCGGAGCACTGGTCGTGCCGCACCAGATCATCGACTACACCTGGGGCCGGCTGGCCACTTTCTTCGATGGCGGCGATGCACCCGTGGTGCATGTGGATTTCACCGAACCCTATGATCGGGCCTTGCGCGAGCGTCTGCTGTGCGCCAGCGACGCGGCGGGATTAAAGGTGTCCGGTGCGGCGGTATATGCCGCCACGCAAGGGCCGCGACTGGAAAGCGCCGCGGAAATCGAGCGCCTGGTCCGTGATGGCGCCGACATCGTCGGCATGACCGGCATGCCCGAGGCCGTGCTGGCGCGCGAATTGAAGACCCCTTACGCGGCGGTGTGCGTCGTGGCCAATTGGGCCGCCGGCCGCGGCGATTCAGCCAGCTCGATCCGTTTCGAGCAGATCGAGGCCGTGCTGCATGAGTCGATGGGCAAGGTGCGCAGTGTCATAGAACATCTTTGCACTGCAACCGTTTAGTCGCCGTACCCCATGTTGGCGGCGCACCGGCTGCGCCGTACCCCATGCGGGGCATTTCATCCCACCAGCGCCGTCCCGCCAGCGCCGACTTTTATTCAGCAGCCTTGCCGCCGGGCCGCCCCAAGGCAAGGCGGCACGCGGCGCCAGCCGCAACCCGCGCCCAAGTTTTAACGGGGGCTCCCCGTAACAAACGAGCGCAGCAAGTCAACAGTCACCCCTCCCGTGAGGGAGGGGCTGGGGGAGGGTGGGTCTATCTATATTCTCCAGGCCAGCGCCTCGTCGGCGCTGCGCAGTCGCGCTGAAACCACGCGGGCAACGTTGCGATAGACCTTCATGCCGATCTCCGGATTACTGTTCAGCACCTGATCTGACAGGCGCACCAGTACGCAAGGAGAGCGCGCGGTTACCGTGGCGCTGCGGGCCTCGTTGTCAGCCAGTGCCATTTCTCCAAAGCTGTCGGCGGAGGATAGCCGCGCGAGTTCCAGTTCGCCCTCGCGCCCTTTTTTCGAGACGACCGCTTCGCCGTCGAGAATGATATACATGTGATTGCCGACGCTGCCTTCCCGGACGATCTGGGCTCCGGCCTCAAACGAGCATTTCTCGGTGCGGGCGAGCAGTTCGCTGATCTCGCCGGGCTTCAGCCCTTGAAAGGCCTTGACGCGCTCGGCCAGCTTGAACAGCAGTCGTTGCAGGTCATGGAAGGTGAATTGTTCGCGTATCCAGCTCATGGTGGTTATCCCTTTCAGACGTGCAGGATTTCGAGCAGTTCCTGTTCCAGCTTGATCAGTGTGGCCGTTTTACCGAGTTCTGCACCACTAATCAAGAAAGTATCCTCGACACGCTCGCCCAGTGTGGCAATTTTGGCGGAATACAGTCTTACTTCGTGTTTGGCCAGCGTGCGGGCGATGGCATAGAGCAGGCCGGCGCGGTCGGCTGCAGTGATCGACAGGATGTAATTGTTGCTGCTTTCGTCGGCGCGGATGGAGACTTCCGGCGTTAATGGGATATGCCGCACCTGCCGCGATACGCGGGCCTGCGCTGGCGGAGCGAGCGGCGGCTGCAGCGCGAGATGCTCTGCCAGGTCATGGTTGATCAGGCCGATCATGTCGCGGTATGGCAGCTGGTTGCCCGAATCGAGCAGGATAAAGCTGTCAAGGGCATAGCCATGCCGTGTGGTGTGAATTTTGGCGTCGACAATCGAGTAGCCGAGTCGGGAGAAAAAACCGCACAAGCGGGCGAACAGCCAGGGTTGGTCACGGGTGTAGATCATCACCTGGAGACCGGCCCCGGCTGGATTGAGGCGGGCGCGGACGATGGGTTCCGGGCTTTCCGGACAGTAATAGAGGGTCTGGGTGTGCCAGGCAATTTCCTCGCTATCGTGCCGCAGGAAATATGGCGTGTCGAGCCGGTCCCACAACGCGGTTTCTACCCCCGGACTGAGTCCGCGCAAACGCAGCAGGCGGCGCGCATCTTCACTGCGTTCCTCGATGCCGGCCAGCGGACTCTTGCTCTCGCCTCTCAGCAAGCGCAGTGTGATGCGGTAAAGGTCTTCGAGCAGCTTGGCTTTCCAGGCGTTCCATACCTTGGGGCTGGTGCCGCGAATATCGCAGACCGTCAGGAGATAAAGTGCGGTCAGGTGTTCTTCGCTATCGACAATGGTGGCGAACCGATGAATGACCTTGGGATCGGCGAGGTCGTGTTTCTGGGCGAATGTCGACATGGTCAGGTGATGTTCGACAAGAAAGCCGACCAGTTCAGTGTCGTCCTTGTTGATGCCGTGCATACGGCAAAAGCGCCGGGCGTCCCCTTCGCCCAGCTGCGAATGGTCGCCGCCGCGCCCCTTGGCTATGTCGTGGAACAGGGCGGCCAGGAAAAGTCGCCAGCGCTGCGGAAAGGCCGCCATCAGTCGCGCGCAATAGGGATATTCGTGGGCGAATTCCGGCAGGGAAAAACGCCGCAAGTTGCGTACGACCTGCAGGATGTGCTGGTCGACGGTGTAAACATGAAACAGGTCGTGCTGCATGCGCCCGACAATGCGACCGAACACCGGCAGGTAGGCGCCGAGGATGTCGAACTGGTTCATGCGGCGCAACTGGTGGGTCAGCCCGCGGTTTTCCTTGAAGAGGGCCAGGAAATTGGCCTGGTTGGCGGGGTCGCGCCGGAACTTTGCATCGATGCGGCCACGGGCGCGCCACAGGGCGCGCAGCGTGCGGGAGGTCATGCCTTTCAGTTCCGGCCGTTGCGACAGCAACAGGAAGCTCTTGAGCAGGGCGGCCGGATGCTGTTCGAAATGATCGTCAGCGCGGATATCGAGTTGCTCGCGCACGATCTGGAAATCGGCGTCGATGATGAGTGGCGGGACGGCCGGATTCCGCTCCAGACGCGAGGCGAGATCGGCAAGGACCAGGGTATTCAACTGGGTGACGCGCTTGGCATTCCGGTAATACCGTTGCATCAGGACTTCCGCCGCACGCCGCGACGCCGTGGCGGCAAAGCCCATGGCCTTGGCCAGCGCTTCCTGATAGTCGAACAACAGGCGGTCTTCGCGGCGACCGGTGAGCAAGTGCAGGCCAATGCGGATGCGCCGCAAAAAATCTTCCGAGCGGGCCAGCAGCCGGGCCTCGGCGCGCGTGATGACTTCCGCGCCGGCGAGTTTGCGCCAGCTGTCGGTCAGCATTGCGGCGCGCGCAACCCACAGAATGGTATGCAGGTCGCGCAGGCCGCCGGGATTTTCCTTGCAGTTGGGCTCGAGGTTATAGGGCGTGTCGTTGTGCTTCGCGTAGCGCGCTTCCTGCTCCAGTCGCTTGGCCTTGAAGAAGGCCAGCGGGTCAAGCGCCTGGTCGAAGGCGTTGCGAAACCGGCTGTAAAGCTTGCGGTTGCCGCACAGGAAACGGGTTTCCAGCAGTGTGGTCTGCACCGTGATGTCGCGGTCGGCTTCTTCGATGCATTCACCGACAGTGCGTACGCTATGGCCGATGTCGAGACCAATGTCCCAGAATAATCCGATCAGTCTTTCGAGTGCCGGCCGGTGTGTTTCGGCGCTGCCGTCAGGCAGCAGAATCAGCAGGTCAACGTCCGACCCCGGATATTGTTCGCGCCTTCCATAGCCGCCGACCGCCGCCAGGCAAAGTTGCCGGTCCGGTGCCAGGGTGTGCCAGATGTGCTGCAATACACCGTCGATCAGGCGGGTTGTCCCGCGCAACAGCGCGGCCGGGTTGCCGTTGGCGAGATACGTCTCCTTGAGGGCCTGTTTGCGCTCCTGCAGGGAGCGGCGCAGTTCGGCCACGAGCGTGGCGTCCGGCAAGGAAGGTGCTTGCTCCACGGCTGGCAGGAACGAATCAGGTCGCGAAGGGATTGGGCGGCGCGCCGGCCGAGAGGGTCATCACTTCGTAGCCGCTGGCCGTGACCGCGATGGTGTGCTCCCACTGCGCCGACAGGCTGCGATCCTTGGTGACTATCGTCCAGCCGTCGGGCAGTTCCGACACGGTGGCCTTGCCGGCATTGATCATGGGTTCGATGGTGAAGGTCATGCCTTCTTCGAGCCGCAGGCCTTCCCCCGGCTTGCCGTAGTGCAACACCTGGGGTTCTTCGTGGAATTTCAGCCCGATCCCGTGGCCGCAAAATTCCCGCACCACCGAAAAGCCATGCGACTCGGCATGCCGCTGGATGGCGGCACCGATGTCGCCGAGCCTTGCCCCCGGTTTGACCTCGCCGATACCGAGCCAGAGACATTCGTGGGCGATGGTGACCAGCCGGTTGGCGAGAATGGAGGCGGTGCCGCCAACATTGAACATGCGGCTGGTGTCGCCATGCCAGCCATCCTTGATGGTGGTGATGTCGAGATTGACAATATCCCCCTTTTTCAGGGTACGGTCATTGGGCAAGCCATGACAGACCTGATGATTTACCGAGGTGCAAATCGACTTTGGATAGGGCTGGTAACCCGGGGGAGAGTAGTTGAGCGGTGCCGGAATGCAGCCCTGGACGTTGACCATATAGTCATGACACAGGCGATCCAACTCGGCTGTGGTGACGCCGGGAAGGACGAAGGGCGCGATATAGTCCAGCACCTCGCCGGCCAGGCGGCCGGCGACACGCATGTACTCGAGTTCTTCGGGTGTCTTGATGGTGATGCTCATGAATGGCTATATGGGGATGAATCGAATAATTCTAACCGCTGTGCCGGGTCGCGGAGCAAGGCACATGTAAGCACTATTGAGGTTTGCTGCATTTCATAGCTATAATCCGCGGCTTGTCTGAATTTATTGGACAAAATTCACACACCCGGCGCCGAGTGGGTGCCGTGCCAATGTTGGCGCGGAGACCGGCCGGGTGGCGGATAACCCATATCGGAGATATGTTATGAGCACAACCATGCGTCAAATGCTGGAGGCCGGCGTGCATTTCGGCCACCAGACCCGTTTCTGGAACCCCAAGATGGCCCCGTACATTTTCGGCCATCGCAACAAGATTCACATCATCAACCTTGAGAAGACGCTCGCCAAGTTCAACGAAGCGACGGACTTCATCAAGAAGATGTCCTCCCGCAAGGGGAATGTCCTGTTTGTCGGCACCAAGCGTCAGGCGCGGGAAATCCTCTCCGAAGAGGCGCAACGCGCAGGCATGCCCTACGTCGATGAGCGTTGGTTGGGCGGCATGCTGACCAATTTCAAGACCGTCAAATTGTCGCTGAAGCGTCTCAAGGACATGGACCAAATGGCCGAGGACGGCGCCTTCGAAAAAATGCCGAAAAAAGAGGCATTGATGATGCAGCGCGAGCACGTCAAACTGCAAAAGAGCCTGGGTGGCATCAAGGATATGGCGGCGCTGCCCGATGCGATCTTCGTGATCGACGTTGGCTACCACAAGATTGCCGTCACCGAAGCCAAAAAACTGGGTATTCCGGTGGTCGGTGTAGTGGATACCAATCACACGCCCATTGGCATTGACTATGTGATCCCGGGTAATGACGATTCGTCAAGCGCCATTCGTCTCTATGCGCGCGGGATTGCGGATGCGGCCCTCGAAGGCAGAAACCAGTCGCTCAACGAAGTGGTGCAGCAAATGGTTGGCGACGACGAGTTTGTCGAAGTCGAAGAAGAGGCTGCTGAATAAAGTTTGCGCTTGCGCTGGTGCCATGCACACGTGTCACGCCGGCTGAAAAGCCGGCGCTGGCGATAGGTTCACGTGACACGCCAGCTGTAAAGTCGGCGCTGGCGAGACGGCGGCAATCTTGCCGCCGTGCCCAGCGGCCCATGAATATCTGAACTTTGGAGTAAAACGAATGGCGGAAATTACCGCAAGCATGGTTAAGGAACTGCGCGAAAAGACTGACGCGCCGATGATGGAATGCAAGAGGGCGCTGACCGAAGCGGCCGGCGATCTGGCCAAGGCCGAGGAGATTTTGCGCGTCAAGCTGGGCAACAAGGCAAGCAAGGCGGCAACCCGTATTGCCGCTGAGGGTGTGGTTGGCTTGTACCTGGCTGCCGATGGCAAGCTGGGCGTTTTGCTTGAAGTTAACTCCGAGACCGACTTCGTTGCGAAGAACGATGAATTTATCGCGCTCGCGAAAGGCTGTGCCGAACTGGTCGCCAAGCAGAATCCTGCCGATGTCGCAGCGCTGTCGGCGCTGTCGATGGGCGAGGGCACGGTCGAGTCCACCCGCGCTGCCCTGGTTGGCAAGATCGGCGAGAACATGACGCTACGCCGTTTCGCGCGCGTTGCCGCGGTGGGCAAGCTGGGTTCCTATGTGCATGGCGGTTCGAAGATCGGGGTGTTGGTCGATGTCACCGGTGGCGACGAGCAGTTGGCCAAGGATCTGGCCATGCACATTGCCGCCTCGAAACCCAAGTCCCTTGATTCCTCCGGCGTTCCTGCGGAACTGCTGGATACCGAGCGGCGCATTGCCATCGAAAAAGCCCGCGAATCCGGCAAGCCGGAAGCGATGCTGGAAAAAATCGCCGAGGGTACGGTACAGAAATATCTCAAGGATGTGACCCTGCTGGGTCAGGTGTTCGTCAAGGCCGAAGATGGCAAACAGACCATCGAGCAGTTGCTTAAAGCTAAAAACGCCAAGGTCAATGGCTTTACCTTGTATGTCGTGGGTGAGGGCATCGAGAAGAAAGTGAATGACTTCGCTGCCGAAGTGGCCGAACAGGCAGCGGCGGCTGCTGCCAAGAAGTAAGCGTTTCAGCCATGACCATCGCCGCTTCTCCCAAATACCGGCGCATCCTGCTCAAGCTTTCGGGCGAAGCGCTGATGGGCAATGATGCCTTTGGCATCAATCGCGAGACGCTGGGGCGAATCGTCAATGAGATCAGGATGGTGACCGATCTCGGTGTGGCGGTTGGCGTGGTAATCGGCGGAGGGAATATTTTTCGTGGCATGGCGGGGGCCGCCTCCGGCATGGATCGCGCCGCTGCCGACTACATGGGCATGCTGGCCACGGTCATGAATGCGATGGCGCTGGCGGATGCCATGCGCCAGGCCGGCTTGCCGGCGCGCGTGCAGTCGGCGCTCAAGATCGATCAGGTGGTCGAGTCCTACATCCGGGGCAAGGCGATCCGCTATCTGGATGATGGCAAGGTCGTCATCTTCGGCGGTGGCACGGGCAACCCCTTCTTCACCACCGATACGGCGGCGGCATTGCGCGGCGCGGAAATCGGTGCGGAGATCGTCCTCAAGGCCACCAAGGTGGATGGCGTGTATAGCGCCGACCCCAAAAAAGATCCGACGGCGACACGTTTTTCCAGCATCAGCTTCGATGAGGCGATTGGCCGCAATCTGGCGGTGATGGATAGCACGGCGTTTGCCCTGTGCCGTGACCAGAAGTTGCCGATCAATGTGTTTTCGATCTTCAAGGCAGGTGCGCTGAAGCGCGTGGTGATGGGTGAGGATGAAGGCACGCTCGTACACTGTTAGGAGTTTTTCATGATCATCGATGAACTTAAAAAAACCACCGAACACAAGATGCAGCGGAGCCTCGAGCTTCTTCGGCTGGACCTCGCCAAGGTGCGCACTGGCCGCGCCCATACCGGGCTGCTGGACCATGTTCAGGTTGATTATTACGGCACGCTGATGGCGATCAACCAGGTCGCCAACATCACCCTGCTGGATGCCCGTACCATCGGTGTGCAACCGTGGGAGAAACCCATGGTTGCCAAAGTGGAGAAGGCGATTCGTGATGCCGATCTTGGCTTGAACCCGGCCACCCAGGGCGACATGTTGCGCGTACCGATGCCGGTATTGACCGAAGAGCGTCGCCGCGACCTGATCAAGGTCGTCAAGAATGAGGGCGAGACCGCCAAGGTGGCGATTCGCAATCTGCGCCGCGATGCCAACACTCACCTCAAGGACGCCCTCAAGAAGCATGAGGTTCCCGAGGATGAAGAGCGGCGTGCCCAGGATGATGTCCAGAAACTCACCGACAAATATGTCGCCGAGGTGGACAAGCTGCTGGCTGAAAAAGAGAAGGATCTGATGGCCATCTAGGCCATCTGTTCAGCCACGCCAACGATGGCGGATTACAACAGTTCGACACTCACCATCCCGGAGTCTCGGGATGTGCCGCGTCATGTGGCGATGATCATGGATGGCAATGGCCGCTGGGCGAAGAAGCGTTTTTTGCCCCGCGTGGCCGGTCACCAGCAGGGGGTCGAGACGGTCCGGCAGGTCGTCAAGACCTGTATCGAGCATGGCATCGAATATCTGACGCTATTTGCCTTCAGTTCGGAAAACTGGCGCCGCCCGGCCGAGGAAGTCGGGTTTCTCATGAACCTGTTTGTCATGGCGCTCCAGCGCGAGGTCGGCCGTTTGCATAAGAACGGTGTGCGTTTGCGGGTGATTGGCGACCTGTCTGCCTTCGAACCGCGACTGATTGAGCTGATTCGCCGTGGCGAGAACCTTACGGCGGGCAATGACAAGCTGGTCCTGACGATTGCCGCCAATTACGGTGGCCGCTGGGACCTGATGCAGGCGTTCAATGGCCTGGTTCTGGCGAATCCTGAAAAAGCCGGGGCATACACCGAGGCCGATCTCGAGCCTTTCCTGGCGATGAGTTATGCCCCGGAACCCGATTTGTTCATTCGCACTGGTGGCGAGCAGCGCATCAGCAACTTTCTGCTCTGGCAACTGGCCTATTGCGAGCTGTTTTTTACCGACAAGTTCTGGCCGGATTTCGATGCGAACACACTGGATGCCGCCATTCAGAGCTATCGGCGGCGCGAGAGGCGCTTTGGCCGTACCAGCGAACAACTGCTCGACAAGAAAACAGTGCAGTCGACATTAAGTACCGCGGAGTCAAATGCTTAGGGCGCGGGTGATTACCGCGCTGTTTCTGGCCGCCGGTTTTCTTGCCGTATTGTTTTTTCTGCCCGAGTCCCTGGTCGGAATAGTGTTTGCCATCATTGCCGCATTGGCTGCCTGGGAATGGGCCGGTTTGATGAAGCCGGGCAAGCCGGGCGCAGCGTTTCGCCTCCTGTATGCCGGTTTAGTGCTCGGTCTGTGCGGCGCGCTCTGGGCCATGCCGTATGACTATTCGACCTTGCCCGTATTAATGTGGTCGGTGTCCGCCCTGTTTTGGCTGTTCATCGTGCCAGTCTGGCTGATGCGTGGCTGGCGGCCCGGTTGGGCCGGATATGTTGTTGGCCTGATTCTGCTGGTACCCGCCTGGGCAGCGCTGGTGGCCTTGTATGCGCATGGCCCGCTGGTGCTCCTGGCGGTCATGGCGCTGGTCTGGGTCGCCGACATTGCAGCGTACTTTACCGGTCGGGCTTTCGGACGGCACAAACTGGCGCCCGCCATCAGTCCGGGAAAAACCTGGGAGGGCGTGGCCGGGGCCGTTGTCGGCGTAGTGCTGGTTGGCCTGCTCCTCAGTAAGCTTCTGCCGCTGGCTCATGGCCTGGGCTGGGTGCCGCTGGCCGGTTTCCTGCTGCTCTTTACGGCATTCAGCATCATCGGCGACCTGTTTGAATCGCTGATCAAGCGCCAGGCCAACATGAAGGACAGCAGTCAGATGCTGCCAGGCCATGGTGGCATACTGGACCGCATCGACAGTCAGATGTCCACCCTGCCGCTGGCGGCTTTGACGCTGCATTGGATATAGAGTAATTGGCCCCCCACGCTCGTAAATTCGACTCGCTGCCCCCCACAGGGGGGCGCATGCCTCCTTGGGGCGGCCCGGCGGAGGCATGGGTGGCCCCCCACGCTCGCAAATTCGACTCGCTGCCCCCCATGAAATCACCCGCAGCGGTGACGGGTGAACTTATGCCTCCTTGGGACGGCCCGGCGGAGGCATGGTGACCCGCCAGAAACTGACGGTGCTGGGCGCCACGGGTTCGATCGGTGTCAGTACGCTGGATGTGGTGGCACGCCATCCCGACCGCTACGAGGTGATTGCCCTGACGGGCAACAGTCGTGTCGAGGTGCTGCTTGAGCAATGTCTGCAACACCGGCCGCGTTATGCGGTGGTGGGACACGCAGATGCTGTGGCCGGACTCACCGAACGTCTGCGCAGTGCCGGGCTGAGCACCGCGGTGCTGGCCGGGCCGGCTGCGCTGGAGCAGGTGGCGGCATTACCCGAAGTCGATATGGTGATGGCGGCGATTGTCGGTGCGGCTGGACTGCAGCCGACCTTGGCCGCGGTGCGCCAGGGCAAGCGCGTGCTGCTGGCCAACAAGGAAGTGCTGGTAATGGCCGGAGCCTTGTTCATGGCCGAAGTGCGCAAATATGGCGCCACGCTGTTGCCCATCGACAGCGAGCACAACGCGATATTCCAATCGCTGCCGGCTGGCTATGCTGGAGAACCAGCTGGCGCCGGGGTGAGCCATATCCTGCTGACGGCTTCCGGTGGCCCGTTCCTCGGCACGCCCCTTGAGCGCTTGCGGAATGTGACGCCTGCGGAGGCCTGCGCCCATCCCAACTGGACGATGGGGCGGAAAATTTCCGTCGATTCGGCCACCCTGATGAACAAGGGGCTGGAGGTCATCGAGGCGCACTGGCTGTTCAATCTTCCTTCCGAGCAGATCGAGGTGGTGATCCACCCGCAAAGCGTCATCCATTCGCTGGTGCAATATGTCGATGGCTCGGTGCTGGCTGAGCTCGGCAACCCCGACATGCGCACCCCGATCGCCTATGCAATGGCCTGGCCGGAGCGCATTGCGGCGGGAGTGGCGCCGCTGGATCTGCCGGCGATTGCCAAACTCAGCTTCGAACGACCCGATCTGCTGCGTTTCCCTTGCCTGGCGCTGGCATTTCGCGCCTTGCGCGACGGGGCGAATGCGGCGACGGTGCTGAATGCCGCCAACGAGGTGGCCGTGGCGGCATTCCTCGCCGGGCGTTTGCCATTCCTCGCCATTGCCGAAATCATTGCCGCCACGCTGGATGCCGTGCCGGTCAGGCCGATGGCCGATCTGCCGGCGATTCTGGCGGAGGACGCCAATGCCCGTGCCGTCGCTACGGAACTGCTGGCCAGGAGGTCCGCATGACCGCCCAGGGTTTCCTCTGGGTTCTGGGTGCTTTCCTGCTGGCGCTGGGCCTGCTGATCGTTGTCCATGAGCTGGGGCATTACCTGGCGGCACGGATCTGCAACGTCAAGGTGCTGCGTTTTTCCGTGGGTTTCGGCCGGCCGCTCTGGACGCGGCGCTTCGGCCGCGATCAAACAGAGTGGTCGGTGGCGGTTTTCCCCCTGGGTGGTTACGTCAAGATGCTCGATGAGCGCGAGGCTGATGTGCCCGAGCACGAACTCGGGCGTGCCTTCAACCGTCAGAGTGTGGGGCGACGCAGTTTTATTGTGGTGGCGGGGCCGGTGGCCAACCTGTTGCTGGCGGTTCTCTTGTATTGGTTCCTGTTCATGAGCGGGGTGCAAGAGCCGCGTCCGGTGCTTGCCGCTCCCCCGGCCGGCACGCTGGCGGCAGAAGCAAAAGTCGGCGCTGGCGAGACGGCGCGCGCGGTGTCGGGTACGCCGGTGGAGACCTGGACCGAGTTGCGCTGGGAATTGCTGCGACGGGTTCTGGATCGTGAAACCGTAGTGCTCGAGACCATTGATGCCCGCGGCAATATCGCTGTGTACCGCCTTGCGGTCGAGCGACTTGACAGCGCCGCGCTTGACACTGATGTGATGCAGGTCCTCGGCCTGTACCTGATGCGGCCGGATTTGCCCGCAATACTTGGCGAAGTGCAGCCAGGTTCGCCGGCCGCTGCCGCCGGTTTGCAGTCAGCAGACTTGATTCAGGGAATCAACGGTAGTCCCGTTGCGTCCTGGCACGAACTGGTTCAGGGTATCCGTGCCGGGGCGGCAGCGGAACTTCTTCTGGACGTCAAGCGTGGCGAACAGCTTTTACAGGTGCGGGTCGTTCCGGAAATGGTCGAAGAGCGTGGTGGCAAGCGGGTTCCCCGTATCGGTATCGCCGTGCGTGACGATCCCGAGCTGCGCAAAAATGCGCTGGTGACTGTGCGTTACGGCGTGGGTGATTCGCTGCAGCGCGCCTTGGTGCAAACCTGGGACATCTCGGTGCTGAGTCTGCGCATGATCGGCCGCATGCTGATCGGCGAACTTTCAGTCAAGAACATCTCCGGGCCGGTGACCATTGCCGACTACGCCGGCCAGTCCGCGCGGATGGGCGCGGACCATTATCTGCGTTTTCTGGCACTCATCAGCATCAGTCTCGGAGTGCTCAATCTGCTGCCCATACCGGTTCTGGATGGGGGGCACTTGATGTATTATCTTGCCGAAGTTATCAAGGGTGGACCTCTCTCCGAACGAGTCATGGAAATCGGCCAGCAGATCGGTTTTGCGCTGCTGTTTTTGCTGATGGCCCTGGCGTTCTATAACGACATTATTCGCTTGGTTGCCAACTGAGTTTCTGACTGATGCAAAAATTGCGCATGAAACACAATGTTCTCGCTGGTTTGCTCTCGGCCCTGTTGGCATCAAGCGCCGTCGCCTTTGACCCTTTCGTGGTGCGCGATATCCGTGTGGAAGGGATTCAACGCACCGAAGCGGGAACCGTCTTCAATTATCTGCCGGTCAAGGTGGGCGATACCCTCACCGACGACAAGGCTGCCCAGGCAATCAAGGCCCTCTTCGGCACGGGATTCTTCAAGGACGTCCGCCTGGAAGTCGAGGGCGGTGTACTCGTGGTGCTGGTGGAAGAGCGCCCGGCCATTTCCTCGCTCGAATTTTCCGGTGTCAAGGCCTTCGACAAGGAGCAGTTGCGCAAAGGCTTGCGCGAGGTCGGGCTTGCGGAATCGCGGATTTTTGATCGCTCGCTGGTCGAGCGCGCCGAGCAGGAACTCAAACGCCAGTATCTGTCGCGTGGCCATTACGCCGCCCAGATCACCACCACGGTGACACCACTCGAACGCAACCGCGTCGGCATCAACTTCGCTGTCGATGAAGGGGAGGTTGCCACGATCAAGCAGATCAATATTGTCGGCGTCAAGGCCTTCAAGGAGAAGGATCTGCTCAATCTGTTTGCCCTGCGCACGCCCGGCTGGCTGACCTGGTATACCAAGAACGACCAGTATTCCAAGCAGAAACTGTCCGGCGACCTGGAGACCTTGCGTTCGTATTACCTTGACCGTGGCTATATCGAATTCAATGTCGAGTCGACACAGGTGTCGATCTCGACCAGCAAAGAAGATATCTACATCACCATCAACATCAGCGAGGGTGAGCCGTATTCGGTGTCGTCGGTCAAATTGGCCGGCGAGACGCTGCTGCCCGAGGCTGAATTACTCAAGCTGGTGACCATCCAGCCCGGAAAATTGTTTTCGCGCGAGCAGGTGACGGCAACGATCAAGGCGATTAGCGAGCGTCTTTCCAACGATGGTTATGCCTTTGCCAACGTGAATGCCGCCCCCGAGATGGACAAGGAAAAGAAGCAGGTTGCCTTCACCCTGTTTGTCGATCCGGGCCGGCGCGTCTATGTGCGGCGCATCCAGGTGGCGGGCAATACGCGTACCCGCGACGAGGTGATCCGCCGCGAGATGCGCCAGATGGAATCGGCCTGGTATGACGGCGAGAAAATCAACAAGTCGCGCACTCGCGTCGATCGACTGGGGTATTTCGATGAGGTGACGGTGGAAACGCCCGCCGTGCCGGGCACCACCGACCAGGTTGACCTGAATGTGGCCGTCAAGGAAAAACCGACCGGCAACCTGATGCTGGGTGCCGGTCTGTCAAGCTCGGAAGGCCTGGTGTTTTCCGGTTCGGTGCAGCAGCAAAACCTCTTCGGCAGCGGCAAGCACGTCGGTGTCGGCTTCAACACCAGCAAGATCAATACGCTGTATTCGTTTTCCTACACCGATCCCTATCACACGGTGGATGGCGTCAGCCGCGGTTTCGATGCCTATATGCGCGACACAAATACCGCTTCATTGACCGTGGCGAGCTATGGCACCAAATCGTTCGGTGGCGGGGTGCGTTACGGGATTCCGATCGGCGAGGAAGACACCATCAATTTCGGCCTGGCATTCGACTCGACCCAGATCAAGCAGACCGACTATACACCGCAACGTTTCCAGAAGTTCCTTGAAGATTACGGTAACAAATTCTCGGGGCCGATTGCCACGCTGGGCTGGGCGAAGGACACGCTCGACAGCCGCATTTATCCGATGAAGGGCCACGTGGCACGCATCGGCGGCGAACTGGCGCTGGGCGGAACGCTGCGCTACTACCGCACCAACTTCCAGTATCAGCGCTACATACCCATCGGGCGGGAATACACCTTGATGTTGAATGGCGAGTTGGGGACTGCCGACGGCATGGGCGGCCGCCCGCTGCCCTTCTACAAGTACTATTACTCGGGCGGCGTCGGCTCGGTGCGCGGCTTCCAGGCGGGTTCGCTCGGCCCGGTCGACAGAGAAGAAGGTGGAACGACAGACGACCGGCTGGGCGGTGACCGGCGTCTGGTGATGAATGCCGAATTCCTTTTTCCGATGCCGGGAAGTGGCCAGGACAAGTCGCTGCGTCTGGGCGCCTTTGTCGATGCCGGTCAGGTCTATGGCGTTGGCAAGAAGTTCGACATCGGCGATCTGCGCTACAGTACCGGGCTCTCGCTGGCCTGGACCTCGCCGCTGGGCCCGCTCAAGTTCAGCCTCGCCCAGCCGCTCAACAAGAAGGATGGCGATAAAACGCAACGCCTACAATTCCAGATGGGCACTTTATTCTGAAGCAGGAGTAACGATGAAGCATATTTACAAGACACTGGTTCCCCTATTGCTGGCACTCGCCGTGACCACGGCACTGGCTGCAGATATCAAGCTGGGCTTTGTCAATGGCCAGCGCGTGGTGAATGAATCGCCGCAAGCGGTAAGGGCGAAGAAAAAGATCGAGAAGGAGTTTGAAAAGCGCGACCAGGAACTGCAAAAACTTTCAAAGCAGTTGCAGTCGATGCAGGAAGCCATGGAAAAGAATGCGGTGACCATGGCCGAGAGCGAACGACGCAACAAGGAACGCGAGTTCAACGACCTCAATCGCGACTTTCAGCGCAAGCAGCGTGAATTCCGCGAGGATCTTAACCTGCGCCAGAACGAGGAAATGGCGGCCATCTTCGAGCGCGCCAACAAGGTCATCAAACAGATCGCCGAAGCCGAGAAGTTTGACCTGATCGTGCAGGAAGCCGTCTATTTCAGCCCGCGCATCGACATCACCGAAAAGGTGATCAAGGCCCTGGGCGACGGCGCTGCCGCCAAGTAAGATTGTCTGTGTGACGTGACACGCCGCCTTGATGAGATCGTCGCCCGCTTCGGCGGCGATCTGCGTGGAGACGGTTCGATTGCCATCACCGGGCTGGCGACGCTTGAGAAGGCGACAGCGGGGCAGCTGAGTTTCCTGTCGAATACCAAGTATCGCGGACAATTGGCCGCGACCCATGCTGCTGCCGTTATCCTCTCGACAGAAATGGCCGATCAGTGCCCGGTCGCCGCCATTGTCACCCCCCAGCCCTATCTGTATTTCGCCCACCTTTCTCAATGGCTGGCCGAGGGACCGCGTCCGGTGGCGGGCATTCATCCCTCCGCAGTGGTTGAGTCAGCTATTCCGGCCAGTGCCAGCATTGGTCCGCAAGTCTGGATAGCCTCGGATGTTGTACTGGGTGAAAACGTCGTGCTGGGGGCGCAATGTCGCATTGGCGCCGGGGTGCGGATCGGTGCGGACTGCCGTTTAAATCCAGGCGTTACTGTCTACGCCGGGTGTCGCATCGGCTGCCGGGCCATCATTCATTCGGGTGCCGTGATCGGTGCCGACGGCTTTGGCTTCGCGCGTGCGCCGGATGGCACATGGGTGAAGATCGCCCAGACGGGGTGCGTCGTAATCGGTGACGATGTCGAAATCGGTGCGAATACCACCATCGACCGGGGTGCGCTGGAGGACACGATCATCGGCAATGGCGTCAAGCTCGATAATCAGATCCAGGTCGCCCATAATGTTCATATTGGCGCCAATACGGCGATCGCCGGCTGTGTCGGGATTGCCGGCAGTGCAACGATCGGTGCCGGTTGCACGCTGGGTGGTGCGGCGATGATTCTTGGTCACCTGACCCTGGCCGATGGCGTCAATGTTTCCTCCGGCACCCTGGTCGGCAAATCGATTCCGACGCCCGGCAATTACACTGGCTCGGTGCCTTTCATGGCCCACGATGACTGGCTGAAGAATTTTTCGCGGCTGCGTCATCTCGACGCAATGGCCGATAAAATACGCGCCCTCGAAAAACGCCTGGCTGAACTGGAGAAAAGTAAATGACCCCGATGGACATCCACCAGATTCTCGAACACCTGCCGCATCGCTATCCCTTCCTGCTGGTCGATCGCGTGCTGGATGTCGTACCGGGCGAGCGAATCACCGCGCTCAAGAATGTCAGCATGAACGAGCCATTCTTCCCGGGGCACTACCCGCATCATCCGGTGATGCCGGGCGTCCTGGTTATCGAGGCAATGGCCCAGGCGGCGGCGCTTCTTTCGTTCAAGAGCCTGGGTGGCAAGCCGGACGACAAGTCTGTCTATTATTTTGTCGGTATCGACAACGCCCGCTTCAAGCGACCGGTCAGCCCCGGCGACCAACTGATCCTCGAGGTTGCTGTGACAGCCAACAAGCGCGGCATCTGGAAATTCTCGGCGCAGGCCAAGGTGGATGGTTTGGTTGCCGCCGCAGCCGAATTGATGTGCACCGTGCGCAAGCTGGAAGACTAACGTGTCGGTCAATATCCATCCGACCGCGCTGATCGACCCGGCTGCCCGGCTGGGCGAAAACGTCAGCGTTGGCGCCTACACGATCATCGGCCCCGACGTCGAAATCGGCGACGGCACCTGGATCGGCCCGCATGTGGTCATTAATGGCCCGACCCGCATTGGCCGTGACAACCGGATTTTCCAGTTTTCATCGCTCGGCGAAGCGCCGCAGGATAAAAAATACGCCGGTGAGCCGACCCGGCTGGAAATCGGCGATCGCAATACCATCCGCGAGTTCTGCACCTTCAATCGTGGCACCACGCAGGATGCGGGGGTCACCCGCGTCGGCAATGACAACTGGATCATGGCGTATGTACACATCGCCCATGACTGCAAGGTCGGTGATCGCACCATTTTCGCCAACAACGCGCAACTGGCCGGTCACGTGCAGATCGGCGATTGGGCGATTCTGGGCGGCTTTACCGTCGTGCATCAGTTCGTGCGCATTGGCGCCCATTGCATCACCGCGATGGGCACCATCTTGCTGCAAGACGTTCCGCCCTATGTCACCGCCGCGGGCAATCCTGCCGCGCCGCACGGCATCAACAGCGAAGGGTTGAAGCGGCGCGGCTTTTCGCCCGCCGCCATTACCGCGTTGCGGCGCGCCTACAAAACCATATATCGCAGCGGACTCAAGCTGGAAGAAGCCAGTGCAGCGATTGCCGCCACGGTGCCAGAAGAGGCCGCACTGGCGCCGCTGGCAGATTTTCTGGCAGTGCCGGGTCGCGGTATCGTTCGCTAGATGGGGGCGCCGCGCATTGCCCTGGTGGCTGGCGAGGCCTCGGGTGACCTGCTGGCCGCGCACCTGATCGACGCGCTCAAGCGCCGTCTTCCCGGCGCCGACTTTGTGGGCATCGGCGGGCCCAAGATGCAGCGTGCCGGTTTCAAAGCCTGGTGGCCCGCGGAAACCCTGGCAGTGCGCGGCTATGCCGAAGTGCTGCGGCATTACCGAAAAATCACCAGCGTGCGGCGCGCACTGCTGAAACGGCTGCTGGCAGAAAAACCGGATGTCTTCATCGGCGTCGATGCGCCGGATTTCAATCTCTGGCTGGAAGCGCGCCTCAAGCGCGCCGGCATTCCAACGGTGCATTATGTCAGTCCATCGATCTGGGCTTGGCGCGGCGGCCGGGTGCGGCGCATTGCGCAGTCGGTCGATCATCTGCTGGCACTGTTTCCCTTTGAGCCGCCGCTGTACGAAAAAACCGATTTGTCAGTGACTTATGTCGGTCACCCGCTGGCGGATGTGTTGCCGCTTGTGGTCAGCCGTAGCGAGGCACGCGAGCGGCTCGGCTTGCCGGACAGTGCCGGTCCGGTCTTTGCCCTGTTGCCTGGCAGCCGCCAGTCGGAAGTGCGTTGCATGGCTGCATTGTTTATCCGGACGGCGAGCCTGCTGCGCGAACGATTTCCCCATGCGCTCTTTCTGGTGCCGCTGGTCTCGCGCGAAACGCGCAATCTGTTTGAAAGTGCAATCTGGGCGCAAGGCGCGCAGGAATGGCTGGTGAGGGACCGTCTCTCGTCCGCCGCTCCCGACGCAGAGTCTCACGATGCCGTGGGACAACGCAATGGCGTCATCAAACTCCTCTTCGGCCATGCCCAGGATGCGCTGGCGGCCTGTGACGTCGCCCTGGTGGCGAGTGGCACGGCCACCCTTGAAGCTGCCCTGTTGAAAACGCCGATGGTCATTACCTACCGCATGTCCCCATGGTCGTGGTGGCTGATGAAGCGCATGAGCTACCAGCCTTGGGTCGGTTTGCCGAATATTCTTGCCGGACAATTCGTCGTGCCGGAATTCCTGCAGGACGATGCCACCCCGGAAAACCTGGCACAAGCGCTCGGCAATCTGGTGGTGGACACCGAGGTCAGGAAGCGCCTCACGCATCTGTTCACCGCCATGCATCGCCAGTTGCGGCAGAACACCGCCGAAAAGGCTGCAGGAGCGATTTTGTCGGTGTTGCCGCAATGATTTGCGGCGTCGATGAAGCCGGTCGTGGGCCGCTGGCCGGTCCGGTTGTGGCGGCAGCGGTGATTCTTGATCCAGCGCGGCCGATTGTTGGCCTGGCTGATTCCAAGAAACTTTCCGCCAAGCGGCGCGGGCAACTGGCCCTCGAAATTCGCGAAAAAGCCCTATCCTGGGCTGTTGCCGAGGCCAGTGTCGAGGAAATCGACACCATCAATATTCTGCAGGCAACCCTGCTGGCGATGCAGCGCGCCGTTGCTGCCCTGGCCTTGCAGCCTGTCGAAGCATTGATCGATGGCAATCGCTGCCCCGTTCTGACCATGCCGGCGCGCGCCATTATCGGTGGCGATGCCACGGTGGCCGAAATCTCGGCGGCCTCCATCCTGGCGAAGACCACGCGTGATGCCGGTCTGCTGGTGCTGCACGAGCGCTATCCACAATATGGTTTCGATCGCCACAAGGGTTATGGTACTGCACTGCACCTGACAGCCTTGCGCATCCATGGTGCCACGCCCCACCATCGGCGCAGCTTTGCTCCGGTCAGGGATGTGCTGAAGTGAAGCGGCGATGAAGTCCATCGCCTCGCGTGACAATCCCGGCTTCAAAGCCTTGCGCGCCCTCGCGCATGATCACCGGCTGCAGCGCGCTAGCGGGCGTACGGTGATCGAAGGACCGCACTTGCTGACGGCCTGTCTTGATCACGCTGGCGTGCCCGAGTTGCTGGCGGTGAGCGAGAGTGCGCTCGGCAAGCCCGAAGTGGCTGCGCTGCTGGCGCGCACTGCCGCAGTCGAAACCATCGTGCTGCGCGACACACTGTTTCACGAAATCAGCGAACTTGCCACTCCGCTTGGCATTCTGGCGCGCATCGCAATTCCGCCCCAGCCCGCAACTCACCCGCTTGGCGACTGCCTGCTGCTCGATGCCGTGCAGGATGCGGGCAACGTTGGCACGCTGTTACGCACGGCTGCTGCGGCGGGCGTGCACGACGTGTTGCTCGGCACGGGATGTGCCGGTGCGTGGACGCCACGCGTGTTGCGTGCAGGGCAGGGCGTACATTTCGCGCTGCGCATCCGCGAGCGGGTCGACCTGGCGAATATTCTGCAAGGCTATGCGGGCATGTCGCTCGCCGCGGTTGCGCATCGCGGCACATCACTGTATGAACTCGACCTGAACGCGCCGATTGCCTGGCTGTTTGGCAACGAGGGCGCTGGCATTGATCCTGCATTGCTCGCCGCCATGCAGCAGCGCGTCACGATTCCACTGGCGCATGGCAGCGAATCGCTCAATGTCGCCGCTGCTGCCGCAATCTGCCTGTTTGAGATGCGGCGCCAGCGCGTTGCGAACTGATGAATCAAGGATAATAGGCCGCGACTGAAAGTCGGCGCTGGCAGGACGGCGTTTCATCTCGGAGAGGGCTAATGGAAATCGAATGGTGGCATTGGGCGGTAGGCGGCCTGGCCTTGATCGTGGCCGAACTGGTCGTGCCGGCCTTTGTGTTGGTCTGGTTCGGGCTTGGTGCGCTGGTCGTCGCCGTTGCGATGGCTTTGACCGCGATCGGCACGACGGCGCAACTGGCACTCTGGCTGGTGGTTTCGGTGGCCATGGTGGCCGGCTGGTTCAAGGTATTCAAGCCGAACATGCACAAGACGCGCATCGGCATGGCTGACGCCAATGTGGTCGGCGAGATCGGCATGCTGGTCAGGAATGTCGCGCCTTTTGAAAAGGGGCAGGTGCGCTTCCAGAAACCGATTCTCGGTACGGATGTCTGGGAGTGCATCGCCGACGAAGCGATCAAGAGCGGCGAGCGGGTACGCGTGCTGGATGTGGAAGGTAGTTTTCTCAAGGTCGGGAGGGCCGAAACATGACTGATATGCTGATTTTTGTAATTGCACTGCTGGCTTTCGCCGGTATCACGCTGGCGAAAGGTGTGCGCATCGTGCCGCAGGGCCAGGAATGGATCGTCGAACGCTTGGGCAAGTATCACGGCACGCTGCTCCCCGGTCTCAACATCATCATTCCCTACCTTGACCAGGTCGCCTACAAGCTGGTCACCAAGGACATCATCCTCGACGTGCAGGAGCAGGACATCATCACCAAGGACAACGCGGTGATCCTCACCAACGCCATCGCCTTCATCAAGGTCACCGACCCGATCAAGGCGGTGTATGGCGTGACGGATTTCTCCGAGGCGATCCGCAACATGATCATGACCACGTTGCGCTCCCTCGTCGGCGAGATGCAGCTTGACGAGGCGCTGTCGAACCGCGACAAGATCAAGGCGCG
>JAUXOM010000042.1 GCA_030682175.1 Rhodocyclaceae bacterium
GCGGGTGAAGGGCATTCTGATGGCACCCCCTCTCCCCCGCCCCCTCTCCCGCAAGGGGCGAGGGGAGAAAGCCAACCCCAGCAGTCTCGCCGCCGGGCCGCCCCAAGGCGAGACGGCACGCGGCGCCAGCCGCAATCCGCACCAAAGCATGAACTGGGGCTCCCCGTAATAAATGAGCGCTGCGAACAACAGTCACCCCTCCCGCGCGGGAGGGGCTGGGGGAGGGCGGGACTCAGGAGGGCCTCAGACCCCCATGCAGACGTACTTGATCTCGAGATACTCCTCGATACCGTAACGCGAGCCTTCACGGCCGAGGCCCGATTGCTTGACGCCGCCGAACGGCGCGACCTCGTTGGCGATCAGACCGACATTGACGCCGACCATGCCATAGTCGAGCGCTTCGGCGACACGCCAGACGCGCGACAGATCGCGCGCATAGAAGTAACTGGCCAAACCGTATTCGGTGGCGTTGGCCAGGGCGATGGCTTCAGCCTCGTCGGTGAATTTGAACAGAGGCGCCACCGGCCCGAAGGTTTCCTCGCGTGCGCAGAGCATCGCCGGTGTCACGTCGGCCAGGACGGTCGGCTCGAAGAAAGTGCCGCCCTGGGCATGACGTTTTCCGCCGGTCAGGACACGGGCGCCCTTTGCCACTGCATCGGCAATGTGTGCCTCGACCTTGGCGAGCGCCTGTGCATCGATCAGCGGGCCTTGCGTCACCCCCGCTTCGGTGCCCACCCCCACCTTGAGCGCCTGCACCTGCGCGGCAAGCTTTTGCGCGAAGCTTTCATAGATGCCCGCCTGCACCAGCAGACGGTTGGCGCACACGCAGGTCTGGCCCGCATTGCGGTATTTGCTCGCCATCGCACCGGCAACCGCCGCATCGACATCGGCATCGTCAAACACGATGAAGGGTGCGTTGCCACCAAGTTCGAGCGAAAGTTTCTTGAGCGTCGGTGCGCATTGCGCCATCAGCAAGCGGCCCACCTCGGTCGATCCGGTAAAGGACAGCTTGCGCACGATGGGGTTGCCGGTCAACTCGCCGCCGATCAGCGGCGCCGACGCTGCCGAACCGGTCACCATGTTGAACACACCGGGCGGGAAGCCGGCGCGCTCGGCCAGCACGGCCAGCGCCAGTGCGGTCAGCGGAGTCTGCTCGGCGGGCTTCACCACCACCGGACAACCAGCCGCCAACGCAGGAGCAACCTTGCGCGTGATCATCGCCGCCGGGAAATTCCACGGCGTGATGGCCGCACTGACGCCGATCGGCTGTTTCAGTACCAGGAGGCGCTGGTTGGCTATCGTGCCGGGGATCACGTCACCATAGGTGCGCTTGGCCTCCTCGGCGAACCACTCGACGAAGGTGGCGGCATACAGTGCTTCGCCGCGCGCCTCGGCAAGCGGCTTGCCCTGCTCGGAGGTCATCAGCAGCGCCAGGTCGTCCGCATTGGCGATGATCAGGTCATGCCAGTTGCGCAATATGGCGCCCCGCTGCTTGGCGGTAAGCGCGCGCCAAGCCGGCCAGGCCGCATTGGCGGCATCGATGGCGCGGCGCGTTTCCGCCACGCCCATGTCGGGTACGCTGGCCAGCAATGCACCCGTGGCCGGGTTGGTGACAGCAACGGTGGCGCGACTATCGGCAGCCGTCCAGGCGCCGGCGATGAAGGCTTGATTGCGAAGAAGTTGCGGATCGCGCAATTGCATGAGTTTTGCTCCTTTTTTTCGGGATCGGCAGCAAGTCTACCGGATTAGGATTGGCCCATGCATCGCTTACTCATACTCATTGTCCTGGGACTGGCGGGTTGCGGCCATCTTGGCAGTCCGCCGGCCAGCCCGACGATCGCGCGCCTGCCAACCCCGCCGACAGAAGCACGCTTGCCCGCCGACTCGCGGGCCCACGATGTCGTGATGTTCGCCTTGGGACTGGTCGATACCGACTACCGTTTCGGCGGCAAGAATCCCGCGGCCGGTCTCGATTGCAGCGGCATGGTGAGTTATGTGTTCGGCAATGCAGCCGGCCTGAATTTGGCCGGCTCGGCCGCCGACATGGCCCGTTCCGGACAACGCGTAGGCGGCAATGGCC
The DNA here is from genome assembly GCA_030682175.1 of Rhodocyclaceae bacterium. GTDB lineage: Bacteria > Pseudomonadota > Gammaproteobacteria > Burkholderiales > Rhodocyclaceae > Sulfuricystis. The sequence goes on from JAUXOM010000042.1 coordinate 2,081, forward strand.
TGCGCCCGGGTGACCTGGTATTTTTCAATACGCGCAACCGGCCCCGCTCGCACGTCGGCATCTACATCGGCGACGGCCGCTTCGTGCACGCACCCAACAGCAACGGCAAGGTACGCACCGAAAGCCTGACGCAGGGGTGGTTCGCTACCCGCTTCGAAGAAGCGCGCACTTACTTCGATTAATTGGCTTGCACGGCAAGCCAACCCTCGAAGCAGGACTGGACGTAGGGGTAGTAGGCTTGGGCAGACTCGCAGAAATACCACATGCGCTCCGGGGGGCGCACAGGTAACGGAACAGGCTGTACCACGACGACCCGAGGTGCTCGGGGCGCTTCCAGCGCCAGCATCACGCCACCGACCGCCAAACTCAGGCCCAGGGCGCCCAAGGCCGGGCCATGGCCATAGTGCTGATAACGGTAAGGGCGCGCATGCTTGTCAAAATGGCGTGCGCGCTGGTCAAAATGGCGATCATGGCGATCCGGCCTGAAGTGCCGATCCCCCCGGTCAGCCAGCGCAGGAAAAGAATTTGCCAAGAGCAGGCAGGCGATCAATCCGGTAGTGAGTTTTTTCATGATGGTCTCCGTAGTACGTCGACCAACGTTCCTCCCGGCCAGCCGCTGACGAGCTATTTGTAAGTGTTTGTTTGATGCCTGCCGCTACCGGAGAAATGGCCGGCCACACGCCACTCACATCAGCACGATATCGTATTGCTCGTGGTTATAGCTGGGTTCGGCCTGCAGCGAGATGGGGCGGCCGATGAAGTCGGACAGCATCGCCACCGACTGCGATTCCTCGTCAAGAAACAGATCGATGACGGCGGGGGCGGCCAACACGCGCATTTCCCGCGCGGAGAACTGACGTGCCTCGCGCAGCAGTTCACGCAGGATTTCGTAGGCGACGGTCTGGGCGGTCTTGACGATGCCGCGTCCCCCACAGGTAGGGCAGGGTTCGCAGAGGATCTGTGCCAGCGACTCGCGCGTGCGCTTGCGGGTAAGTTCGACCAGCCCGAGTTGGGTGAAGCCGTTCACCGAAATGCGGGTGTGATCGCGGGCGAGCGCCTTGTCCAATTCCATCAGCACGGCGGAGCGGTGCTCGACTGACTCCATGTCGATGAAGTCGACGATGATGATGCCGCCGAGATTGCGCAGGCGCAGTTGGCGGGCAATGGTCTGCGCCGCCTCCAGGTTGGTCTTGAAAATCGTCTCGTCGAAGTTGCGCGCGCCAACGAAGGCGCCCGTGTTCACGTCGATGGTGGTCAGCGCCTCGGTCTGGTCGAAGATCAGATAGCCGCCGGACTTGAGATCGACGCGCCGGCCCAGCGCTTTTTGTATTTCGTCCTCGGCAGTGTAGAGGTCGAACAGCGGCCGCTCGCCGGTGTAATGCGTCAGCAACGGCGCCAGTTGCGGCATGTATTCATTGGCGAAGGTGGCGAGTTTCAGGAAATTTTCCCGCGAGTCGACCACGATGCGGCTGGTATCAGGCCCGGTCAGATCGCGCAACACGCGCTGGGAGAGCGTGAGGTCGTGGTGCAGCAAGGCGGGTGCGACAGCTCGCCCGCCCAGATGGTGAATCTCCTGCCACAGGCGACGCAGATAGGCGATGTCGGCCGCCAACTCGGTGTCGCTGGCATTCTCGGCCATGGTGCGCACGATGAAGCCGCCGCTTTCATCCGCGGGGAGGAGTTGTCCGATCCGTTCGCGCAACCGCTCGCGGCGGCCGGCCTCGTCTTCGATCTTCTGCGAAATGCCAATGTGCTTTTCCTGCGGGAGATAGACGAGCAGGCGGCCGGCCAGCGAGATCTGCGTCGTCAGGCGCGCGCCTTTGGTGCCGATGGGGTCCTTGAGCGCCTGCACCATCAGCGTCTCACCCGCCACGATCAGCCGCTCGATGGGGTGCTGGCCGTTACCGTGCCGCTCGGCATTCTTGCTGCTCCAGATATCCGCGACGTGCAGGAAGGCCGTGCGCTCCAGACCGATCTCGATGAAAGCCGATTGCATGCCCGGCAGCACCCGCACCACGCGCCCCTGATAAATGTTGCCGACAATGCCACGCCCGCCGATGCGTTCGACGTGCAACTCCTGCACCGCGCCCTGCTGAATCAGCGCGACGCGGGTTTCCTGGGGCGTGAAGTTGATGAGGAATTCCTCGTTCATCCGGCAAGCCTCATAGCGACCACGGCAACACGGCGCAGGATCGGGGTATGCCGTAACCGCGCCGTCCCGCCAACGCCGACTTTTGTATTGCGCCGTGCCACCGAGTTCGCCGCGGTAAAAGTCTGCGTCATACCGGATAGCCGATTTCACGCAACAGCAGCGCTGTTTCGCACAGCGGCAGGCCGACAATGCCCGAGTGGCTGCCACGGATCTCCTCGATGAACATGGCGGCGAAACCCTGAATCCCATAGGCACCAGCCTTGTCGCGGGATTCGCCGCTGGCAACGTAACGCTGGATTTCGGCGGCGCTCAGCGCGCGAAAACGCACTTCACTGATCGACAAGCGCTGCTCGAGACGCTCGCCTTGCATCACGGCAATCGCGGTCAGCACCCGATGCGCGCGTCCGGCAAGGCGGCCGAGAATTGCCGATGCATCGGCATCGTCCCGCGGTTTGCCGACGATCGCGCCATCAACGTCCAGCGTGGTGTCGGCGGCCAGTATCGGCCGCACCGGCAAGCGCCGCTCCTGCAGCATCCGGAAGCCGTGCCGCGCCTTGGCCGCGGCAACTCTCAGCGCATAAACATCCGGCGGTTCGCCGGGCAACGGATCCTCACAGGTGGCAGAGTCAGCCCGGCTGCCGCCGCGAAACAGCAGCAGATCGAAGCGGACGCCGATCTGTGCCAGCAACTCGCGCCGGCGCGGGCTTTGCGAAGCCAGATAGATGCGGGGTTCGAGCGTGGTCATAAGTATTCAGCTAGTCGCGATGATAAGGATGTCCCTTTTGCAGGCTATGGGCGCGATACAGCGCTTCAGCCAGCACAACACGGGCAAGGCCATGCGGCAGTGTAAGCGATGACAGGCGCAAGCGCTCGTGGGCGCCCTGTTTGAGCAACGGGTCGAGCCCATCCGGCCCACCGATGAGGAAGGCGACGTCGTCGCCCGCAGCTTGCCATTCACCGAGGCGCTGCGTCAGCGCACGCGTGTCGGGTGCATCGCCGTGCTCATCCAGCGCGATGCGCCGACAGCGGGACGGCAGTGCGGCTTCGATCCGTTTCGCTTCTGCGGCCATCATGGCGTCCACCGGTTTGCCGGTAGTGCGCGGTTCGGGCTTGATCTCGACCAGCTCCAGCGGCAATTCGCGCGGCAGGCGTTTCGCGTATTCGGCAAAACCGGTGTTCATCCAGTCGGGCAGGCGGGTACCGACGGCGACGACCAGAAGTTTCACTTTTCTGGCGTTGCGACCTTGCTGGCCACAGCCCTTTTCGGCTTCATCTGCCAGAGCGATTCAAGGTCGTAGTGCAGCCGCACATTGGGCTGCATGACATGGACAACGATGTCGCCCAGATCGACCAGCACCCACTCGCCGGCATCCTCGCCCTCCATGCCCAGCACTTCGCCGCCCGCCTCCTTGACCTTGTCATGGACATTGCGGGCGAGCGCCTTGACCTGCCGCGTCGAATCGGCACTGGCAATGATGATGAGGTCAAACAGCGAGGTAAGCTTTTTGGTGTTGATGACTTCGATGTCGCGGCCCTTGATGTCTTCGAGGGCATTGACGGTGATTTTTTGTAGTTTGCGGATGTCCATATCAGTGGTGGTAAAGGGAATGTTGATGAATATAGTCGAGAACGGCCGGCGGCAGCAATGTTGACAACGCTGTGTCCGGCGCGCTCGCGGCAAGCAGCCCGCGCACCTCGGTGGCGGAAACCGTGCCGGCGATGAGTTCGAAAGTCAGAATACGGCCACTGGGAGCAACGGCCACACCCTCAGGATCAAGGCAATGGCGATCGGTCATCGCGGCCGCCAGCGGTGGGGGAAGGTTGACGAGCGGGAACCCCGGTCGGGTGGCCACGGCCAGGTGGGCAAGCCCAAATAGTTCCTGCCAGCGATACCAGAGCGGCAGCCCGAGAAAGGCATCCGCACCCATCAGCAGCACCAGCGGCCGGATCGGGCCATACTGCCGGCGCAAGCGCTGGAGGGTATGAACGGTAAAACTGGGCGCCTGGCTGGCAACCTCGCTGGCATCCAGCAGAAAGCGCGGTTCGGCGGCGATGGCCGCCTGGACCATGGCCAGGCGATCGGCTGGCGCGACCCGCGGCGCGGCGCGATGCGGCGGTTGTCCGGCGGGAATCCACAGCACCTGGGCGATTCCCAGCCGGTCAAGCGCGGCCTGCGCCAATGCCAGGTGGGCGTTATGCACCGGATCAAAGGTACCACCGAGAATGCCTAAGGGATCCGGGTTAATGCCAGCCACGCCGCTCCACCCCAGGGATTCCCGCCAGGCGGGGGTCAGAAAACCCTGGCCGCTCAGGCATTCTCGTCCACGGAAGGACGGAAGATGTCACGGTAACTGACGTAGATGCTGGCGGTCAGCACCGGCGCAACGAGAAAGATCAGCACCATGCGCACCGCAACAAAGGCAACGTTGGTCGCCAATCCGGCAATCTGGCTGATAAGGATCAAGAGCAGTCCGGGCAGAATACCCGCAACAACAACTGCCGCGAGGGTGAACATGGCAAACGCCCGCCAATTGCGCCAGGCGGCAACCGTGCTGAAAAACATCGATTTTAGCGGGCTGACGCGATCCCAGCCCGTCAGGAAGGGGGCAAACCAGAAGGCGATGATCAGCGGCGCGGACAGCAGCATCAGGCGCAGCAGGGCGCTCAGCATGTCGGCGTCTCGTGCAGCAGCCCCGGCGCCACCTTCCGTGGCGGGCAGGCTCGCCGCACTCTCAAGGCCGGTAAACGGATCGGTGCCGTCTCCCAGCGCCGAATTCAGCCACACCAGGATCAAGGCGCCGACCAGTTGCAGCAGACCGAGGCGCAGCATGGCGAGACCATTGGCCTCGCTGCCGGTCAGGCCGCGCAACAGGGTGGCTTTCCCCGGCGGGAGTCCTTCATCGACCAGCCGACAGCCATTGGCCACGATCAGCGTCAGGACAGGCAGCACCAGCGGCAGGAGGATCGGGCCAATGCCCGGCAACAGCACCGTCACGCTCTGCACCAGCAGCAAATAAAGCAGCGTCAGAGAGGTGATCAGCGGCGGATTGCGGCGAAACAGCCGGAAACCCTCAAGCAACCAGAACGTCCCGCGCGCTGCGGGCAAACGTCGCGCCTGCATTGCCGGCGGCTAGAACGTGCGAATGACCCACATCGGCACTGACAGCGCTTTGTCGCCGACATCCTGTCGCACGAAGCCGCCATCGCCCTTGGGGTCGATCAGGTAATAGGGTGTGCCGTTGGGCGGCGTCACCTTGATCATGTAGAGATTGCCGCCCATGCGGAATTCCTCAACCTTGTCCTCGCCACGTTTCGTGATGGTGACTTGCGGTTCAAGGGCGGGATCGGCCAGGCCCGGAGGGGGGGGCGGCGGTTCGGGAAGCGGTTGCAGGTCGGATGGGCGAGTCTGGGCGGCGGCCGGCAGGGCAATGGCACACAGCAGGGCTAGCAGGGCGAGGCGAAATGAGTGGTGGCGCATGGCAGGGACCCGGAATGACAAAACTATTCTAACTTGAAAACGCAGCGTTTGCGCCGGGCCGCCCCAAGCAAGCGCGGCACGCGCCGAAGGCGCAACCCGCTCCGGAACTAAAACAAACCTCCCCCGTAACAAACGAGCGCAGCGAGCACTAAAGAACCCCCTGGGAGGGGGGCGAAGGGGGGGGGCCATTATCATGCCCGCTGTCGCCGAAAACCATTTGCTTGACCCGCTGCAGTTCGTCGCGCGCTGCCGCCGCCTGCTCGAACTCCAGGTTTTTCGCATGGTCTTGCATGGCTTTCTCCAGCCGCTTGATCTCGCGCGCCAGCGCCTTCTCGCTCATCGCCTCGTAGCGCGCCGCTTCCTGGGCCACCTTGAGCTCGCGGGTGATCGCAGCAACGTCGTAAACCCCGTCGATGATGTCCTTGATGCGCTTCTTCACGCCCTTGGGCGTGATGCCGTGCTCAACGTTGTATTGCAGTTGTTTTTCACGGCGGCGTTCGGTCTCGGCAATCGCGCGTTGCATCGAGGCGGTGATCTTGTCGCCGTACAGAATCGCGGCGCCGTTGATGTGACGTGCGGCACGGCCGATGGTCTGGATCAGCGCGCGTTCCGAACGTAAAAAACCTTCCTTGTCGGCATCGAGGATCGCCACCAGCGACACCTCGGGAATATCCAGTCCCTCGCGCAGCAGGTTGATGCCGACCAGCACATCGAACATGCCCAGCCGCTGGTCGCGGATGATCTCGACCCGTTCGACGGTATCGATGTCCGAGTGCAGGTAACGCACCTTGATGCCGTTGTCGGCAAGAAACTCGGTCAGTTGCTCGGACAGGCGCTTGGTCAGCGTGGTCACGAGGACGCGCTCCTCCACGGCCACGCGCCGCTTGATTTCGGCAAGCAGATCATCGACCTGCGTCGCGGCCGGCCGCACTTCCAGCAGCGGATCGACCAGGCCGGTCGGCCGCACCAGCTGCTCGACGACCTGGCCCTGGTGTTCGTGTTCGTAGTTGGCCGGCGTCGCCGAAACGAATACCGTCTGCGGCATCAGCCGCTCGAATTCCTCGAACTTGAGCGGCCGGTTGTCGAGCGCCGAAGGCAGGCGGAAACCGTAGTTGACCAGGTTTTCCTTGCGCGAACGGTCGCCCTTGTACATGCCGCCGACCTGCGAAATCGTCACATGCGACTCGTCGATGAACATGATCGCGTCCGGCGGCAGGTAGTCATACAGCGTCGGCGGCGGTTCGCCCGGCTGGCGGCCCGACAGATGCCGCGAATAGTTCTCGATGCCCTTGCAGAAGCCCAGCTGGGCGAGCATTTCGAGGTCGAAGCGGGTGCGCTGCTCGATGCGCTGGCACTCCACCAGCTTCTGCTCCTGCTGGAAAAACTCGATGCGCTCGCGGAGTTCCTGCTTGATCTTCTCGACGGCCTGCAAGACGGTGGCGCGCGGGGTGACATAGTGGCTCGACGGAAACACCGTGAAGCGTCCCAGCCGCTGTTTGGTGTGCCCGGTGAGCGGATCGAACAGCGTCAGCGTCTCGACCTCGTCATCGAACAGGCTGACGCGCAGGGCGCTTTCGGCGTTTTCCGCGGGGAAGATGTCGATCACATCGCCGCGCACGCGGAAGGCGCCGCGGTGGAAATCCACCTCGTTGCGCTCGTACTGCATCTCGGAAAGCCGCCGGATGATCTCGCGCTGGCCGACCTTTTCGCCCTCGCGCAGATGCAGGATCATGGCGTGGTAATCGACCGGATCACCGATGCCGTAGATCGCCGACACGCTGCAGACGATCACCACATCGCGCCGTTCGAGCAGGCTTTTGGTCGCGGAGAGGCGCATCTGCTCGATATGCTCGTTGATCGCCGAGTCCTTCTCGATGAACAGGTCGCGCGATGGCACATAGGCCTCGGGCTGGTAGTAGTCGTAGTAGGAAACGAAATATTCCACGGCGTTTTCCGGGAAGAACTCGCGGAATTCCGAATACAGCTGGGCCGCCAGCGTCTTGTTGTGCGCCAGCACCAGGGCGGGACGCCCCAGCCGCGCGATGACATTGGCCATCGTGTAGGTCTTGCCCGAACCGGTCACGCCGAGCAGGGTCTGAAACGAGAGGCCGTCGGCGATGCCTTCCGTCAACAGGCGCACCGCCTCCGGCTGGTCACCGGCGAGCGGAAACGGCTGGTGCAGGCGAAACGGACTGCCGGGGAAGCTCGCTATACTGTTTTCTGCAGATTCAGGCATCTTGTGATGATAACGTATGCTAAAAGCCCCTCTCCCCTTGCGGGAGAGGGGTTGGGGAGAGGGGTAAATGGCCAATCAAGCAAAAGTCGGCGTGACCGAAGGAAATCCCCGTGGGACTGGCGGGATGAAATGCCCCGCAGCGGGTACGGCGTCAGCCGGGCCCGCCGCCAACAAGGGGACGGCGTCTTCCGCAGACAAACTCGACAAAATCGTTGCCGACGCAAGGCGTGCCGCCGAAAAACGCGATCAGGGCTACCGCGAGCAGGCACTGAAGATCTACCCATGGGTCTGCGGCCGCTGTGCGCGCACTTTTACCAACGCCAACCTGCGCGAACTCACCGTCCACCACCGCGACCACAATCACGACAACAATCCGCCCAACGGCAGTAACTGGGAATTGCTTTGCCTCTATTGCCACGACAACGAGCATCAGCGCCTGCTCGAAGCCAGCGGCGGCATTGCCGAGATCGGCAGCAAGAATGGCAGCGCCACCCATTCGCCGTTCGCCGACCTGAAGGCACGGCTGGGTAGGAAGCCATAGTCGCAAGCTGCCCCTGCGGGCGCCCCCTGCCCTACGCCTCCTGTTGCGGCCTATGGCACGCCGGCGCCCCCGCCCCCGATGCCGAAGCCCTGATGCGTTCGCGCTACACCGCCTATGTGCTGGGTCTGGAAAACTATTTGCTGGCCACCTGGCATGCCACGACGCGACCGGCAGAACTTCACCTCGCGACCACGCCGCCGACCCAATGGCTCGGGCTCACGGTCAAGCGGCATGAAAGCACCAGTGCCGAAACGGCAGTCGTCGAGTTCGTCGCCCGCCACAAGATCGGCGGCCGCGCCCAGCGTCTGCATGAGGTAAGCCACTTCGTGCGAGAAGGCGAACGCTGGTATTACCTGGACGCTGAGGCGTAGCTAAAAGTCGGTGTGACCGAAGGAAATCCCCTTTTCGGGACTGACGCTAAGGCGCAAACAGGTATCCTTCGTCCCTTTGCTCAGGAAAGAATCGCCCATGTGGTTTCGCAATCTGCGTGTTTACCGTCTCCAGCGGAAACTGGATATTGATCTGGCCGGTCTTGACGAGCAACTGTCGCGCCGCCCGCTCGCCCGCTGCGGCAGCTTCGAAATGGCCAGCCGGGGCTGGGTATTTCCGCGTCAGGAAGGTGCCTTTGTGCATGCCGTCAATCGGCAATGGCTGCTCGCGCTCGGCGTCGAACAAAAGTTGTTGCCCGCCGCGGTCGTCCGGCAAACCGCCCAGGAACGCGCCGCCCTGATCGAATCCGAACAGAGTCGCAAGGTGGGGCGCAAAGAAATGCGCGACATCGCCGAACGCGTGACTGAAGAGCTCCTGCCCAAGGCGTTCTCGCAGCGCCGCACCACCTGGGGCTGGCTCGATCCGCTGCACGGCTGGCTGGTGGTCGATGCCGGCTCCGACGCGCGGGCCGACGAATTCATGGAGATGCTGCTCTCCACCCTCGACAATATCGCGCCGCGCCCGCTGCAAACCCAAGTGTCACCGCAAACCGCCATGACCGGCTGGCTGGCCGGGAACGAAGCACCCACCGACTTCACCATCGACAGCGACCTGGAACTGCGCTCCGCCAGCGAATCGCAGGCCGCCATCCGCTATGTGCATCACGCCCTCGCCGGCCCGGAAATCGCCGACCACATCGCTGCCGGCAAGATCGCCACCAAGCTCGGCATGACCTGGAACGACAGAATCTCTTTCGTCCTCACCGACAAACTGCATCTCAAGCGCCTGGCGTTTCTCGACATCCTCAAGGAACAGGCCGAATCAGCCGACAACGCCGAAGAGCAGTTCGATGCCGACTTTGCCCTGATGGCCGGCGAACTGGCCCATCTGCTCGACGACCTGCTGATCGCGCTGGGCGGCGAGTTAAAAACCGAATAGCCGACGTCCCCGTGTTGGCGGCGGGTACGGCTGACGCCGTCCCCTGTTGGCGGCGTTCCGGCTGACGCCGTCCCGCCAGCGCCGACTTTTGCTTCAGGTCAGTTGCACAATTTGGTTCAGTACCCCACACACCTCGGCAAAACATGCATCTGGCAGCCGCTTCATGGGATGTGCGGCGGCGGAGCGCACACGCCAGTCAAAGGATTTCGCCTGATGACATAGAACGTAACTGACACGAGCCGCTCGCTTTTTTGTGTACCGGCCTCCCGCAACTTTCGCGGGGCACACCGTTTGCTAAATTATTTCTGCTTGCTGAGCCACTGATCGAACTGGGCAATCTCTTTCTTCTGCGCGGAAATGATCTTGCGTGCCATCGCCTTCATGGTTGGTGACTTGCCCTGATCGAGCACCACCTGCGCCATGTCCACAGCTTGCTGATGATGCACCTTCATCATCATCGCGAAGTCCTTGTCGGTTTCGCCGGACATGGGCATGGATTGCATGCTGTCCATTCCCGTCATCATTGAGTTCTTCATCGCGTCCGACCCGGTCACGCCGGGCTGCATCCCGCCGCGTCCGGTCGAACCCTGCATCTTCATGCCGCCCATGCCACGCATGCCGTGCATGGTCATCATGTTGTCCTGCATGGTCTGCATGTGCTGCTGCATCAGCCTCTCGCGTTCCGCCGGATCATCTGTGACCCGAAGTTGATCCATCTGTTGCTGCATTTTTTTCATGTTCTCCTGCATCTGCGGCATTTTCTTGTCCATGTCCATGCTCATCGCCGGCTTGGCGGGCAAGTCTGTTTCCTGAGCCGAGAGGACGGGCAGCGACAATGTGCAGCCAAGCATTGCGGCAACGAGTAGTGAGGTTTTCATTATGGTTTTTCCTTTAGGGTTCAATTCATCAATAATTTCGTAAATGGCAATTGCGGCAATCCAGATGGCTGTCGGGCACGGTTACTTGCCGCTTCGCCGAACGATCCACACAACGAGGGCGACAACTACAATGAGCAAAATCGGTCCGCCAATTCCGTATCCGCCGTAGCCATGCATCCAGCCGGCGCCAGACGAGCCTCCGCTCATCATGTTTCCGTTCTGCGCCAAAGCAACATCGGTGGCCAACAGCGTCACCGTACCGACAGCCATACCAAGCAAAGTTTTCATGAGTGCTCCTGAGCGAAACTGATCTAATCGGACGAAGTTGCTTATGCCATCCGATTGATCCGGGCTACACAAGCCAAGCTCCACAGGTTCCTTCACCACTGCAACTGCCTGCAGCGCAGGACTGCAAATGCGGCAGAATCCGTAGAGTCACAACCAAGCTACGCCGACGTATTGTCGGCATCTGTGCGTTGGCATACCGTTCAGGCTTAAACGTTGAAGTGCGGCAACTGAATCACTAGCGCGCATGCAGGCTATCGAGATGCTCTCAACTGAGCGCCCGTTGCCCATGTCCCCCGGCGTCGCCACAAGTGGCTGTGGCTGACAGGCTGAGTTCCTTGAATGCCCCACTTCAAATTCGGCCGCGCTGATTACAAAAATGTCAGCGCGTCAGCTTCCCGTGGGGTTCCCTTTCGCACAATGCGTGACACGTCAAATAATGGGTAGCTTTCATGGCAACAGGACATCGCCGGCTTATCGGCAGGGCGCTGTCGGGGCCGTGGCGCTGCTGAAACGCGCGAAACTGACGCAGGGGTCGGCATGATGAACAGGTGCAGGAATAGCCGGGCCGCTGGCGATGCCTAATGGTGCATTGTTATGATCGTTTTTCAGGCGGATGCAAGTGAAGCTGGCATCCGCCGCCGTCCCGCCAGCGCCGACTTTCAGTAAGCCTGCAAATCAGCCCCGCCCACTTCGAGCGAATGGCGCCAGAACTGGTCGTCGCGGTCGAACAGGCGGTAGGTGCCGCGCGGTCCCCAGGAACCGGCCGGGTAGGTATTGATAAACTCGCGTTCCATCGACCAGACCTTCAGCACCGGGTCGACGACGCGCCATGCCCATTCCACCTCGTCGTAGCGCAGGAACAGCGAATGGTCGCCGAGCATGGTGTCGAGCAGCAGTCCTTCGTAGGCATCGTATTCTTCCTCGCTGGACTTGCGGTAGGTGGCGTCGAGGCTGATGGTGCGGGTCTGCAGTTCCAGCCCCGGCACCTTCACCTGCAGTTCCATCTTCATGCAGTCGTTGGGCTGGATGCCCAGCATGATCCAGTTCGGCCGCGAATGGTCGTGGCGGGTATGGCGCAGCAGGTCTTGCGGCGGATTCTTGAAGCGGATGCAGATCGCCGAACTGCCTGCGGCCATGCGTTTGCCGGTGCGCAGGTAGAAAGGCACGCCCGACCAGCGCCAGTTGTCGACGAACAGCTTCAGCGCGGCAAAGGTCTCGGTGGTGCTGTCCGGCGCGACGCCCGCTTCCTCCAGATAACCGGGCACCGTCTTGCCATTGATCGAGCCGCTGGAGTATTGGCCGCGAAAGGCGTGGGCGTGCACGGCATTCTGCGTGATCGGCCGGATCGCCTTGAGTACCTTGACCTTCTCGTCGCGCAGATGCTCGGCCGCCATCGACACCGGCGGTTCCATCGCCACCAGCGCCATCAGTTGCAGCAGGTGGCTCTGGATCATGTCGCGCAGCGCGCCCGCCCCTTCGTAATAACCGGCGCGCCCCTCGATGCCCAGCGTCTCGGAATGGGTGATCTGCACGTGGTCGATGTAATGCCGGTTCCATAACGGCTCCAGCATCAGGTTGGCGAAGCGGAACACCATGACGTTCTGCACCGTGCCCTTGCCCAGATAGTGGTCGATGCGGTAGATCTGCGGCTCGTTGAGATGCTTGTAAAGGCTCTGCTGGAGCGTCTGGGCCGACAGCAGGTCGTAGCCGAAGGGCTTTTCGATGACCACGCGGCGCCAGCCGCTCTTCTGCTGGAGCAGGCCGACATTGCCGAGTTTGTCGATGATGTTGGGAAACTCGGCGGGGCGCACCGCCATGTAGAACACGACGTTGCGCGAAAAGTCGGGGCTTTCCTCGAGCGTCTGGCGCAGGCGCTCGTAAGAGCCATCGTCGCCGGGCACAATGGCGTGGTAGTGCATGCGCGTGTGGAAACGCTGACAGGCGCCGTGGTCATATCCCTGCGGATACTTCGCGACGAGCATCCTGGTGACCTCGGCGCTCCATTCCTCGTCGCTCCATTGTTCGCGGTCGGCGGCGAGAATCGCCATGTTGTCCGGCAGATGCCCGGCGGTCTCGAGGCGGAACAGCGCGGGAATCAGCTTGAGCCGCGCCAGGTTGCCGCCGGCGCCGAAAATAACCAGGTTACAGGGGTCGATGGTTTTCATGACATGCCTCCGTAGGGCCGCCCCAAGGAGCTCAGTTGCCAAATGAGCGCCCCCCCGTCACCGCTTCGGGTGATTTCATGGGGGGCAGCGCGTAGGTTTTGCGAGCGTGGGGGGCTCATTTATTTTGCAGCGCTTTTTTCACCGCATGCCCACCAAAGGCATTGCGCATCAGCGAAAGCAGGCGGTAGCTGTAGCCTTTTTCATCCTGGCTGGCAAAGCGCATCTGCAGTGCCATGGTCAGCACCGGCGCGGGAATGCCCTGTTCGATCGCGTCGATCACCGTCCAGCGGCCTTCGCCGGAGTCTGAAACGAAGGGGGCGATGTCGGCCAGTTCCTGATCGTTTTTGAGCCCTTCCGCGGTCAGGTCGAGCAGCCAGCTTCTGACCACCGAGCCATGGCGCCATAGCTCGGTGAGCTGGGCCAGGTCGTAGTTGAATTCCTGCTTGCCTTTGAGCAGGTCGAGCCCTTCGGCCAGCGCCTGCATCATGCCGTACTCGATGCCGTTATGGATCATCTTGGAATAGTGACCCGCGCCCACCGGCCCGACATGCGCCCAGCCACGATCCGGCGCCGGCGCCAGCGCCTTGAGTATCGGTTCCACCACTTCCGCCACCTCCGGCGTTGCGCCGACCATCAGGCAGTAGCCGTTTTCCAGACCCCACACACCGCCCGAGGTGCCGGCATCCATGAAGCCGATGCCCTGCTCGGCGAGCATGGCGCCGCGCCGCTGACTTTCCTTGAAGTTGGAGTTGCCGCCATCGACGACGATATCGCCGGTCGACAGCTTCGACACCAGTTCGCGCAGCTGATCTTCGGTCGCCGCGCCGCTCGGCAACATCAGCCAGACGATCTTTGGCGCCGGGGGCGCTTCAAGCTTGGCTACCGCATCGATCACCGAAGCCGCGGCGATCATGCCTGTCTCGTCAGCCAGTTCGCTGACGGTTTTGGCGTCGCGATCGAAACCGACCACCTCGATACCGGCACGCCGCAACCGCCGCACCATGTTGCCGCCCATCTTGCCCAAACCGATCATTGCCAAACGCATGATGTTTCCCCCCATCGAATTGAAGTTGTATGCTAACGGTCATGGGACTGGCACGACAACAAATCATGATAATTTCGCGCCATGCCCGCACCCTCTCCCCCAACCCCTCTCCCGTCAAGGGTGAGGGGAGCGGTGTGAGCCGCTCCGCGTCTTTCACTTTTAAGGCCATGCGCACAAGACAATCCTGCCGCTGGCATGTTCTCGCCAATACTGACGCGCTGGAACAAGACGCGACAGCCCGTATCCTGCACGCCGCGCAACAGGCCATTGCCCGCGCCGGCGCTTTTCATCTGGTGCTGGCCGGCGGCAGCACGCCGCGCCGCATCTATCGGGCGCTGGCCGAGTCCGCAGCTGACTGGGCCAGCTGGCATGTCTGGTTCGGCGACGAGCGCTGCCTGCCACCGCAAGACCCGGAACGCAACAGCCGCATGGCGGCAGACGCCTGGCTCGACCAGGTGCCGATTCCGCCGCTGCAGATTCATCCGATTCCTGCCGAACTGGATCCTGTCGTTGCCGCGAACAGTTATGCGCAAATTCTCGCGGGTCTGGGCGACTTCGACCTGGTGCTGCTCGGGCTCGGCGAGGACGGCCACACCGCCAGCCTGTTCCCCGGCCATGAGTGGGGCGCGGAGGCAACGGCGCCGGCTGTGCTGGCGGTGTTCGACGCACCCAAGCCGCCGGCGGAGCGCGTTTCGCTCTCCGCCCGCCGCCTTGCCGCCGCCCGCCAGGTGCTCTTTATCGTCAGCGGCGCCGGCAAGCAGCCTGCCGTGGCTGAATGGCGCGCCGACGCGGCAATCCCCGCCGCCGCCATAGTCCCCGCAAGCGGCGTGGATGTGCTGCTCGACTTTCAACCGGACTGACACGGCTTACAGTTCCACCGGCGTCGGCGTCACCCGCCAGATGTCGCGGCAATATTCGCCGATGGTGCGGTCGGAAGAGAACTTGCCCATGCGCGCGACATTGAGGATGGACATGCGCGTCCAGCGTGCCGGGTCGCGATAAGCCGCGCTGACCTGCTCCTGACAGGCGATATAGGCAGCATAGTCGGCGAGCAGCAGATAGGGATCGTGCTGCAGCAGGTTATCGATCAGCGGCTGGAACACGCCGCGGTCGCCATGCGAAAACAGGCCGCTACCGAGCAGATCGATGACACCCTTGAGTTCCGGATTGCCGGCGTAGATGTCCTGCGGCCGGTAACCGTCGGCCACGGTGCGCTCCACCTCTTCGGCATTGAGTCCGAAGAGGAAGAAATTGTCGGCGCCGACCTCTTCGCGGATTTCGACATTGGCACCATCGAGCGTGCCGATGGTCAGCGCCCCGTTCATCGAGAACTTCATGTTGCCGGTACCGGAAGCTTCCTTGCCGGCGGTCGAAATCTGCTGCGACAGGTCGGCGGCCGGATAAAGTCCATGCCCCAGCTTGACGCTGAAATTGGGCAGGAATACCACCTTCAGCCGATCGGCGACATCGGGGTCGCGGTTCACCACTTCGCCCACCGCGGTGATCAGCTGGATCATCAGCTTGGCCAGCGCGTAACCCGGGGCCGCCTTGCCGCCAAAGATGAAGGTGCGCGGCACGATCTCCACAGCCGGATTGAGCTTGATGCGGTTGTAGAGCGTGATGATGTGCAGCACATTGAGGTGCTGGCGCTTGTATTCGTGGATGCGCTTGGCCTGCACGTCGTAGAGGCTGGCTGGGTCGATATGTACGTTGCAACGCTTGGCGATGGTTGCGGCCATGCGCAGTTTGCACTCGCGCTTGATCTGCCGCCAGCGTTCCTGAAACACCGGATCGTCGGCGTAAGCTTCCAGCGCCCGCAATTGCGACAGATCGGTTTCCCATGCGGAACCGATGGTTTCGGTCAACAGGGTGGCGAGACCGGGGTTGCTGAGCATGATGAAACGGCGCGGCGTCACGCCATTCGTCTTGTTCTGGAACTTTTCCGGCCACATCTCGTAAAAGTCGCGCAGCACGGTTTCCGTGAGCAGACGGCTGTGCAATTCGGCGACGCCGTTGATGGCAAAGCTGCCGACGCAGGCCAAGTGTGCCATGCGCACATAGCGCGGGCCATTTTCGTCGATGATCGACAGGCGTTCCACGCGACTGCTGTCGAACGGGAAATGCAGGCGCACATCGTCGAGGAAATGCGCGTTGATTTCATAGATGATTTCCAGGTGGCGCGGCAGCAGATTCTCGAACAGGATGATCGACCATTTTTCCAGCGCCTCGGGCAACAGGGTGTGATTGGTATAGGCAAAGGTATTGCGCGTCACGTTCCATGCCGCATCCCAGTCCAGGCCTTCCTTGTCGATCAGCAGGCGCATCAGTTCCGCCACCGCGATAGCCGGATGCGTGTCGTTGAGCTGCACGCTGAATTTCTTGTGGAAGTCCTCGATCGGCAGACCGGTGCTGCGGTGAATGCGCAACATGTCCTGCAACGAACAGGTGACAAAGAAATGCTGCTGCAGGAGACGCAGGCGCTTGCCGATTTCCGGTTCGTCATTGGGGTAAAGCACCTTGCTGATGGTTTCCGAACGCACCTCGCGCGTCACCGCGCCGTAGTAGTCACCGCGGTTGAAGGCGTGAAAATCAAAACCCTCGGCAGCTTCGGCGCTCCACAGGCGCAGCAGATTCACCGTGCTGACGCCGTGCCCGAGGATCGGCGTATCGATGGCCAAACCGAGGAAGGTCTCGCCGGGCACCCAGCGCACGCGGAAGCGGTCCTGCTCATCGACATATTGCTCGGTATGGCCGCCGAGCTTCACCTCATAGGCGACGTTGGGCCGCCGCACCTCCCACGGATTCCCGTAACGCAGCCAGTTGTCGGTGGTCTCGACCTGCTTGCCGTCGCGGATGGCCTGGGTGAAGATGCCGAACTCATAACGGATGCCATAACAGATCGCGGAGATCTCCAGGGTCGCGAGCGAATCCATGAAACAGGCGGCGAGCCGGCCGAGACCGCCATTGCCCAGCCCCGGCTCTTCCTCGTATTCGATCAGCTCGTCGAGATCGATGCCGAGCCCGGCCAGCGCCTTGCGCGTGGGCTCTTCAATGCCGAGGTTCAGCAGGTTGTTGCCGAGGAATGGCCCCGGCAGGTATTCGGCCGACAGATAGCAGACCGTGCGCGGATTGACCTGCTGATAGGTGCGGATCGTGCTGACCCAGCGGTGCAGCAACCGGTCGCGTACCGTGAATGCCAACGCCTTGTACTTGTCGTCGGGCGAGGCAACCTCGAGGAAGCGCCCCTGGACATAGAAGAGGTTGTCGAGAAAGGCCAGCCGGATGGAGTCCTCGGACAGTCCGGTGCGGATACTCAGATTGTCGGCATCCGCTGCGCGTTTGATCTTGGCCATGCGTTTCCTCCCTGTCAAGGAGGGTCATTTTGCACGATTTGGGCGTAGCAGCGAAATAACGCCGTCCCCGTGTTGGCGGCGTTCCGGCTGACGCCGTCCCGCCAGCGCCGACTTTTACTTATCCCTCGGCGATACGCCGCTTGATATGCGCCAGCGCTTCCTCGACCTGATCGACAAGAATCAGGCAGAGGTCGCCAGGTTGCAATTTCGCCAGCGCCGTATCGATGGCGAGAAATTCGCCGTGGATTTCCTCGATGGCGGTGGCACGGGAAGCTTTGGCCAGGCCAACGCGCAGCAGTTTCAGCACCTCGCCGTCGGCCCGGCCGCGCTGGCAGGCATCTTCATAGAGAATGACGCCGTCAAAGGCATCGCCGAGAATTTCGGTCTGGCCGCAGATGTCCTCATCGCGCCGGTCGCCGGCACCACTGATCACCACCCAGCGCTGCTTGGCCGGCAGGGCGGCAACGGCCTGCGTCAGCGCCGCAATGGCGTCGGGGTTGTGCCCATAGTCGGCAACCAGGGTCGCCCCCCGGTAATCGAAGACATTGAAACGGCCGGGAGCAGTACTGATATCGCTGACAAAGGTCGCCAACCCCAGGCGAATGGTGTTCCAGTCCATTCCCAGCGCCCAGGCCGCACCAATGGCGGCCATGGCATTTTCAACCTGGAAGCCGATGGTGCCACTGCGCGTCAGCGGAATGCCGGACAAGTCGATCCGTTCGACCAGCGCACCTTCGGCGGCGACCAGCACATCGCCCTCGCGGAAGATCGCACGCTTGCCCTCGGCACGGTGCGTCATCATCACCGGATGATGTGGGTCGGTTGCAAAGAAAATAACCTTGCCAGGACAAACCCTGGCCATGCGCGCCACGTGCGGATCGGCGGCGTTGAGCACGGCGTAGCCCCGCGGGGCGACGTTCTGCACGATGACGCGCTTGACCACCGCGATGTCCTCGACCGTATTGATGTAGTTGAGGCCCAGATGATCGCCCTTGCCGATGTTGGTAACCACCGCCACGTCGCAGCGGTCAAAGCCCAGTCCTTCGCGCAGCAGGCCGCCGCGCGCGGTTTCCAGCACCGCCGCGTCGACTTCGGGGTGCAACAGCACGTTCTTCGCACTTTTCGGACCACTGCAATCACCGGTGTCGATACGTTGGCCGTGGACATACACGCCATCGGTTGCGGTGATGCCCAGGCGCTTGCCGGTCTGGGCAATCAGGTGAGCAATCAGGCGCGCCGTGGTGGTCTTGCCGTTGGTGCCGGTAACGGCGACGATTGGAATGCGTCCGTCATCACCGGGCGGAAACATCGTGTCGATGACGGCCGCACCGACATCGCGTCCCTTGCCGTAGGAAGGGGTGAGATGCATGCGCAGACCCGGCGCGGCATTTGCCTCGACGATGCCGCCGCCCTGATCTTCGAGCGAGCGGCTGACGTTTTCGCAGACAAAATCGACGCCGCAGATATCCAGCCCGATCATCCTGGCAGCCGTCACGGCACAAGCCGCAACATCCGGATGCACATCGTCGGTGACGTCGGTTGCCGAGCCGCCGGTCGACAGGTTGGCGTTGTTGCGCAGCACGACACGCGCCCCCTTCGGCGGCGTCGATTCCGCGGAATACCCCTGCACCGCCAGACAGGCGCGGGCAATATCATCAAAACGGATTTTCGTCAGCGAGGTCGCATGACCAACGCCACGGCGCGGATCGCTATTGACGATGTCGACCAGTTCGCGCACTGTATGCTGACCATCGCCGATGACATGGGGCGGGTCGCGCCGCGCGGCGGCGACCAGTTTGTCGCCGACGACCAGCAGGCGAAAGTCGTGACCGGTGATGAAGCGTTCGACCATGACATCGTCGCGCACGGCCACGGCCGCCACAAAGGCGATTTCGATCTGATCGCGGCTCGAGATATTCACGGTGATGCCCTTGCCCTGGTTGCCGTCTTTCGGCTTCACCACCACCGGCAAGCCGATTTCATTGGCAACTTGCCAGGCTTCATCGGCGTTGCGAACGATGCGGCCAATCGGTACCGGCACGCCGACAGCATGCAGCAACTGCTTGGTCAGGTCCTTGTCCTGGGCGATGGATTCGGCGATGGCCGAAGTGCTGTCGATTTCCGCGGCCTGGATGCGGCGATGCTTGCTGCCCCAACCCATTTGCACCAGGCTGCCGGAAGTCAGCCGGCGGCACGGAATGCCGCGCGCCAGTGCGGCATTGACAATCGAACCGGTGGACGGCCCCAGGCGCTCGTCTTCGTCAAGCTCGCGCAATTCGGCGAGAGCCGCATCGATGTCGAACGGGGTATCGTTTTCGGCGGAACGGCACAGCTCCTCGGCCAGAGCGAAGGCGCGGCGACCGACCGCTTCTTCGGTGTATTCGACCACCACCTGATACAGATTGGGCTCGATGGTCGGCGCGCTGCGGCTGAAGGTCACCGGGCAACCGGCTTGCGCCTGCAGGTTGAGCGCGGCAAACTGCATGGCATGCGCAACCGATATGTCGCCTTCGTAACCGATCGGGCGCATCGCGCCGATGTGGGGAAAGCGGGCACGAATGCGCGCCTCGAATCCCGGCAGGCGGCTCAAGGCATTTTCGTTTTCTTCACAAAATACCAGCGCCTGAATCGCAGTGTGCCGGCTCCAGAGGTTCGGCCCGCGCAGGGCCCGGATGCGTGATATTTCCATGGGATGGCGTGAAAATTAGTCAGTCGAGGCGTTATCGCCAAAAGAATGGCCGGGAAAATGGTAGGTACCGATGCCGGTGCGCAATATCTCGGGGGGCAGGCCCAGCGCCCAGCCAGCGCCGATGGCGCCGAGAATGCCCGCCAGGTGATTGGCCGACTCATTGAGCAGCGGCACGGCAGCCAGTTCTATCAGTGGTGCTTCCTGTGCACCGACGGCCAGCAGAATGCGGCCGTCGCGCACCACCAGGGCGCGACCGCCCTTGCTGCGATGTTCAATGATGATGGGCAGGGCCGCATCGGCGCCAAACAGGATCACCTCGCCGTCGGACAATTCGGCCATCGCCGCCACCGTCGGATCATCGGCATTCAGGACGGCAACACCCCCCGGCAGCACCACATCGATCTGGGTGCGGAATACCTTGAACAGCAATTCGGGGGAGTCGATGCCATGTTCGGGCAACAGGGCGGCGTTGTCGATGGCCGTGATGACAGCGACCTGGCAGCGATCATAGGCGAGCCCTTCACCGACCATGACGGTCGAGGGATTTTCAATGACGACTGCATCGATGGTGCGGTTGATCAGCAGGCGCTGTCCCGCCTCCCATTGCGTGCAGTCACCGGCCTGCACCTTGCGGTTACCGAGAAACAGACCGGCCGCGCAGGCCAGTCCGGTGCGCCGGCCATCGAGTTGCAGCAGGCGCGCGACGATCTGTGCGACGGCCGTGGTATCGCGGCTGCCGGTGATGCCGATGACCGGAATGCGGCCGTTGTCGCCATGGGGAAAGAGATGATCGGCAATCGCCGCGCCGACCGGCCGTGGCTGGCCCTGTGCCGGCTTGAGATGCATCAGCAGGCCGGGACCGGCATTCACCTCGACAATCGCACCACCCTGCTCGGCGAGCGGCCGCGCAATATCCTCGGCCACCAGGTCGATGCCGGCAATGTCCAGCCCGACGATCCGTGCGGCGAGGCAGGCGGTGCGCACCACATCGGGATGTACCAGGTCGGTGACGTCGATGGCACAGTTGCCGTTCTGCTGGATCAGTACCTGCTGCCCTGCCGCCGGCACCGAATCGCCATCCATCTTCTGGCGCTTGAGCAGCTGCAGAATCAGCGGTTCATTCTCAAGAACAATCGTCTCGAGCGGAAATTCCTCGGCTTCGCCCCGGCGCGGGTCGGTATTCAGTTGACTGTCGATCAGTGCGCGTATCGTCGCTTTGCCGTCCCCGGTAATGTAGATGCTCTCGCCGCGGGTCGCCGCAACCAGCTGGTTATTCACAATCAGCAGACGGTGTTCCTCGCCGCGCA
This sequence comes from Rhodocyclaceae bacterium, assembly GCA_030682175.1. Classification (GTDB taxonomy): domain Bacteria; phylum Pseudomonadota; class Gammaproteobacteria; order Burkholderiales; family Rhodocyclaceae; genus Sulfuricystis. The sequence goes on from JAUXOM010000042.1 coordinate 23,581, forward strand.
CAAAACGCTCGACCATCACCCCGCTACCTTGGGCATCGGCAATCGGAAAGGCTGCCTCGACTTCGGCCTGGCTCATCAGTTCGAGCGAGACGCCACGTCCATGATTGGCGTTGTCGGGCTTGACGACCACCGGCAGGCCAATCTCCTGGGCGGCTTCCCAGGCATCGGCCGGGCTGTCGACCATGCGGCCTTCCGGCACCGGCACGCCACAGGGCGCGAGCAGCGATTTGGTCAGATCCTTGTCGCTGGCAATGCTTTCGGCAATGGCGCTGGTGCGATCGGTTTCGGCTGTCCAGATACGGCGACTTTTCGAACCGTAGCCGAGTTGCACCAGGTTGCCGTCATTGAGGCGGATATGGGGAATGCGCCGCGACTTGTCGCCCGCCGCATCGACGATGCAGGCCGTACTCGGGCCAAGCATGAGGCGGTCGGCCATTTCGTGCAGTTGTTTGACGGTGCCGGTGACATCGAAGGGGCGGTTTTCAATGGCCGCCACCACCAGGTCGCGCGCCGCGTAAAGCGCCGTGTGGGTGACCTCTTCGTGCCAGGCACGCACGACGACCTTGTAATGCCCCCGTTGCGTCATGCTGCGGGCACGCCCGAAGCCACCGGACAGTCCTGCCAGGTTTTGCAATTCCAGGGTGACGTGTTCAAGGATGTGCGCCGGCCAGGTGCCTTCTTCAAGGCGCCTGACAAAGCCGCCCGGCTCGCCATAGCTGCACCGATGTGTTTGCAGTGTCGGCAGCCACGTCGTCAACCGCTGGTTGAAGCCGGGCAAGGTATTGGAAGGGTATTCTTCCAGTTCGCCGATGTCGACCCAGGCCTCGATCACCGGCCGATAGGTCCACATGTTGGGACCGCGCAAATGCACGATCTTGAGAAATTCAATGGATTTCATTTTGTCATGTTGTTGAGACTGTCTGGACAAGTTGCTGCAACCCCCGTCAACGCAACTTGGCGCTGAAGGCTGACGCCCTCAACAAAAATAAAAGTCGGCGCTGGTGGGACGGCAAGCTTTAAAATTGCCGCTGCCTGCACGTTTTCGGCTTTTCTTTTCCGGCACACCACCCGCTGACGCTGGCCCCGGCCTTTTTAAAAATATAGCTTTACTCCGTGACTGCACCCGATACTTTACCCGAAGCATGGCAGAGCGAGTTGCTGGCCAGCCTTGCACCAGACGAACAACTCATCGCCTGGCTGGAACTCGACCTCGACGATCATCTCGAATTTCGTCCCGGTCTGGTTACGCTGAGCGACCGTCGCCTGATTGCCACCGGCGCGAACGACACCCCCAGGGAAGCCTGGCCGCTGACGGCCGGGTTAAAGCTGACCCACCACGACCACGCCGGCGTCGGCACGCTGGAACTCGAAGATGGACAGGGCCGCCTGGCGCTGTGGCGTTACACCCTCGGCCAAAGCCCCGCCGCACTGCGCTTCGAGCGCGAGTTCGTGCGTCAACGCGACAGTGTGGCGAGCGGCCAGCCGCCCCTGCCCGCCGTTGCCGCCATCTGCCCGATTTGCCAGATACAGTTGCAGCCGGACGAGGAAGACTGCCCCAACTGCATCCGCGAACTGCACACCCCCCCCTCGACCTGGACGCTGCTGCGCATCTGGCGCTTCGCCAAACCCTACCAGGGGCAACTCATCGCCGGTTTCCTGCTGACGCTCGCCGCCACCGCGGCCACGCTGGTGCCGCCCTACCTCACCATGCCGCTGATGGACGATGTGTTGATTCCCTATCAGAACGGCACGCCGATCGATCCCGACAAGGTGGCCTGGCTGCTCGGCGGCCTGCTGGGTTCGGCCACGCTGGCCTGGGCATTGAACTGGGCACGCACCTACATACTGGCGCTGGCATCCGAGCGCATCGGCGCCGACCTGCGCACCACCACCTACGAACACCTGCTCAAGCTCAGCCACGAATATTTCGGTGGCAAGCGCACCGGGGACCTGCTCGCGCGCATCGGCTCGGAGACCGACCGCATCAACGTCTTCCTCTCCTTGCACCTGCTCGACTTCGCCACCGATGTACTGATGATCGTGATGACCTCGGTCATCCTGTTCTCGATCAACCCCTGGCTCGCCCTGGTGACTCTGACGCCGCTGCCGATCATCGCCTGGATGATCCATCTGGTGCGCGACAAGCTGCGCACCGGCTTCGAGCAGATCGACCGTGTCTGGGCCGAAGTCACCAACGTATTGGCCGACACCATTCCCGGCGTCCGCGTCGTCAAGGCCTTCGCGCAGGAAGCACGCGAGGCACAGCGCTTCCGCGAGGCCAACAAGCACAACCTGGAGGTGAATGACCGCCTGAACCGCATCTGGTCGCTATTCGCACCTACTGTTGGCCTGCTCACCGAGGTCGGCATCCTCGTCGTCTGGGCCTTCGGCATCTGGCTGGTGTCAAAGGACCAGATCACCGTTGGCGTATTGATCGCTTTTCTGGCCTACATCAGCCGCTTTTACACCCGGCTCGACTCGATGAGCCGCATCATCTCCGTGACGCAAAAGGCTGCCGCAGGCGCCAAGCGGATTTTCGACATTCTCGACCATGTCTCGAGCGTCCCCGAGCCGGCCAATCCGGTTACCCTGCCGCCGCTCAAGGGCGGCATTGCTATCGACAAGGTAAGCTTCCGCTATGGCAACCGCGCTGTCCTGCACGGCATCGATCTGGCAATTGCGCCAGGTGAAATGATTGGTCTGGTCGGCCACAGCGGCTCGGGCAAGAGCACGCTGGTCAACCTGATCTGCCGCTTCTACGATGTCACCGAAGGCGCCATCAGGGTCGAGGGCATCGATCTGCGCAGCATCGCGATAGCCGATTACCGCCGCAATATCGGCCTGGTGCTGCAGGAACCTTTCCTCTTCTTCGGCACCATCGCCGAGAACATCGCCTACGGCAAGCCTGACGCCACCCGCGCCGAGATCGTGGCTGCCGCCCGCGCCGCCCATGCCCATGAGTTCATCCTGCGCCAGCCGCACGGTTACGACTCGCTGGTTGGCGAACGCGGCCAGTCGCTGTCGGGCGGCGAGCGCCAGCGCATCTCTATTGCTAGAGCCTTACTCATCGATCCGCGCATCCTGATTCTCGACGAGGCCACCTCGGCCGTCGATACCGAAACGGAATTCGAGATCCAGAGTGCACTCAACAACCTGATCCGCGGCCGCACGACGATTGCCATCGCCCACCGCCTGTCCACCCTGCGCCGTGCCGATCGCCTGGTGGTGATGGAGCGCGGCCGGATCGTCGAGATCGGCAACCACGAAGCCCTGATGGCCAGCGCGGGTGCCTACTGGCGACTGTATCAGGCGCAGACCAAGCAACTCGACGCACCGCCGGTACTGGGCGAGAACAGCCCTTCCGCATGAAGCCCACCGCCAGCCCATTCACCTTGTCGCGCAACAGCTTCGGTCGCCTCGTTCTGAGCGACGCCGCGGGTCTCGCGCATGCAGGCATCGTGCCGGTGCGCGCCTTCGGCATCACCGCACCCGACTATGGCATCTCCCTGATGTCGGCTGACGGCAAGGAACTGCAATGGCTCGAAAACCTTGACGTCCTGCCGGACGACATCCGCAGCCTGATCGTCGCCGAACTCGCCCAGCGTGAATTCGTCCCGGTAATCCGTCGCATCGCTTCGGTATCGAGCTATGCCACCCCCAGCACCTGGCAGGTCGACACCGATCGCGGGACAACCGCGCTGATCCTCAAGAGCGAGGAAGATATCCGTCGACTGCGCGGCACGGATAACGCCGGCGCACTGTTGATCGCCGACAGCCAGGGCATTCATTTCCTGATTCGCGATCGTCTGGCACTGGATGCACACAGCCAGAAGATTCTCAAACGCTTTCTGTGAGTGCCCCGTTAGTCAATTCCGTCTGGCCCGGCGCACCTTATCCGCGGGGCGCCACCTGGGATGGCGAAGGGGTGAATTTCGCCCTGTTTTCCGAACATGCCGAGAAAGTCGAACTTTGCCTGTTCGACCCAAGCGGGCAGCACGAGGTACAGCGCATCCAGCTGCGCGAACAGACCGACCTGGTCTGGCATTGTTATCTGCCCGAGGCGCGGCCCGGCCTGCTCTACGGCTACCGCGTGCATGGCCCCTATGACCCGCAACGCGGGCACCGTTTCAACCCGCACAAGCTGCTGATCGATCCCTACGCCAAGGACATCGTCGGCCCGCTCAAATGGAGCGATGCCCATTTCGGCTATCGCCATGGCCATTCGGCCGGCGATCTTTCGCTCGATCGCCGCGACAGCGCCCCCGGCATGCCGAAGTGCCGGGTAACCGACCCGGCGTTTTCCTGGGGCGGCGACCGTGCGCCGAACATTCCCTGGAACGAGATGGTGATCTACGAACTGCATGTGGGCGGTTTTACAAAGAATCATCCTGACGTTCCCCCGGCGTTGCGTGGCACCTATGCCGGCCTGGGCAGCGCACCGGTCATCGAGCACCTGCAACGCCTCGGCATCACTTCGGTGGAACTGATGCCGACCCATGCCTTTATCGACGACCGGCATCTGGTCGATCAGGGACGACGGAATTTCTGGGGTTACAACTCCATTGGCTTCTTCGCCCCCGACCTGCGCTACTGTGCCAGCGGCTCGACCAAGGAATTCAAGACCATGGTCAAGACCCTGCATTCGGCGGGCATCGAGGTCATTCTCGACGTGGTGTACAACCATACCGCCGAGGGCAACCATCACGGTCCAACACTCAGCTTCCGGGGTATCGACAACGCCGCCTATTACCGCCTGACCCCCGGCAACCTGCGCCATTACACGGATTACACCGGCTGCGGCAATACGCTCAATCTCCAGCACCCGTGCGTTCTCCAGCTCATCATGGATTCGCTGCGCTACTGGGTGCTGGAGATGCACGTCGATGGCTTCCGTTTCGACCTGGCCTCGGCACTGGCCCGTGAACTACACGAGGTAGACCGACTGGGCGCTTTCTTCGACATCCTGCACCAGGACCCGGTCCTGTCGCAGGTCAAGCTGATCGCCGAGCCCTGGGATCTGGGCGAAGGTGGCTATCAGGTCGGCAATTTCCCGGTCGGCTGGGCCGAGTGGAACGACCGTTATCGGGATTGCATGCGCGCCTACTGGCGCGGCGATGGCGGCCTGATCGGCGAATTCG
>JAUXOM010000095.1 GCA_030682175.1 Rhodocyclaceae bacterium
GCTCTTCACTTTGGCTGGAGCTCATACCTTGGCGAGCCAATCACGATGTTGAAACCACCGACTGGAGAGCCGTGTGCGGGAGAACCGCACGCACGGTTCGGAGGGAGGGGAGGGCGAGAGCCTTTCTCTACCCCTATCGAACCTTGATTTAATCGGCATATCCCGGCAGCCTCCCCGTGCGGGGAGGCTGGGAGGAGCGGGCCTAGTTAGCGTTCCGGTTCGAGGAACAGCACACCCAGTGGCGGCAGTCTTAGCAGCAGGGAGCAGGGTCGTCCGTGATGGGCGTGCGGCTCGGCATCCACGCTGCCGCCATTGCCCTGTCCGCTGCCGCCGTAGCCGGTTGCGTCGCTGTTGAGCACTTCACGCCAACGGCCGCCTTGTGGCACACCCACCCGGTAGCTCTCGCGCAGCACGGGGGTGGCGTTGATGACGACCAGCATGGTTTCGCCTTGCGGGCCCTTGCGCAAAAAACTGATGACGCTCTCGTCACTGTCGTGGCAGTCGATCCACTCGAAGCCGTTCTGGCTGAAGTCGCGGCCGAACAGGGCGGGGCGTGTTTTGTAGCAGGCGTTCAGGTCGCGCAACCAGCTTTGGACGCCGGCATGCGGCCAGTATTGCAGCAGGTGCCAGTCGAGGCTGGTGTCGTGGTTCCATTCGCGCGACTGGCCGAACTCGCAGCCCATGAACAGCAGCTTCTTGCCCGGATGCGCCCACATGTAACCCAGCAGCAGGCGCAGGTTGGCGAAGCGCTGCCACTCGTCGCCGGGCAGTTTGCCGACCAGCGAGCCCTTGCCGTGTACCACCTCGTCATGGGAGATCGGCAGCATGAAATTTTCGTGGAAGGCATACCAGATGCTGAAGGTGATCTGGTCGTGGTGATGCTTGCGATGGACGGGTTCGTGGGTGTAATAGTCGAGCGTGTCGTGCATCCAGCCCATGTTCCATTTCATGCCGAATCCCAGGCCGCCGAGCCAGGTGGGGCGCGACACCATCGGCCAGGCGGTCGATTCCTCGGCGATGGTCTGCGTGTCGGGGAAATCGCGATACACCGCTTCGTTCAACTGGCGCAGAAACTGGATCGCGGCGAGGTTTTCGCGGCCACCGTATTCGTTGGGCACCCATTCGTCTGCCTTGCGGGCGTAATCCAGGTAAAGCATGGAAGCGACGGCATCGACGCGCAGGCCGTCGATGTGGTACTTGTCGAGCCAGAACAGCGCGGAGGAGAGCAGGAAGGCGCGCACTTCGTGGCGGCCGTAGTTGAAGATCTGGCTGCTCCATTCCGGGTGATAGCCCTGGCGCGGATCGGCATGCTCGTAGAGCGCCGTGCCGTCGAAATAGGCCAGCCCGTGCTCGTCATTCGGGAAATGCGAGGGTACCCAGTCGAGAATGACGCCGATGCCGCACTGATGCAGGTGGTCGATCAGGAACATCAAATCCTGCGGCGAACCATAGCGCGAGGTCGCGGCGAAAAAACCGGTGACCTGATAGCCCCATGAGCCGTAGAACGGATGTTCCATCACCGGCAGCAGTTCGACATGCGTGAAACCCATGTCGCGGCAATAGTCGGCGAGTTGCGGCGCGATAGCGCGATAGCCGAGGGGCTGGGCAGGATTGTCCGGCGAGCGGCGCCAGGAACCCAGGTGAAGTTCGTAGACGGAATACGGCGCGTCGAGCGCATTCGCCTGCTTGCGTCTGCTCATCCAGTTTTCGTCGTGCCACTGGTAGTCCAGACTGGCGACGATCGAGGCGGTGGCCGGTGCGACTTCGCAGGCGTAGGCGAAGGGGTCGGCCTTGTCGACCTTGTAGGCGTCCTTGTTCGATTCGATATGGAACTTGTAACGCTGCCCGATGCTGACACCAGGCACAAATCCTTCCCAGATACCGGCATCGGCATGGATGCGCCGCAACCAGTGGGTATGGCGGTTCCAGTCGTTGAAGTCGCCCATGACGGATACGGCATGGGCATTCGGCGCCCACAACGCGAAATGACATCCGGCGACGCCATCGCAGATCTCGGGATGGGCGCCGAGGAGTTCATAAAGCCGGCTATGGCTGCCCTCGCGAAACAGGTGGAGATCAAGGTCGCTCAAGCGACTGGTGTGTGTCTGGACGTTCGGCATGGTCTTTCCTCCGCTACCGAGACTACAGCAAAATAAAAAGCCCGGCGTGATGCCGGGCTTGAAAACTGGTGGGTGGTACGGGGTTCGAACCTGTGACCCCTGCCGTGTGAAGGCAGTGCTCTACCGCTGAGCTAACCACCCAGGATGCTGACTGTGACGTGTATCCATGCCACATAAAGGCGGCGAATGTTATCACACTCCGGCAGCGCGGATGGGCAACCGGAGCGATGGGTTTGTAGTGATTACTTGAGAACCGCCGCAATGGCTTTTGCCACGTATTCGATATTTCTTGTATTTAGCGCGGCGACGCAGATGCGACCGGTGCTCACGGCGTAGATGCCGTACTCGGCGCGCATTTTCTCCACTTGCGCAGCCGTCAGGCCGGTGTAGGAGAACATGCCGCGTTGGACATTGATGAAGGAAAAGTCCTTGGCGCCGGCGGCGGCAAGTTTTTCGACGAGGCTGGAACGCATGACGCGAATGCGGTCGCGCATGCCGGCGAGCTCGTCTTCCCACATCTGGCGCAGTTCGGGGCTGGACAGCACCGCGGCGACAATTGCGCCGCCGTGGGTGGGCGGGTTGGAGTAGTTGGTGCGGATCACGCGCTTGACCTGGGACAGCACGCGGGCCGATTCGTCCTTGCTGGCGGTGACGATGGTCAGCGCGCCGACGCGCTCGCCGTAGAGCGAGAAGGACTTGGAGAAGGAACTCGAAACGAAGAACTGCAGGCCGGACGCGGTGAACAGGTCAAGTGCCGCGGCGTCCTGCTGGATGCTGTCGGCGAAACCCTGGTAGGCCATGTCGATGAAGGCGACGAGGTTCTTCTCCTTGATGGCGGCAACTACCTCGGCCCACTGGGCGGCAGTGATGTCGGCACCGGTCGGATTGTGGCAGCAGGCATGCAGCACGACGATGGACTTGGCCGGCATCGCGGCCAATGAGGCCTTCATGGCGGCGAAATCGACGCCGCGCGTGGCAGCATCGTAGTAAGCGTATTCCTTGACCGGGAAGCCGGCATTTTCGAACAGGGCGCGATGGTTTTCCCAGCTCGGGTCGCTGATATAGACGGTCGAACCCGGCAGCAGTTGCTTGAGGTAATCCGCACCGACCTTGAGCGCGCCGGTGCCGCCCAGGCACTGGCAGGTGACGCTGCGGCCGGCGGCGAGCAGTTCGGAATCCTTGCCGAACAGCAGGTTTTGCACTGCGCCGTTGTAAGCGGGTGTGCCATCGATGGGCTGGTAGCCGCGCGGCGGCTGGGCTTCGAGGCGGGCTTTTTCGGCAGCCTTGACGGCAGCCAGCAGCGGAATCTTGCCATCGTCGCCGAAGTAGACGCCGACGCCCAGGTTCACCTTGGCGGGATTCTTGTCGGCATTGAAAGCTTCGTTGAGACCGAGGATCGGGTCGCGGGGGGCCATTTCGACGTTGGCAAACAGTGAAGTGCTCATGAAAGCTCCGTAAAGAGGTTGATGGGTTGGCGGGCTGGCGGCGGTCGAGAACCTTTGGCCCTGAGCCGCAAACGCATAATAATACTCCCGCTCCCGCCAACGTATGCCACTCCTCTCGTATAAAATCAGCTGGAAACATAACTACCACCATAAGATGAAAAGGGATCTGGATATGACAAACCGCAAATTTGTCTATGCCTTCGAAGAAGGCGATGGCAAGAACAAGATGCTGTTGGGCGGCAAGGGCGCGAATCTGTGCGAAATGACCCAGATCGGCCTGAACGTGCCGCCCGGCTTCACCATCACCACCGAAGCCTGTCTGAGCTATCTGGAGCATGACGCCCTGCCTGACGGCGCGATGGACGAAGTCCTCGAGCACATGAAGGCTGTCGAGAAGAAGACCGGCAAGACCTTTGGTGGCGGTGACAATCCGCTATTGGTGTCGGTGCGTTCCGGCTCCTCGATGTCGATGCCGGGCATGATGGACACCATCCTCAACCTCGGCCTCAACAAGACCACGCTGCAGGCGCTGATCAAGCTGACCGACAACCCGCGCTTCGGCTACGACGCCTACCGCCGCTTCATCCAACTGTTCGGCAAGATCGCGCTGGGCGTCGAGGACAAGCATTTCGACGAAGCCATGGTGGCGATGAAGAAAAAGGTCGGCGTGTCGCAGGACGTCGACCTCAAGGCCGAGCACCTGTCCGAACTGGCGGACCAGTTTGCCAAGATCATCGAAGCCAATACCGGCAAGCCCTTCCCCGAAGATCCCTACAAGCAGCTCGAGATCGCCATCGGTGCGGTGTTCCGTTCCTGGAACGGCAAGCGCGCCGTCGACTACCGTCGGCAGTTCAGGATTACCAAGGATCTGGCCAACGGCACGGCGGTGAGTGTGTGCACCATGGTGTTTGGCAACATGGGCAACGATTCGGGCACCGGCGTCGGTTTCACGCGCAATCCGGGTACTGGCGAGGATATGATCTACGGCGAATATCTCGTCAACGCCCAGGGCGAAGACGTGGTGGCCGGCATCCGCACGCCCAAGGCCATCGCCGAGATGGAACAGGACATGCCGGAAATCTACCGGCAATTGATCGAACTGCACAATCGCCTCGAATCGCACTATAAGGAAGTGCAGGACTTCGAATTCACCATCGAGCGCGGCACGCTGTATTGCCTGCAGACCAGGAACGGCAAGATGAACGCGGCGGCGTTGGTGCGCACCTCGGTCGAGATGTTCAAGGAAGGCCTGATCAGCAAGGAAACGGCGCTGTTGCGCGTCGATCCGGCCATGCTGGAACAATTGCTGGTGCCACAACTGTCGCCCAACTTCAAGGGCAAGCCGCTCGCCATCGGCCTGCCGGCCTCACCGGGTGCGGCTTCCGGCAAGATCGTCTTTGATGCCGATACGGCCGAATCGCGCGGCATCGCGGGCGAAAAAATCATTTTGGTGCGCGAGGAAACCAAGCCCGAGGATATCCACGGCTTCTTCCAGGCGCAGGGCATCCTCACCAGCCGCGGCGGCAAGACTTCCCACGCGGCGGTGGTGGCGCGCGGCATGGGCAAGCCCTGCGTGTCGGGTTGCGAGGCAATCCACATCGACGACATGAAGCGCTGCGCCACCATCGGCGACACGACGCTGCATGAAGGTGACGTGGTGACCATCGACGGCGGCAACGGCAAGGTCTACGCCGGCGAAGTGCCGACCGTGCAGGCCGAGTTCAATCAGGACATGGAAACCCTGCTCAAGTGGGCAGATCAGCTCTCCCGTCTCAAGGTGATGGCTAACGCCGATACACCGCAAGACGCCTCCCGCGCCCGTGAATTCGGCGCCATGGGCATCGGCCTGTGCCGCACCGAGCGCATGTTCAACGCCACCGACCGCCTGCCCATCGTGCAGGAGATGATCCTCGCCGAGTCCATCGAGGAACGCCAGGCTGCGCTCGACCGCCTGCTGCCGATCCAGCGCAGCGACTTCAAGGGCATCTTCAAGGCGATGAAGGGCTTGCCGGTCACCGTGCGCCTGATCGATCCGCCGTTGCACGAATTCCTGCCCACCGCTGCCCAGCTTGAACTGGAAATCGCCCACTTGCACCACCTGCGTGACTCCCTCAATGCACTCGAGGAACTGCCCGAAACGCTCAAGTTGCTGAATCCGCGGCTCTACATGCAGTATGCCGACGGCCTCTCCAAGCTGGGCCGCAGCATGTCCGACTTCAAGGACAGCCATCTCGAAGAGGATGTCATCGCCAAAAAGGAGAAGACGCTCAAGAAGGTGCGCGCGCTTTCCGAAGTCAACCCGATGCTCGGCCATCGCGGCGTGCGTCTGGGCATCACCTATCCCGAGATCTACTCGATGCAGATCCAGGCGATCCTCGAAGCCGCTGCGCTGTGCGCCAAGGAGGGTATCGAGGTGTATCCCGAGATCATGGTGCCGCAGGTCGCGACGGTGGAAGAGCTGGTGCGCATCCACAGTTACGTCAAACGCATCCATAAAGTAGTGGAGCTTACGCACGGCATCAATGTCGGCTACAAGTTCGGCAGCATGCTGGAAGTGGTGCGCGCCTGCCTGCGCGCCGGCCGCATGGCGCAGGATGCGGAGTTTTTCTCCTTCGGCACCAACGACCTGACGCAGGCCACCTTCTCGTTCAGTCGCGAGGATGCCGAGAACAAGTTCCTGCCGGGCTATGTCGAAGCGGGCATTCTCATCGACAACCCCTTCGAAGTGCTTGACCAGAAGGGTGTCGGCGAATTGATGAAGCTGGCCGTGACCGAAGGCCGCAAGACCAACCCCGATCTCAAGGTCGGCATCTGCGGCGAGCACGGCGGTCATCCCGGCTCGATCGCTTTCTGCCATGCCATCGGCCTGAATTACGTGTCCTGCTCCGGCCCGCGCGTGCCGATCGCGCGCCTGGCCGCGGCACAGGCGCAGTTGCTCGATCAAGGTGGCCAGCTCACCAAGAACGCCTGATGCTCACCATCGAGATCGTTTCCGACGTCGTTTGTCCCTGGTGCTTCATCGGCAAGCGCCGGCTGGAGACGGCGCTTGCCATGGTCCGGCGGGATATTCCCGACTTTGCCTGCCAGACGATCTGGCGGCCGTTTTTCCTCAATCCGGACACGCCGCCCGCAGGCGAGCCCTACTTGCCGTTTCTCGTAAACAAGTTCGGCAGCCGTGAAAAGGTCGAGGAACTGTTCGACCGCGTGCGCGAGGCCGGCCGCGCGTACGGCATTGACTATGCCTTCGAGAAAATCGCCCTGCGCGCCAATACGCTGAAGGCACATCGCCTGCTGCACTGGGCGCAGGCCAAGGGCAATGCCGACGCGCTGATCGAAAGACTGTTCGCCGCGCAATTCCAGCGTGGCGAAGCGGTGGGCGATCCCGAGACGCTGGTGAAGATTGCCACCGAGTGCGGTTACGACGCCAAGGAGGTTGCGGCTTACCTGGCTTCCGATCGTGATGCCGATATCGTGCGCCAGCGTGAAAGTGAAGCGCGCCAGTTGGGCATCACAATGATTCCGACCTTCATCCTGGCCGGCAAACAGATCATTGTCGGCGCCGAGGATCCGGCGATTCTCGCCGAGGGCATCCGCCGCTCAATCTGATCCGTCAGCACTATGGACGACAGCGAATTCATGGACATGGCGCTGGAACTGGCGCGCCAGGCGGCGACGCTGGGCGAGGTGCCGGTCGGCGCGGTGATCGTCCAGGACGGCGTCGTCGTCGGGCGGGGCTTCAACCAGCCGATCAGCCGCCACGATCCCACCGCCCATGCCGAGGTGATGGCGCTGCGCGATGCCGCCGACCGACTCGGCAATTACCGGCTGCCCGCCTGCACCCTCTATGTGACGCTGGAGCCCTGCGTGATGTGTGCGGGCGCGATCATGCATGCGCGCATCGAACGCGTGGTGTTCGGTGCCCGCGACCCCAAGACCGGCGCGGCGGGAAGTGTGGTGGATCTGTTTGCCGAGGATCGTCTCAATCATCATGCCGCGGTCGTCAGCGGTGTTCGCGCAGAGGAATGCGGAGCGCTGCTGTCGGGGTTTTTCGCCGCCCGGCGCGGCAGAACTGAAGTGGCCTGATGCGCATCAGGATCAGCATACCGGCGCAGACCCTGGAACTCCATGACGCGGATGGCGAGCTGCTCAAGCGCTATGCCGTCTCGACGGCGGCGAACGGTGCGGGAGAGCAAAGCGGCAGTTTCTGCACGCCGCGCGGCCGCCACATCATTCGCGCAAAAGTCGGCGCTGGTGCGACGGCGAACACGGTGTTCGTCAGCCGCCGGCCGACCGGCGAACTGTGGACACCCGCACTCGCGGCCGCCAATCCCGGCCGCGACTGGATTCTGACGCGCATTCTCTGGTTGTCAGGCTGCGAACCGGATTTCAATCGGCTCGGTAGCGTCGACACCATGCGCCGCTATATCTATATCCACGGCAGCCCGGATAGCGTCCCTTTGGGCACGCCCGGCTCGATCGGCTGCATCCGCATGCACAACGCCGACATCGTCGAGTTGTTCGACCTGGTGCCGCCCTACACACCGGTCGACATCGTCGAGTTTCGTGTCAAAGCGGGCGACTGGAAAGCGCTCAGCGCGATCGCCATGCCGCTGCGCGAACGCGTGTTCGTGATGGAGCAGGGTGTCCCGCTGGAGATCGAGCAGGACGAATACGATGCGACCAGCCGCCATGTCGTCGCCTTTGGCCCCAAAGGCGAACCGATCGGCACCGGCCGCCTGTTGCCCCACGGCCACATCGGCCGCATGGCCGTCCTGCGGGACTGGCGCGGACGCGGCGTCGGCACTGCCTTGCTCCAGCAACTGCTTGAACTGGCCGCCCAGAACGGGAAACGCATGGTCCGGCTCAACGCCCAAACCCATGCCGCACGGTTTTATGAACAGTTTGGCTTTGTCGTCGAGGGCGAGGTTTTCATGGAAGCCGGGATAGAACACGTCAGCATGCACAAAACGCTGCGGCCAGCCTGAAATACCAGCGGATCAGGGATTCACGCACAAGCCGGGAACGCTGTCGCCGGCCTTGCCACAGGGCGTTTGCATGCCCGGAGCCGGGTGGGGAATGCCGGCTTCGTCCATCAGCGCGGCGCGCGTATCCCATGACCGCACGCCGCCGCGATCCACGTTCATGCGCAACAGCCAGCCCAGTTTCCCTGCCGGCAGGTCAAAGCCGTCGAATACGAAATTGCCCAGGCTGAAGATGATCGGCTTGCCGCGATAGATTTCGCTGCCTTGCGTGACATGCGGATGACCGCCGACCACGGCATCGGCACCGGCATCGATCATCAGTCGCGCCAGCTGGCGCTGGCGGGCATCCGGCGCCGGTTCGTTCTCCCAGCCCCAGTGCATGAAGGGAATCACCAGGTCGGCGCCGGCGGCGCGTGCCGCGCGGATGTCGGCGAGCACGTGGCTGTCCTCGCTCCAGGCGATGCCTGGCCAATGGGGGCCGGCCGCGAAGCTGCGCGGCTTGAATTCGTTGTAGCCGAGCACGGCGATGCGCAAGCCGTTTTTCTCGATCCACAGCGGCGCGTGGGCTTCAGATTGATTGCGTCCGCCGCCGAAACTGGCGATGCCGGTCTGCTGCAGGTGGTCGAGTGTTTCCAGAAATGCGGCCTGGCCGTAGTCGCCGGAATGATTGTTGGAAACGGCCAACGCGTCGAAACGGCCCTTGAGCACGGACAACACCCGCGGGTGGGCGCGGAAGTTGTAGATCTTGCTGTCCAGCGGCTGGCCGACCGTTGCAATGGGACACTCGAGGTTGCCGATGCGGTAGTCGGCCTCGGCGAGCAGCGCGGCAAAGGGCGCCAGCGGGTCGCGGCCGGCGGCGATGGCCTTGCCGGGGCCGTCGTCGAGCATGATGTCGCCGACGAAAATCAGCTTCACCGACTCGGCGCGCACGGGCAGGACCGCGCACAGGCAGATCAGGAGCAGGGCGCGCAGCGTCATGGGCGCAACTCGCACCAGTATTGCAGTTCGCCGTCGCGCACCGGTTCATAGACGAAATGCTGTCCGCTGAAACCGTAACGGCCGGCATTCTGCACCGGATAATCAAAGCTGGCCTGATGCAGGGGTACCGGGCCACTGTCGCGGTCGGCATACACATAGGCCTTGATCGCGGTGCCTGCCTCGAACACCAGCCGGAACAGGAAATATGAGCCCACCTCGACGGTCGGCACGGTGTAGGGCGTGGACACCGGAGCGGCTTCGATCACGCGGGTTGCCCCGCCATAGGTGATGTGGCAGGCGACGGTTTGGGTTTGGGCCTGCGCCGCGCCGCTGAGCAAAATTGCCAGGAACAGCCCGTATTTCATTGTGCTGTCAGCATGAAACGGAAACGCCGTCGCGCGTCGGCCTGGCCGCCGGGCAGCCAGGTCTGCTCGTCGAAGCTCGCCGTATTTTGGGCGTCAAGCTTGATGACGGTGGAGCAGCGCGTGCCGTAGTCGGCACCGCGGATGAAAGCGGCGGAAAGCAGCCGTTCCCATGCCAGGCTGACGCCGGTGGCCGGCAGGGAGTGGTCGGGATGGACCGTGGAGTCCCGCAGCAGTCTGGACAGGGGATTTTCGTCGGGCAGGGCGGTCAGTGCGGCGGCCAGCGCCGTCTTGCCAGCGCCGACTTTTGGTTCCGGCCGCCGCTCTCGCGGCTTAACATCGGCTGCGCCGATGTTAGCCTCCGCCGAAAGCCGGGTTACCGCCCGCTCACTCGCCGTTCCATCAGCGCCGACTTTTGGCCAGGGGGTGTCGAGCAGATGGTTCGACAGGCCATAGACACCCGGCGCGAGTTCGTGCCGTTCGTTCGAGACGTTGCTGAAGGCCACCAGCCGGCGGTTTTCTCCGGCGACGGTGCCGAGCAGCAGGTTGAAGCCGTTGTAGGCGGCGGGGTTCAGCGTATCGAGATAGGCGTCGATGCTCAGGTCACCAGTCAGAAATTCGGCGACCAGTTTGCCGCGCGAGGGTGCCTGCGGCTTGTGGCTGCCGGGAGCGCGGAAGTTGGTCAGTGCGGCGAAGCGTCCGCTGCGCGTCATGCCCAGCCAGGTGCCGCCAGCCTCAAGATCGCGGCCGGCGAGCACCTGCGGGTGGTCGATCCAGAAGTCGGCGCTGGCGCTACGGCGCGCAAAGAACTCGTCGCGGTTGGCGGCCAGCACAAACGGGAATTCGGCGTGCGCCTGCCACGCCACCAGAATCAGGCACACCTTAAAGTACCGTCATACCGGCGCAATCCGGTATCCATGAGAAAGCCACTGGATTCCGGGTCAAGCCCGGAATGACGGCACCTGTCGCCATGAAAGTGGGTCTTTATTCGACTTTATAAGGCAGGTCGAGGATTTTCATGCGCGGGCCATCCGGCTTGCCGATATGCACATCGCCGGCCTCGGCACCGGAAGACTGGACCACGACCAGATACTCGTAGCCGCCGGCAGGGGCGGGGGCCGCCAGCACCACGGCGCCGCAATGCTGGTCCCCGGTTTCGGAGGTATAGACATCGGTACCGGGCGGGAAGGGCAATTCAAGGCTGGCGCGATACATGCGGCGCTTGACCTTGCCGAGGTAATGGGTGCGGGCGACGATTTCCTGCCCCGGATAGCAACCCTTCTTGAAGCTGACACCGCCGACGGCATCGACTTCGTAATTGACCATCTGCGGCACGAAAGCTTCCTGGGTCGCGGCGACGATGCGCGGCTGGCCGGCAGCGATCTCGCCCAGGCGCCAGGCCGTCAATCCGGCGGGCCGAGCCTGTGCGGAAACTTTTTTCCAGATGTCGGGGGCGTTTGCCGCCTTGACCGCCAGGACGAAGCGGCGCTCGTCGAGGCGCACCACAGTGCCGCCAGCGAAAGCCGTTGTCTGCATGGCACTGCCGGGCTGGATGCCCAAACTGCCGACAATGGCCGCGGCCTGCGGGCCGGCGATGCCGATCAGTACCCGTTCGTCGTTAAGGTCGGCAAGCTTGACCTTGCTGCGCAGCACATACATCGAGAGTTTTTTCAGGATGCCCGGCAGGATGTCGGCTGACAGTTGCAGCAGGTAATCGTCCGCTTCGCGCCAGATCAGGAAACTGGCGATCATCCGGCCCTTGGCGGTGCACAAGCCGGCGTGGCGCGCCCCGTCGGCGGGAATGTGGGTGATGTCGTTGGTCAGTTGATTGTGCAGGAAGCTGGCGGCATCCGCGCCGCTGACGCCGATCAAGCCCTGCTCGGAAAGTGGCACGACAATGGTGGCTGTGTCCGCGGCCTGCAATTCGGCCTGCAGGTCGCCGAAATGCTCGCAATTGTCCTGAGCGCCCTGTTGGGCAAGAAAATCGTGCCAGTTCTGGTTCATAGCTTGATCCTGTGGTCCGGTGAAATCGAAAAAACAGCAACAGCGGCTATCATAGCCGCCTTCCATGAAACGCCATCTCAAACGATTACAGTTGCTGCTCTGGGCCGGCATCCTGCTTGCGGGAGGCTTTGCCGCCTGGATGGCGTGGTTTGCATTTGCGGCCGTGCCGCTCAAACTCAATCCCCAGGGGGTTGTGGATTTCGATATTCGTCAAGGGCTTGGCCTCAAGGGCGCGGCACAGGTGATGGCCGATGCCGGCATTGAGATGCCCCCCTGGCAATTCGCCCTGCTGGGACGGCTGGCGGGCAAGGATCGCAACATCCAGGCGGGCAGTTACGAAGTCGGCGCCGATGGTGAACAGGTGACGGCGTGGCAGTTGCTGCAAAAGCTGACCTACGGCGACGTGACCCAAACCAGGATCGTTATTGTCGAGGGCAAGACGTTTCGCGAACTGCGTGCCCAGCTCGATGCCCACCCCGACCTGCGGCACGATACGGCCGGGCTGAGCGATGCCGAAATCCTCGGCCTGATCGGCGCAAACGAATCCCACCCCGAGGGCCTTTTCTTCCCCGACACCTACCTGTTTGCCCGCCAGACCAGGGATCTGCTGATCCTGCAACGGGCTTACCACGGCATGCAGCGGCGCCTCGCCTCGGCTTGGGAAAATCGTGATCCTGCAGTTCCTTACAAATCGCCCCGGGAAGCGCTGATCATGGCCTCGATTGTCGAAAAGGAAACCGGCGCGCCCGCTGACCGGGGCAAGGTGGCCTCGGTGTTCGTCAATCGCCTGCGCATCGGCATGCGGCTGCAGACCGACCCGACGGTCATCTATGGTCTGGGAACTTCCTTCGATGGCAATCTGAGGAAGCGCGACCTGCTGGCCGACACCTCCTACAACACTTATACCCGGGGCGGCTTGCCGCCCACCCCGATCGCCCTGCCGGGGATGGCGTCGATCGAGGCCGCCCTGAGTCCGCCGAAAACCGATCTGTTGTACTTCGTCGCCCGTGGCGATGGTTCGAGCGTCTTTTCGCGCAACCTTGAGGAGCATAATCGGGCGGTCAATAAATACCAACGGGGCGGCAAGTGAGCAAAAAAGGCAAATTCATCACCCTGGAGGGCGTCGATGGCGCCGGCAAAAGCACCCATCTGGGCTGGTTGATCGAGCATCTGCGGGCGCGCGGGCATGTCGTGGTGCAAACCCGCGAGCCGGGCGGCACGCCGCTGGGCGAAAAACTGCGCGCCTTGCTGCTGAACGAACCGATGCACCTCGAAACCGAGGCGCTGCTGATGTTCGCTGCCCGCCGCGAGCACCTCGAACAGGTGATCAAACCGGCCATCGAGCGGGGCGACTGGGTGGTCTGCGACCGGTTTACCGACGCGAGCTTTGCCTATCAGGGCGGCGGGCGGGGTTTGTCGGTCGAGAAACTCGGCCAACTGGAAACCTGGGTGCAGGGCGACCTGCAGCCGGACCTGACGCTGCTTTTCGATTTGCCCATCGATATTGCCGCGCAGCGCATGGCCGGCGCGGAGCGCCAACTGGATCGCTTCGAGCAGGAAAAAACCGATTTTCACGAGCGCGTGCGCGCCGCCTATCTGGCCAGGGCTGCCAGAACACCCGGAAGAATACGCATCATCGACGCCCGGCAGACCCTTGAGCAAATACAGAAACAACTTGAACTAATGCTTTCAAGTGACTGATATTATATTAAATACTGAAATATGGAATGACTTGACGGGGGGCGCGACACGCCTGCCGCATGCCCTGTTGTTCGCTGGTGCGGCGGGGGTCGGCAAACGCGAACTGGCCGACGCTCTGGCCGCGCGTCTGCTCTGCGAGCAGCCGCGCCAGCCGCGCGAAGCGGCCTGCGGAGTTTGCCCGTCCTGCCTGATGTGGGCCAGCGGCCAGCACCCCGATTACCGCCTGCTGCAACCCGATGCCGCACTTGAGGATGACGAGCCAGGCGATGCGGCGACTGCCGCTGACGCGGGGGATAAAAAGAAGGCCAGCAAGCAGATCCGCATCCAGCAGGTGCGCGAAGTCGAAGAGTTCTTTCATGTCAGCGGCCACCGTGGCGGCGCCCGTGTTTGCGTCATCGATCCCGCCGAAGCGATGAACCCGATCACGGCGAATTCACTTCTTAAAATACTTGAAGAACCATCTGCATCTTTTTATTTTATAATGATATCTCACAGATGGCGCAGGCTGTTACCGACGCTGTTGAGCCGTTCGCGCCGGGTCATGTTCGGCCGTCCGCCTGACGAGCAATCGCAGCGCTGGCTCGCCGAACGCCAGCTTGCCGAGCACGCAAAATGGTTGCCGTTCTTCGGTCATGCGCCATTGGCCGTCGCCGATGCGGCGAGAACCGGTCGCCTCAAGGCGCTGGAATCGGTCGTGGCCGACCTGCTCAAACCGCAGGAGGCGCTGGCGCAGGCGAATCGTTGGGAAAGCCTGGTGAAAGCCGATGGCGCATTGAGCATGGAAGAGTTGGTCAGCACGGTACAAAAGTGGCTTTTCGACCTCGGGCAATGCGCCGTCGCCGCCCCGCCGCGCTATTTTCCACAACAAAACAAAGCCTTGGGCGGCATCGCTGCACGCATGTCACTGCCTGTGTTGATCCAGGCGCAGCAACAGGTATTCCAGTTGCGCGCCTGGTCGAACCATCCGCTCAACCCGCGGCTGTTTCTTGAAGATCTTTGTGTACGGGCCTTCCGCCCGCTAGGATTATGAACAGGCTTGTAGACTCGCACTGCCATCTCGATTTCCCCGAGCTTGCGGGAAACCTCCCCGGTTTGCTGAAAACCATGCAGGAAAACCGTGTCGGCTGGGCATTGTGCGCCGGTGTGACACTGGAACGGTTTCCCGCGATGCTTGCCATCGTCAAGTCGCAGCCCAATCTGTTCGCCGCCGTCGGCGTACATCCCGATACCGAAACCGATGGGGAAGAGCCCGCGCGCGAGGCGGATGTCGAGACATTGGTGGCACTGGCGGCCGACCCGAAAGTTGTGGCCATCGGCGAAACCGGGCTCGATTATTACCGCCTGACCGGCGACCTGGAATGGCAGCGCGAGCGCTTTCGCACGCATATTGCTGCCGCCAAGCTTTGCGGCAAGCCATTGATTATTCACACGCGGGCGGCGTCTGCCGACACCTTGCGGGTGCTCAAGGAAGAGGGCGGCGATAGCGTTGGCGGCGTCTTTCATTGCTTTACCGAAGACCTGGACACCGCCCGCCAGGCGCTTGACCTCGGGTTCCATATCTCGTTTTCCGGCATCGTGACCTTCAAGAACGCGCTCCAGATCAAGGCGGTAGCGCAAAGCGTGCCCCTGGATCGGCTGCTGGTGGAAACCGATTCCCCCTATCTGGCACCCGTGCCGTATCGCGGCAAACTCAACCAGCCCGGTTATGTGCTGCATGTTGCCGAAGAGATTGCCCGCCTGCGCGAACTTCCGCTGGAAACCGTCATCGAAACAACTACCGAAAACTTCTTCCGGCTCTTCAGCCAGGCCAAACAATGAAAAAGATCATAACGATAGCCTTTGTCAGCGCCATGCTGACCAGCATGCAACCCGCCGTTTCCGGTGTGTATGAAGACATTCTGCACGCCGCCAACCAGAACGACACTGCCACGGTCGTCGGCCTGTTGCGGCGCGGCATGGATGTGAATACCTCGGATACCCAGGGCACGACGCTGTTGATGATCGCTGCTGAGGGCAATAACCTCGAACTGGTGAAATTCCTCCTCGACAACCGGGTGAACGCCCAGCGCCGCAACCGCCATGGCGATACCGCCCTGATGATCGCCGCGCTGCGGGGGCATACCGAAGTTGTGCGCTTGATGCTCGATCGCAAGGTCGCCCCGAATCACGACGGCTGGAACGCCCTGCATTACGCTGCTTTTGAAAATCGCAGTGAAATCATCAGCTTATTGCTGGCCTCCGGTGCAGAAATCAATGCACTGGCGCCGAATGGCCAGACAGCACTGATGTTCGCTGCCAAGAACGGCCATCTCGAAACCGTCCGGGTGCTGGTCGGCTCGGGTGCCGACCTTGCCCATGTGGACACAGTTGAAGGGACGGCGCTCAACATGGCAAAAAAGGCGAGGCATAGCGGTATTGCCGAGTTTCTGGTGCGCGCCGGAGCGAAGTAGATAGTCGGAATTCAGGAAAATCCACAACCTGGACACCGGCTTTCGCCGGTGTGACGAACTTGCCGGCGGTAAATTCAAGGGGTTATAGGCGTGCTCGATACATGGAAGCTGCTGGTCAATACCGACTTCCCACCCTTGCGGCGTGAGCGGCTGGAGACCTTGCAAGCCAATCTCGGCTATCGCTGCAACCAGTCGTGCCTGCATTGCCATGTCGCCGCCAGCCCCAAGCGCACCGAAGAGATGGACTGGAACACCATCGAATTACTGCTGCGTTTCGCCAAACGACAGGGCGTCGCGACCCTCGATCTGACCGGGGGCGCTCCCGAACTCAACCCGCATTTTCGTCGTCTGGTGAAGGAGGCCCGAACACAGGGCCTGCGCGTCATGGATCGCTGCAACCTCACCATCCTCAATGAGCCCGGACAGGAAGACCTTGCCGATTTTCTGGCGACCAATGCTGTCGAAATCGTTGCTTCGCTGCCCTGTTATCTGGAGGAAAACGTGAATTCCCAGCGCGGGACCGGTGTGTTCGAGTCCAGCCTGACGGGTCTGCGCAAACTCAATGCCCTGGGTTACGGCCTGCCGGACAGCGGCAAGACCCTGAATCTGGTCTATAACCCGCTCGGCCCGAGTCTGCCGCCGAATCAGCAGCAGTTGGAAGAAGCCTACAAGGATCAGTTGGCGACACGTTACGGCATAGTTTTCAATCATCTTTTCGCATTGGCCAACATGCCGATCCAGCGTTTCGGCAGTCAACTGGTGTCGCGCAACGAGTTTCATGACTACATGCGCCTGCTCAAGAGCGCGCACCGCGCCGAGAACCTGCCCGGTGTGATGTGCAAAACCCTGATTTCAGTGGACTGGCAGGGTTATGTCCATGACTGCGACTTCAACCAGATGTTGAAGCTGTCGCTGGGTAGCGATGCGGAGCCGGTCCACCTGTCGCGTCTGCTCGATCATGAATTTGTCGGCCGCTCGATTCAGGTCGCCGATCATTGTTATGGCTGTACTGCCGGACAAGGCAGCAGTTGCGGCGGATCGTTAGGCGCCTCGTCATGAGCCTTGAACAATTCATGCTTGCCAACGAGTTGGCCATCCGGATCGGCTTTTTCGTTGGCGTACTTACCCTGGTTGGCCTCTGGGAGTTGGTGGCCCCCCGGCGCGTGCTGACGGCGTCAAAGGCCTGGCGCTGGACCAGCAACCTTGGCCTGGTGGTCATCAACAGCGTGGTGCTGCGGCTGCTTTTCCCCTTGGCGGCAGTTGGCGTGGCGGCCTTCTGCGCAGAAAACGGCTGGGGACTGCTCAACCATTTCCGGGTGCCATACGCCATTGCCGTGCCGCTGGCGGTGATTGCCCTGGACTTCGTCATCTGGCTGCAGCATGTGATGGTTCACGCCGTGCCAGCCTTGTGGCGGCTGCATCGGGTGCACCACGCCGACCCCGATTTCGATCTGACGACCGGGGTGCGCTTTCATCCCATCGAAATCGTGCTGTCGATGCTCATCAAATTCGCCACCATTGTCGTGCTTGGCCCGCCGGTGCTTGCCGTGGTGATCTTCGAGGTGCTGCTGAATGCCTCGGCGATGTTCAACCACGGCAACCTGCACCTGCCGGCCGCGCTGGACCGGGTGTTGCGCTGGTTCATCGTCACGCCCGACATGCATCGGGTTCATCACTCGGTCGAGGACGACGAAACCAATTCGAATTTCGGCTTCAGCCTGTCCTGGTGGGATCGTTTGTTCGGCACTTATCGGGATCAACCACGCGCTGGCCATGTGGCCATGACCATCGGCATCCACGGTCACAGCGATCCGCACGAGGTGACGCGCCTTCCCGGCATGCTGATGCTGCCGTTCCGGAGCGGGGACGAGGAGGGGGGTTACGCCATCAACCGGCGCGACTGGTCAAAAGAGGTGCAGCGCAAGCCTTGAGGGGTGGAACGCCGTATTACCAGAGCCGACTTTTAATCCTGGAAATAGTAGCTGCCGCGCCATGCGCCATTGACATGATCAATGCTCACCCGCTTGGGGGCGACGCGCTGGAGATTGGCGCTATCGATCTCGATTTCCGGCTGGCGGCCGAGCTGGTCGGCAACCGCGAAAGTGCAGGCGGTGGAGGTTACCGGGCGGAAGTAGATGAACAGTTTGTCGGTTGCCGCGACACTGGGCCGGCCACGGGAGTCCTCGCGGAAATGCACGAATTTCTTGATCAGGCAGGAAAAATACAACTCCATCTCGACGAAGAGCGGCACCTCGCGTTGTTCCAAGGCGCGCGCGGCGGCTGACGTCCATTCCACCAGGACGTTTTTGCCATTGATCAATACGCTTGTGCTGTTCATGGCCAGTCTCTCTGCTTAACAAGACTTAGTCGAAATTAAAGCTTATTACTTACAAAATACCTGAGAATGAAAGTTTATTCGCTGCAGAACGACTAATCAGCACTATCAGGTGCCAGCATATCGCCGGCACCGTTCCGGAGGGACAGCGTGTGAAATCACGAAAACTGCTTTTTTTGCTGATCATCGCTGCGGTCGTTGCGCTGTATTTCATTTTCGATCTCGGTCGCTTTTTCAGCCTCGATGTGCTCAAGGAACAGCAGGCTGCCATCGCCGCCTGGCGCGAGGCGAACCCCTGGCTGGCGCCCGCCTGTTTCTTCGTGCTGTATGTGGCGGTGACGGCCTTGTCCCTGCCCGGTGCGGCCTTGATGACCCTGGCCGGCGGCGCCATTTTCGGCCTGTGGTGGGGCACGCTGATTGTCTCCTTCGCCTCCAGCATCGGCGCCACGCTGGCATTCCTCGTGGCGCGCTTTTTCCTGCGCGACTGGGTAACGGCAAAATTCGGCCAGCGTCTGCAGGCCATCGATTCCGGCATCCGGCGCGAAGGCGCGTTCTATTTATTCACCTTGCGGCTGGTGCCGGTGTTTCCTTTCTTCCTGATCAACCTGCTGTCCGGCCTGACCGCGATGAAAACGCGCACCTTCTACTGGGTGAGCCAGCTTGGCATGCTGGCGGGTACGGTGGTCTATGTGAATGCCGGCACCCAGCTGGCGAACATCGATTCGCTGTCCGGCATCGTTTCGCCGGGCCTGCTCTTTTCTTTCGCTCTGTTGGGAATCTTCCCCCTGGTGGCGAAGAAAATCGTCGCGGTTGTGCACAACAACAAGGTCTTTGCGCCCTGGAAGAAGCCGCGGCGCTTTGACCGCAACCTCGTGGTCATCGGTGGCGGCAGCGCCGGGCTGGTCACGGCCTACATTGCCGCCGCGGTGAAGGCCAAGGTGACGCTGATCGAAAAACACAAGATGGGCGGCGACTGCCTGAACACCGGCTGCGTGCCCTCCAAGGCGCTGATCCGCTCGGCGAAGTTCCTCTCGCATGTGGCGCGCGCCAAGGAACTGGGCTGCCGTTCCGCCAGCGCCGACTTTTCCTTTGCCGAGGTCATGGAACGCGTGCAGCGGGTGGTGCAGACCGTGGCGCCGCATGACTCGGTCGAGCGCTACACCGGCCTCGGCGTCGAGGTGATCGAGGGCACGGCGAAGATGGTCACGCCCTGGGAAGTCGAGGTGACGCGCAACAGCGGCGCCAGCGAGCGCCTGAGCACGCGCGGCATCGTCATCGCGGCGGGTGCTCGGCCGTTCGTGCCGCCGATTCCCGGCATCGAGGAAGTCGGCTATCTGACTTCCGATACAGTCTGGGATCTGCGCGAGCTGCCCAGGCGTCTGGTGGTGCTGGGCGGCGGGCCGATCGGGGCGGAACTGACGCAGGCTTTCGCCCGTCTTGGCGCCAAGGTCACTCAGGTCGAAATGGCGCCGCGCATCCTGATCCGCGAGGATCCCGAAGTTTCCGAGCTGGTGACCCAACGCTTCAAGGCCGAAGGCATCGACGTCCTGGTCAACCACCAGGCCAAGCAATTCCTGATAGAGGAGGGCGAGAAGATCCTCATCGCCGAGCATGAGGGTCGCGACGTGCGGATTCCCTTCGACGCCGTCCTGGTCGCTGTCGGGCGAGTCGCCAACCTGCAAGGCTACGGTCTGGAGGAACTCGGCATCCCGGCCACGCGCACGGTGGAAACCAACGAGTACCTGCAAACCAACTATCCGAACATCTACGCCGCCGGCGATGTGGCCGGTCCCTACCAATTCACCCACACCGCCGCCCATCAGGCCTGGTATGCGGCGGTCAACGCGCTGTTCGACCCGTTCAAGAAATTCAAGGCGGACTACTCGGTGATCCCGTGGGCCACCTTCGTCGAACCGGAAGTGGCGCGCGTCGGCCTCAATGAGCAGGAAGCCCGGGAAAGGAATATCCCCTGCGAGGTGAGCCGCTACGACATCGACGACCTCGACCGGGCGATTGCCGACAGCGCAGCGCATGGCTTCATCAAGGTGCTCACCGTGCCGGGCAAGGACAGAATCCTTGGTGTCACGATTGTCGGCGAGCATGCCGGCGACCTGATTGCGGAATATGTGCTGGCCATGAAACACGGCATCGGGCTGAACAAGATCCTGGGTACCATCCACATCTATCCGACTCTGGCCGAGGCCAACAAATATGTCGCCGGGGTCTGGAAAAAAGCCCATGCCCCGCAGCAACTGCTGGCCTGGGTGGCGCGTTTTCATGGGTGGCGGCGAGGGTAGGGGAGATGAACAGGAGACTGCTGCTGTGTTGCCTGCTGCTGCCGCTTCCGGTATTTGCCGAACCGGTCTGGATGGGCAAATTTACTGCGGCTGATGGGGCATTGCCCGCGCCCTGGCAGGTCGAGCAACTGAACAAAAGCGTCCCGCCAACCCGCTACCGGCTGCGCGAATGGGATGGCGTCATGGCGGTCGAGGCGCATGCGGTCAAGAGCATGGCGCTGTTGGCCCGTCCCGTGAGCGTCGACCTCGCCAAAACGCCGATCCTGTGCTGGCGCTGGCGCATCGATGCGCCGCTGAACACCGCCGACATGACGCAAAAGAGCGGCGACGACTATGCGGCACGCGTCTACCTGAGCTTCGATGTGCCGCCTGACACGCTCGGTTTCGGCACGCGCATCGCGCTGGGTCTGGCGCGCAGCCTGCACGGCGGACAGGTGCCGGATGCCGCGATCAACTACGTCTGGGACAATCGCCAGCCGGTCGGCACCTGGCAGGCGAATACCTACACCGAGCGTGCCCGCATGCTGGTATTGCGTTCGGCTGCGGGGCTGGCGGGGCGCTGGGTCGATGAACGCCGTAACGTCAGCGCCGACTTTCTGCGCGCTTTCGGCCATGCCCCCTTGCGGCTGACCGGACTCGCCATCGCCACCGACACCGACAATACCGGCGAAGAAGCGCGCGCCGGCTTTGCCGATTTCCGCTTTGTCGAACGGGCCGGCGACTGCCCGGAAACATGACGCCAGACCGACCCGCCCTGTCGATCGTCCTGCCGATGCTCAACGAGGCTGCCGGCATCGTCGGGTGCTTGCAGGCGCTGGCGCCGCTGCGTGCGGCCGGGGTCGAAGTCATCGTTGTCGATGGTGGCAGTACGGATGACAGCGTGGCACTCGCCGCGCCACTCGCCGACCGGGTGGAGGGTGCCCCGCGCGGACGCGCCAGCCAGATGAACGCCGGCGCGGCCATTGCCCATGGCAAAGCGCTGCTGTTCCTGCACGCCGATACCCGCCTGCCGCCAGAGGCCGACCGACGGGTCGGCCAGGCCATCGCTGCCGGGCGGCAGTGGGGGCGCTTCGATGTGCGCATCGAGGGGAAATCCCGCTGGCTGCCCGTGGTGGCGGCCATGATGAACTGGCGTTCGCGCCTGGGCGGCATCGCCACGGGCGATCAGGCGATGTTCGTGTCGCGTGACAGCTTTCATGCCGTTGGCGGCTTTCCCGACCTTCCCCTGATGGAAGACATCGCGCTGTCGCGGCGGCTGCGCGACCGCGGCCGGCCGGCCTGCCTGTCGGCGCGGGTGACAACCTCGGGCCGGCGCTGGGAAACGCAGGGCGTCTGGCGCACGATCCTGCTGATGTGGCGCCTGCGACTGCGCTATTTTCTTGGCGCCGATCCGCGGCAACTGGCAATCGAATATGGCCAATTCACCAGTAAAGACTGATGTGGCCGGAGCTGTCGGCGTCGCCATCCTGGCGCGTGCGCCGATCCCCGGCCAGGTCAAGACCCGGCTGATTCCCGCACTGGGCAGCGCAGGCGCCGCGCGCTTTCAACACTGGCTGTTGCAGCGCACGGTGCACATGGCCCTGGCCGCCGATATCGGCCCGGTCAGCCTGTGGTGCGACGGCGCTCCCCGGCATCCAGACTTCGCCGTCTGTCACTCGTTCGAGCGGGTGACCGTGCGCCAGCAAGTGGGCGACGATCTGGGCATGCGCATGCTGACGGCTTTGCAAGAATCGCCAAACCCGCAAGGCACCCTCGTCATCGGCACCGATTGTCCGGTCATGACCGCCCGGCACCTGCACCTGGCCGCGCAATCCCTGCGCGACCATGACGCCGTCGTTATGCCGGCCGAGGATGGCGGCTATGTCCTGATCGGCATGAAAACGCCCGATCCACGGCTGTTTCAGGGCATTACATGGGGATCGGAGCAGGTCATGGCGCAAACCCGGCTGCGCTTGTCCGAACTCGGCTGGCGCTGGGCAGAACCGGTCGGCTTGTGGGATGTCGATCGTCCTGCCGACTTCGAGCGCCTTGCCGCATTGATGCCGGGTTTACGTGCCGATCTGCTCCGGCAACACGGCGATCGGTCCAACTCGCCGTAGAATCCGGGTCTTCCAGCCGATCCGGCCACGCTCATTTTTGCAGCAGTCATCGTCAAGCATGCATCAAGAATCCGAAAACCTCATCGAAATCGAAAACCTGCACTTCTCCTACGGTGAACGGAAAATCTTCAACGGCATCAACCTGAAGATTCCGCGGGGTAAGGTGGTGGCCATCCTTGGCGTCGGCGGCTCGGGCAAGAGCACGCTGCTGCGCCTGATCGGCGGGCAACTGCAGCCATCACGCGGCAGCGTCAAGGTGGCGGGCCAGATGATCCACAAGCTGGATCGCCACCAGCTTTTCGCATTGCGGCGGGACATGGGCATGATGTTCCAGGCCGGTGGTCTGTTCAGCGATCTGTCGGTATACGAAAACATCGCTTTCCCGATGCGCGAACTCACCGACCTGTCGGAAGAGTTGATTCACGATCTGGTATTGATGAAACTCCACGCGGTCGGCCTGCGCGGCACGTCCAAGTTGATGCCCAACGACCTGTCGGGCGGCATGGCCCGCCGTGTCGCCCTGGCCCGGACCATCGCGCTTGACCCGATGCTGACGATGTACGACGAACCGTTTGCCGGTCTCGATCCCATCTCGCTCAACGTCATCGCCCAGTTGATCCGCAAGCTGAATGATGCGCTGGGCGGCACCTCGATTGTCGTCACCTACGACGTCACCGAATCGCTCAAGGTCGTCGACTACATCTACCTGATTCATAACGGCGTGGTCGAAGCGGAAGGTACGGCCGAGAAATTGCTGGCCTCCAAGGACTCGGTGGTGGCCCAGTTCATTCACGCCCAACCGCATGGCCCGATCCCTTTCCATATGGCCAGCCCGCCATATCGGGAAGATCTGGGCATTGCCGGCGTGTGACGTTATCGTCTCATGATGACTGGCCGCTTACTCCGGCGGGGCGGCGGCATGGGCGATGCGGAGCAGGTCGATCAAGGTATCTGCTCCCGTCTTGTGCATGATCCGCGCCCGGTGAATTTCCACGGTGCGGTGGCTGATCCCTAGACGCCGGGCAGCTTCCTTGTTGGACATGCCATCGACCGCCAGCGCCATGACTTCGCGTTCGCGTTCGGTCAGGCTGGCAATGCGTTCCGCCGCCGATTGGCTCGCTGCGGCAACACTGTTCAAGCGGTCGCTTTCATCCATGGCCATCCGCACGCTTTCCAGCAGTGTTGCTCCGCTGACCGGCTTGGTCAGAAAATCGACGGCACCTTGTTTAATGGCGCGCACACTTAGCGGAATGTCGCCGTGGCCAGTGAGGAAGATGATCGGCAGCAAGATGCCGCGCCGCGTCAATTCGGCCTGCAATTGCATGCCATCCATTACCGGCATGCGGATATCGACGATGGCGCAACTGTGTGGCCCGGGTTGGCAATTTGACAGAAAGGCTTCCGCGCTGTCGAAGGTTTCGACACTGAAATCTTCCTGTTCGAGCAGCAGCGACAACGATTCCCGCACTGCGCCATCGTTATCTACTATAAATATTCGGGCATTGGCGTTCATGGGGAGAAGGGCAGGGTGAAGTGGAACCGCGCGCCGGCACCGGGCGTCAGTTCAGCCCAGAGCTTACCGCCATGGGCTTCGATGAGGGCACGGCTGATCGCCAGACCCAATCCGATGCCATCGCGCTTGGTGGTGAAAAAAGGTTCGAATATTCGCTGCAGCCTCTCCTCCGAGAGGCCCGGGCCGCTGTCCTGAATGGTGACGTGCGCCATGCGCAGCTCCGCATGGGTGCGCACGGTGATCAGGATGCTTTCCGCCTCCATGCCGACATTGCGCATGGCTTCGACGCCGTTGCTGAGCAGGTTGATCAGCACCTTCCTCAACTGCAGAGGATTCGTCATTACCGGAGGCAGACCGGGTTCCAGGTCCAGTATCGGACGGAATCCGCCATAACCGCTTTCCTCGGCGGCAGCAATGGCTTCGAATATCTCGCTGTTGAGGTCGACGGGGCCCAGCGTGACGTCGCCCTTGTGCAGGAAATCGAGCAGTTGATGCAGGGTTTGACCGGCGCGCTGGGCTTGTTCCATGGCACCTTCGAGGGCCCGCGACAACTTCTCCGGACTCTTCGCCCCGCTGCGCAGCATGCGCAGCGCTGCCTCGCTGTAGGCGGAAATCGAGACCAGCGGCTGGTTCAACTCGTGGGCAATCGCCGCGGCCGTCTGCGCCGCCACCTGTTGATTGACAAGCGTATCCATCTCGTTGCGGCGCCTCCGCCGTTCATGCTCCAGGTGTTTTCGCGGGGTGATATCCCGGAGCGTCCCGATCAAGCGGACAGCGCGTCCACCCTTGAAGATGCACTTTCCGTTGGCTGCAATTTGCCGGATAGTGCCGTCGGCATGGCTGACGACGCGGTATTCGGCCTTGAATTCGCCGTTGCCATCGGGATCCAGGGCATGCCCGATGGCGGCAGTCGTTGCCGCGCGGTCATCCGGGTGAACGCCCGCCATGAACGTGTCGTAACTGACCCGATCATCGGGGCCGACGCCCCAGAGTTCGCGAGCCCTGTCATCCCATGTGAGCCGGCCGCTGGCGATGTCGCGATCGAAGATGCCCAGGCCTGCCGCGGTCTTCGCCAGACGGAGACGATCTTCACTGGCAGGCAACTCAGCCAAAGCCTGCTTGTAGGCAGTGATATCGCTGAGCGTGAGGCGCAGCGTCGGTGGGGCATCGTCGGACTGAACCAGGTGGCTGTCGAGGCGGACATGGATGATCGTCTCGTCTCCGCGCTGGAGGCGCAGTTCATGACTTTGTTGCCCGCCATGCTGCAGCCTGTAGGCAAATTTCCTCTGCCATTCGTTCAGATCCGCCGCTGCCACGAAACGGTCGAAACGGTGATTCAGCAGTTTCTTGCGGTCGGCACCGAGCATCGTCGCACCGGTGAGATTGATTGCGCTGATCAGTCCGCTTGCACTGAGGGTGAGGTAACCGACCGGGGCAAATTCGTAAAGATCCAGATAGCTGTCACGCGACTCTTCCAA
>JAUXOM010000109.1 GCA_030682175.1 Rhodocyclaceae bacterium
CACCTCGCCACGCCAGCAACCTGAAACCTTCCTCTACTCCCCCAACTCGCGTCAATCAATGGCGTCGTTGATTGAGCGCTTACAAAGTCTCCGCAGTTTTCGCGTGAAATGCACACAACAAACTTCATAGCCATTCCTTCACCTTGAATTTCACCTTGCCAATACCGTGTGCCTCGTACCAGTGAACTTCAGCCGCTACAACATCACCATTCGAAAACTGCAATGCCAAAACCGGGGTCTGACCCCGGTTTTCTGACCCTAGAATGGGGTCCGTCCCCCTTTTATCGTGCGGCCAGCGGCTTCCCTCTGGAGCGGCGGATCAGGACTTGGTTGGCCAGGCAATCTGCACCTGCCGATGCTGCGTAACGCAGTCGCGGAGGTAAAGGTTGATAAGGCTCTGGTAAGGAACCCCGGCATTTGCCGCCATACCCTTGAAATAAGCAACAACATCTTCGGAGAGGCGCATTGTCACAGGCTTCTTGAGCTTCGATGCGTAGGGATTCCTGCGCGACTTCAACTTGGAAAGGTCGTATTCGGCTTTCATGGCATTTCACTTCCGTAAAAAGTACTTTCACGCTTGGTGGCCTTGCGGGCGGAAATGATGCGGATGACGATTCCCGCATCCCGTTCGCAGTGACAGACCAAAAGCAGTCGCGCCTCCGTGCTCATGCCAAGCAATAAAAAACGCATCTCATCATCAGAGTGTTCGTCATCGTAGAACTGAACGGCAAACTCGTCATAAAAAATGGACTGCGCTTCTTCAAAGGAAACCCCATGCTTTCTAGCGTTGGCCGTGGCCTTGGCGGAGTCCCATTCGAACTTGATCATACGTACAGTGTATTGAATGAATGGCGCATGTCAAGGCTCTACTCGACCTTGGGATTGGGATTGGAAATGGAAATTGGGGTCAGCTCAGTCTGAACCCGGATTTCAAATAGCTCTATGCTGCCAATGCCGGTCGGTGATGCAACGCCATGAGCTTGCGGCAAGGGATTGGCTCGATAGCATAGGCAACGCCATCGATGTCCGCGAACTCCACGAGCACGAAATCTTTATCCAGCTCATCCACGATGGTCCCGACTTGCCCCTTGGCGAGATGAGCCTCGGGCAAATCCTCAAGCGTGGCCACGACATCAAGCATTTTCATCGCACTCTCCAGTCACATGGCAAGTCACAAGTCTGCTCTCTTCCGGTGCACACAGCCACGCCGTCCTGACCTTCGCACACCGCTGCGGCCGCCCCGAATACCCCGACATGGTGCGCGCCACCTGGGAAAAACACTGGGCGAGGCAGCCGCGGCAACTCGCAGTGCGCTGATTACCGTCGGCGCCGGCTTTTACGCCCAAGTAAATCGAGCCTGGCCCCTTTTTCCCTTGCGTTACTTCCTGCTTGCCTTTCCCCTCATGCAGCCAACTTGGCACTCGCCAGGCGGTTTAGGCTGATGCCACTCTCCGCCGCCTCCAATGCCAGGGCACGGTGCAGATGTGGCGGAATGCGCACACGAAACTCACCGCTGAAATGCTTTTCCGCGAGCGGTGCCGGAATGGCTTCCCCTTCCTTTTCCATTTCCGCAACCGACGCGGCAACGATCTTGCGAATACCCTTCAACGCAGATTCGGGAGTTACGGCCAGCCAGGAAAGCGAAGGAAATTCGGCACACAGGCCAACATGCTCGCCGTCCTCGGCAGACCAGGTCACGCGGTAGGTGTAGTGTTCGCTATTCATAACTTTCTCTCCAACTTGTCGATTGCCAGCAATACCTGTCGCACCTGATACGCTTTGGCCTTGCCTTTGCCATTCTGAATATTGACGCGCGGGTCGCCCGGCCAGGGGGTCTTGAAGATCGCATGACTTGTGCCTTGCTGGCGCGGCTGGCCAAAGTAGGCTGTGCAGACTTTAAGCAAATCGCCAAACCGCACGTTCGCCGGCTCGCGTCGCATCTGGTCAAGTATTTTTGCTGTCGTACTCATGTTGTTGATGGTACCAATAATGGCACCATCCTTCAAGCCATGAAAACACCTCTTGGCACCGCGCGTCCGATGACAATTGCTCATCTGTCCAAGTTGTAAGTTGACCCCTGCTCATTGCAGCGCAGAGAACCACTGGGCCTTGGCAACCGCTGCAATTGACATCTCGGTGACTTCCGCCAGTGCCGTCCCGCCAGCGCCGACCTTTCCGTCCGTTGCAAAAACCCTACACCCGCCCTGCGGAATTCGCACTAAAGCAGGGTTTTTTGTTCCTGGCCGCACCGCATTGGGGATAATTGCTCCAACTTCCAGATCAGGGAGTGTCCACGGTCTCAGTGACTAACCACGTGGAGTCATTGAATCCGTACTCTACAAACCAAAGGAGATTTACTCATGCAAAAGAAAATTATCGCTCTGGCTGTTGCTGGCCTGGTGTCGGGCGCTGCGTTCGCGCAAACGAATGTCACCATTTACGGTGCTGCTGACGTTACATTTGACAATGTTAAGGCCACTGGTGACTCAACTACTGCCACTCCAGCGCAAAACGGCAACCTGTCCAGCCGCAATCGCGTTTCCTCCAACTCTTCCTTCCTCGGCTTCAAGGGTACTGAAGACTTGGGTAACGGGCTGAAGGCTGTGTTCCAGTTCGAAGGCGGTGTTGGCCATGACTCCGGTGGTGGCTACAGCTTCAACCGCGACAGTTTCGTCGGCCTGGCAGGGGGCTTCGGCACCGTCGCCGCCGGTACCCTGACCGGCCCGACCCGCGCCCTGGGCGCCGCCATGGAACCCTTCGCCGGTTCCACCGGCATCACCGCCAACATCGGCCTGATCGGCAAGATGGGCGGCGATACAGGTACCACTACCGCGATTTCATTGTTTGACACCCGCTGGAACAACGCCATCGCCTACACCTCCCCGAATTTCGGTGGCCTTACCGCCACCGCAGCCTATGTCGCCAACGAGAACAAGACACGTGACGGCTTAGACGGCCTTGCTGGCGAGCTCGACACCAGCGGTTATGACATCGGCCTCCGTTACGCCGTCGGCCCGATCATGGCCGG
Organism: Rhodocyclaceae bacterium; assembly: GCA_030682175.1. Lineage (GTDB taxonomy): Bacteria > Pseudomonadota > Gammaproteobacteria > Burkholderiales > Rhodocyclaceae > Sulfuricystis. The sequence goes on from JAUXOM010000109.1 coordinate 3,029, forward strand.
CCTGACCCGGAACCAGGTCAAGATCGGCGACATCAACAACAGCAAGCTCACCGACACCCGCGCCGCTCTAAGGTACAACTTCGGTGCCGGCACGGTTGGCTTGCTGTTCGATCGTGTCAAGGCCAAGGACAATACTGGCTCCGAAACGCGCAACGCCTGGTTCATCCCGGTCACCTTCAATGTCACCCCTGCCGGCAAGATCGTTGCCCAATATGGCAAGGCCAGCGACATTTCCGGCGCCGGCAACGGAAATACAGGTGCCAAGATGTTTGCTCTCGGCTACGAGCACAGCCTGAGCAAGCGCACCGTGGTCAAAGCCGTCTGGTCGCAGATCAACAACGAAAGCGATGCTAGGTACGACTTTGGCATCAACAACGTTGGCCCCGCCACCGGCCTCGCCGGTGGTGCCGACCCGAAAGGCTTCCAGGTTGGCGTGCGTCACACCTTCTAATTCACCCGCAGCCGTCAGGCTGCTGTGAAGCAGAAACTAACAGCCACCTTCGGGTGGCTGTTTTACTTCCTGCATAGCAGTGAAAAGGGTCCAGGCTCGATAAGGAACAAGTAGAGAATAATAGAACAGTAATAGGGGTCAATAATAGTAAGAAAAAAGGGGCCAGGCTCAAAATAATTAAAATGGGCAGGCTCGATTTAATCTTCGATTTATTTTTTCCAGCTCCCTACTAAAAACCACGGTTTTCCAGGGTATTGGGGCAAGTGCAGAGATCAGTACAGGCTAGCAATCTATATCAGCAAGTCACCTGATAGGCCTGCTACGCGGAGGTTATGCTGCGCGCGAAGGGTGATCCTTGAGCCAGTCGCGCAGCGCATCGTTCATGCGTGTTTGCCAACCACGCCCCGTAGCCTTGAAAGCGGCAACAACATCCTCGTCATAGCGCACGGTCAATGGCAGTTTCTTATGTTCCGCAGGCGGCCGACCACGACGCACGAGTTTATCGCCGACATACTCGTCGGCACGCTCGAAGAACTCATCCGTCAGTTCCGGCGCTTCGTCTGAATCAACCCAACTTGTGGGCGAAGCGTGCTTGTTCCCGCTCATTGGCTTTCCTCATACTGATAATGCGGCGTGCCTCGCCGCGCGGTGTCCAGACCATTACGACCATCCGATCATCAAGAGTACTGACCGTGATGTAGCGCACTTCGCTGTAATCGTCGCGCAAGTCCTCGGCGGTAAAGTGATGGCCGGCAAAAACCTCATGCGCCCTTGAAAAGTCCAAGCCGCGCTCGATCAGCGTTTGCTGGCGCTTGTCGGAGTCGTATTCAATCTGCACCGATATAATGTAGTTACATTAATATAGGGTGTCAAGCCAAACTTCCGCTGCCGAATTAAAGGGGTCGATTTTAGTGAAAAGGGGCCAGGCTCGATTTATTGCTAGACTTGCCACCATGCCTCGCCGCCCCCGAATCCATCTTGCCGGCTTGCCGCTGCACATCGTTCAGCGCGGCCATAATCGCGATGCCTGCTTTTTCGGCGAGGATGATTACCTCGCTTATCGTCACTGGCTTGGCGAAGCGCTCGATTCCTCAGGGTGCCGCTTGCACGCCTATGTGCTGATGACCAATCATGTCCATCTGCTGCTGACGCCACCCTCATCCGAGGCCGTGTCCAGGCTGATGATTTCACTGGGGCGGCGATACGTGCAATACATCAACAAGACTTACCGCCGTACCGGCACTTTGTGGGACAGCCGCTACAAATCGTCGCTGGTGCAGGCCGACGATTATCTGTTGCTGTGCCAGCGTTATATCGAACTCAACCCGGTCCGCGCCGCGATGGCGGATGACCCCGCCCATTATCGCTGGAGCAGTTATCGGGCGAACGGGCTTGGGCAAGACGACCCATTGCTGACGCAGCATGACGTCTATCTGGCTTTGGGCCAGGAAGATGCGGCTCGGCTGAATAATTATCGCGGTTTGTTTCGTGCGGAACTCGACGTTGAGGCCATCGGCGATATCCGCATGGCACTCGACCAGGGGCAGCCCCTCGGTAATTCGCGCTTTCTCGCCAGCATCGAACAGTCCATCGGGCAGCGTCGCGAAGTCAAGCCGCGCGGCAGGCCAAGGAAGCTTGCCGCCACACCTGCGGATGCGCAGGAACAGCTATCGATAATAATGTGAGCCTGGCCCCTTTTTTATTTGCGGCAGTACTGGGGGGTATCAGCGTTGCCGGCTTCGCTCCGCTAGAGCTGTTTCCGCTGCCGATCATTGCGCTGGCCGGGTTGTTGCGGTTGTGGCAGGACACGTCGACACCGCACCGCGCGGCGCTGTTGGGCTTCGCCTGGGGACTGGGTTTTTTCCTGACCGGCGTGTCGTGGGTGTATGTCAGCCTGCATGATGTGGGCGGCATGGCCGCACCGCTGGCCGTGATCGCCACGGTGCTGTTCTGTTGCTGGCTGGCGGTGTTTCCGGCGCTGGTGGGCTATTTCTACCGCCGTCTCGCCAGAACCGACTTCTGGCGCAACGCGCTGCTGTTCGCCGGGCTGTGGGTGCTGAGCGAATGGCTGCGCGGGGTGCTGTTCACCGGCTTTCCCTGGCTGGCGCTGGGCTACTCGCAAACGCCGCCGAGTCCACTGGCCGGGTTTGCGTCGGTACTGGGGAGCTACGGCGTCGGCGGGCTGGCGGCGCTGATCGCCGCGGCGCTGGCCTTGGGGCTGCGGCGGCGCGGGACATGGCTGCTGATCGTGGCCCTGCTCGGCAGCGGCGCGCTGCTGCGCGGCATGGACTGGACGCAGCCAGTCGGCGCACCGTTTCGCGTCAGCCTTCTGCAGGGCAATATCCCGCAAAGCCTGAAGTGGGTGCCCGAACGGCTGCCGCTGTCGATCGAGACCTACACCGGGCTGGCGCAGGCGCACCCGGCCGCGCTGACCGTGCTGCCGGAAACCGCCCTGCCGCTGTTCTTCCACGAGGTGCCACACGAGGTGTTGCAAACGCTGACGCAGCATGGCGACGTGCTGGTCGGCACAGCAGTGCGCCTCCGCGAGGGCGGCTATGTGAATGGCGCCATCGCGATTCAGCGGAACGCCGTCCTGCCAGCGCCGACTTTGTTGGCCCCCCACGCTCGCAACCCCGGCTCGCTGCCCCCCACAGGGGGGCTGACGTCGGCTTGGGACGGCCCGGCGCCGACTTTTTCCACACAAACCTACGCCAAGCAGCATCTGGTGCCGTTCGGCGAATATGTGCCGCCGGGCTTTGCCTGGTTTTTCGGGCTGGTGAATATTCCGCTGTCGGATTTTTCGGCCGGTCCGCCGCGGCAGGCACCGATCACCCTGTCCGCTCAGCCCGGTGTCAACATCGCGCCAAACATCTGTTACGAAGACCTGTTCGGCGAGGAAATCATCCGCGCCTTGCCGGAGGCGACGCTGCTGATCAATCTGTCGAACACCGCCTGGTTCGGCGATTCGCTCGCCCAGCCGCAGCATTTGCAGATCGCCCGGCTGCGCGCACTGGAAACCGGGCGCATGATGCTGCGCGCCACCAATACCGGCATCACGGCGGCCATCGCCCCCGACGGCCGCGTGCTCGGCGCACTGCCGCCGTTCACTGCCGGCGCGCTGCAGGTCGAGGCGCAGGCGTTTGCGGGGCTGACGCCCTATGCCCGCTGGGGCAATCTGCTGGCGCTGCTGCTGGCGCTCATTGCGGTCATTTATGCCGGTTTGCCGGCGTTGATGATTGCTTTGCGGCAGCGGCGAAGCCGGTAGAATCAGGGTTTTGCGACACTCACCACCCCCATTTGATTGCCAATGAACCCCACGTTTAGCTCCGACATCACGCCCGCAAGCGGGCATGAGTCTTCACTGAAAGTCGGCCCCAAGCCGACTTTTCAGGAAGTCATCCTGCGTCTGCAGAACTTCTGGGACCAGCAAGGCTGCGTACTCTTGCAGCCTTATGACATCGAAGTCGGCGCCGGCACCTTCCACACCGCCACTTTCTTGCGCGCCATCGGCCCCGAACCCTGGCGCGCCGCCTATGTGCAGCCGAGCCGCCGGCCGAAGGACGGCCGCTATGGCGAGAACCCCAACCGCCTGCAGCATTACTACCAGTATCAGGTGGTGCTGAAGCCCTCGCCCGCCAACATTCAGGAACTGTATCTCGACAGCCTGCGCGCACTGGGCATCGACACCGCCGAGCATGACATCCGCTTCGTCGAGGACGACTGGGAATCGCCGACGCTGGGCGCCTGGGGCCTCGGCTGGGAAGTCTGGCTGGACGGCATGGAAGTCACGCAGTTCACCTATTTTCAGGAGGTCGGTTCGCTGGTCTGCCGTCCGGTACTGGGCGAAATCACCTATGGCCTGGAACGGCTGGCGATGTATCTGCAAGGGGTTGAAAACGTTTTCGATCTGGTGTGGGCACCCGGCGTGACCTACGGCGATGTCTATCACCAGAACGAGGTCGAGCAATCGACCTACAACTTCGAACACTCGGACGTCGAGTGGCTGTTCAGCCAGTTTTCCAAATTCGAATCCGAGGCCAAGCGCCTGATGGGGCTGGGCCTGCCGCTGCCCGGCTTCGAGATGGTGATGAAGGCTTCGCACAGCTTCAACCTGCTCGATGCGCGCGGCGCGATTTCGGTCACCGAGCGAGCCGCCTACATTGGCCGCGTGCGGGCATTGGCGCGGGAAGTCGCGCAGGCTTATTTCGACTCGCGCGAAAAACTCGGCTTCCCGATGCTCGACACTCAACGGCAGGAGGGCAAGTAAATGAAAGACACCCTCCTCATCGAACTCCTCACCGAGGAACTGCCGCCGAAGTCACTGGCGAAGCTGGGCCAGTCGTTCCGCGAACAGTTGCAGAAGTCGCTGGCCGAAGCCGGCTTCATTGCCGACTCAAACGCCGGCCAGTGGTTCGCCACGCCGCGCCGGCTGGCACTGCAGTTTGTCGACTGCCTCGCCACCCAGCCCGACCGCGTCATCGAGAAGAAAGGCCCGGCAGTGGCTTCCGGCCTTGGCGCCGATGGCAAGCCGACCAAGGCGCTCGAAGGCTTCATGCGCTCGGCCGGGCTTGTCTTTGAACAACTGGAAAAACTCGATGATGGCAAGGCGGAATACTTCGTCGCCCGCATCGCCAAAAGCGGCGAGGCGCTCGACGTGCATCTGGCCGGCTTTGTCGAGGCCGCGCTGAAGAAATTGCCGGTAGCAAAAATCATGCGCTGGGGCGCCGGCGAGGCGCAGTTCGTGCGGCCGGTGCATGGGCTGATGCTGCTGCACGGCGCGCGCATCGTGACCGGCCAGGTGCTCGGGCTGAACAGCCGCAACACCACGCGTGGCCATCGTTTCATGTCGTCCGGCGACATCGTCATTGCGCATGCCAACGATTACGCAACAACACTGGCCGCGCAGGGCAAGGTGGTCGCCGCCTATGACGAGCGCCGCGCCATGATCCGCGCGCAGCTCGACACGCTTGCCGCCGGTCGGCAATGGCTGCCGGACGAGGCGCTGGTCGATGAAGTCACCGCGCTGGTCGAGTTCCCGGTGGTCTATGAGGCCGGCTTCGAGGCGGAATTCCTGGCCGTGCCGCAGGAATGCCTGATCCTGACAATGAAGGCCAACCAGAAATACTTCCCCTTGTTCGCGGCCGGCAAGCTGACCAACCGCTTCCTCGTCGTCTCGAACATGCAGGTGGCCGACCCGCGTCACATCGTCGGCGGCAACGAGCGCGTGGTGCGGCCGCGCCTCTCCGATGCGCGCTTCTTCTTCAACCAGGACCGCAAGACGCCGCTGGCGGCGCGCGTCGCCAAACTGGGCAACATTGTCTATCACAACAAACTCGGCAGCGTCGGCGAGCGCGTGCAGCGACTGGCGCGACTGGCGGTGACCATTGCCGGCCATCTGGGCGCCGACAAGGCGCAGGCGGGACGCGCGGCACTGCTGGCCAAGGCCGATCTCGTCACCGACATGGTCGGCGAATTCCCCGAGCTGCAAGGCATCATGGGCCGTTACTACGCCCAGCACGACCAGGAACCGGCAGCCGTCGCCGACGCCATCGAAGGCCATTATCACCCGCGCTTCAACGGCGACACGCTGCCGCAGGGCAACATCGCCTGCGCCGTGGCGCTGGCCGACAAGCTCGACGCGCTCACCGGCTTCTTCGGCATCGGCCAGATTCCCACCGGCGACAAGGACCCCTTCGCCCTGCGCCGCGCCGCGCTGGGCGTGTTGCGCATCCTCATGGAAGCACCGCTGCCGCTCGACCTGGCCGAACTGATCGACGCCGCCGCCGCCGGCTTTGCGCCCGGAATGTTGCAGGGCGAGTTCAAGGCGCAACTCGCCGACTTCATGTTCGAGCGGCTGCGCAATCTGCTGCGCGAAGCCGGCCATGAGCAGAAACTCATTGATGCCGTGCTGGCGCTCAAGCCGACACGCATCGACAAGGTGCCGGCCAAGCTCGCCGCGGTGAAGGTTTTCGTCGCCCTGCCCGAGTCGGCAGCGCTCGCCGCCGCCAACAAGCGCATCGTCAATATTCTCAGGAAGACCGCGGTCACCACGGATGACGTCGATGCTGCCCTGTTGCAGGAGGCAGCCGAGAAGGCCCTTTTCGCCCGCCTCACGGCAATCACGCCCGCCGTGCGTTCTTTTGTCGCCAACGAGGATTATGCCGATGCCCTGAAGGCGCTCGCCGGTCTGCGCAGCGAAGTCGATGCCTTCTTCGACGGCGTGATGGTGATGGCCGAGGAACCGCTGACACGCGCCAACCGGCTGGCGCTGCTGAACCAGTTGGCCGATCTGATGAACCAGGTAGCCGACATTTCCAGGTTATGAATATGCCCCCCATCCCCCCGCCCCCCTTCCCGAGGAAGGGGGTGACTGGTGTTCAGCCGCTCTGCGGCTTCCGGTTCGTTGACTCGTCGCCTCCTTGGGGCGGCCCGGCGGAGACGCCATGAAACTCATCATCCTCGACCGTGACGGTGTCATCAACCAGGATTCCGATCTCTACATCAAATCACCGGAGGAGTGGATTCCGCTGCCCGGCAGCCTGGAAGCGATCGCGCGCCTCAACCAGTGGGGCTATCGGGTGGTGGTGGCCACCAATCAGTCGGGCATCGGCCGCGGCCTGTTCGGCATGGATACGATCAACGCCATCCATGACAAGATGATCAAGGCGGCTTCCCATGTCGGTGGCAGCATCGACGCGATTTTCTTCTGCCCGCACACCAACGCCGACAACTGCGGCTGCCGCAAGCCGAAACCCGGGATGTTCGAAGAGATCGCCACGCGCTACAACATCGACCTCGCCGGTGTGCCGGCGGTGGGCGATTCCTTGCGCGACCTGCAGGCCGCCGCCAGCGTCGGCGCGCAACCCCTGCTGGTGCTGACCGGCAAGGGCAAGAAAACCAAGCTCGATCCGGCCCTGCCCAAGGACACCCGGGTGTTTGCCGACCTTGCCGCTGCAGTAAAACACTTGACCGAATAATCCCAGGATGATGACTTTCCTGCGTTCCCTGCTGTTCACCATCTTCATGGTCATCACCATGCCGCTCACCGTGCTGGGGCTGCTCCTGGTGTTCTGGTTGCCGACGCGCTCCCGCCGGCTGTTCGTCATGCCCTGGATCCGCCTGGTGATGTGGATGATTCGCCACCTGTTGCATATCGAGCAGCGCCTGCTGGGCGTGGAAAACCTTCCGGCGACGCCTTGCGTGGTGCTCTGCAAACACCAGTCGACGTGGGAAACCTTCGCCCTGCAGATACTGTTTCCGCTGTCCTCGTTTGTCTACAAGAAGGAACTGCACTGGCTGCCCTTTTTCGGCCTGGGTCTCATGCTGGTGCCCTTTGTCGCCATCGACCGCGGCGCGGGCAAGGCCGCCCTCAAGCAGGTCGCCGAGCGCGGCAAGCAGCGGCTTGACGAAGGCTATACCGTGATCATTTTTCCCGAAGGCACCCGCGTCGCGCCGGGGGAACACCGCCGCTACAAGATCGGCGGCGCCCATCTGGCCGTGCGCGCCGGCGTGCCGATCATCCCGATCGCCCACAATGCCGGCGAGTTGTGGGGCCGCCAGAAATTCCTGAGACATCCGGGCACGGTGACCATCAGCATCGGCCCGGCCATCTATCCGGAAGGCAAGACCGATGCCGAATTGAATGCCGCCGCCGAAAACTGGATAGAAACCGAAATGCGCCGCATCAGCCCGCATCGCTACAAACATGCAATCAAGGGTTCCCCAGCTGACACTGCGGCTTGAAGCCGCCGCCCCCGACACTGACGCGCCATGGCGCGCGGGGGGAAGCGTCGTCTATCGCGGCACCACGCTTTGCCTGGTGCTCGACACCGCCTGTCGCACCCCTGAGCGCATCGGCGGGGAACTGCACCTGCCTCTGCCACCGGCGGCGACACCGCGCCAGATCCGCGATGCGGCGGAAAGCTGGCTGCGCGACGAAGCGCTGACGGCGATTCGCTTGAGCATTGCGCAAAAGTCGGCGCTGGCGGGACGGCGTTCTCCCGACATCGCACTGGTGTTCGGCAAGCGCAGCGACTGGGTGCAGCGTGATGGCGACAAATTGCGCTGTCACTGGCGGCTGATCGAGCAGTCGCCTGCCGTCATCGAGCAGGTGCTTGGCCGCGCCCTGGCGGCCATGCAGCCGACACCGGTGTGCGACGACCTGTTTGCCGTGGCTTGATGCTGAACATCGCCCTCCCCCCTTTGTGCGCCCTTGGCGCATCCCGCGCTTTGCTCGGGACCGCTGCTGCGCAGCGTCCTGTGGCCTGCGGCCTGGTCCCCCTCTCTCGGGGGGTTCTCGCTTGCTTGCTGCGCTCGTTTGTTTTGGGGTGCTCACATTTGCGCAGCGGTGCGGTATGCGCCTGGCGGCGCGTGCCGCGTTTGCTTGGGGCGGCCCGGCGCAACCGCTGCCGGATTTCAAGCTAATGCAACTCGAACTGTTCCGCCTGCCGCCGGTTTTCTCCGGTGATGCGACCAAGGCGCAGCACCTCATCCTGTCCGGCCGCATCGTCAGCTATGCCTTGCGCCGCGACCGCCGCCGGCTGGCGATGCGCATCGACGAACGCGGCCTCGCCGTGGGCGCACCACGCAACCTGCCGCTCGGCGCCATCGAGGCGTTCATCCAGAGTCACGGCGACTGGGTGCTCAAGAAGCTCGACGAATACGCCAGCCGCACGACGCCACGTCACCTGCCCATCCATGAAGGCGCACGCCTGCCGCTGCTGGGCGAGGAGGTTCGGGTGCGCGTAACCGCCGGCAACAATCGCGGGTTCTGGGAGGCCGATGAACTGTGGCTGGCCGCACGTCCCGCCGCCAATCTGGTCCTGCTGGCCAGGCGCGCCTTGCAGCGCCGGGCGCTGGAACACTTCCAGCCGCGACTGGCAGCCAGCGTCGCGCAAATCGGCCGCCCGGTGCCGCCTCTCGCGCTGAGTTCGGCGCGCACCCGCTGGGGCAGTTGCAGCGCACGCACCGGCATCCGCCTCAACTGGCGCCTGATCCACCTGCCGCCCAAGCTGATCGACTACGTGATCGCCCATGAGGCGGCGCACCTGCTCGAGATGAATCACAGCCCGCGCTTCTGGAATGTGGTGGAAAGACTCCACCCCGACTGGCGCAACACACGCAACGAACTCAAGCGGCTGGGCGCGGCACTGCCGCTGATCTAAGGAAAGACGCCGCCCCCCTTTGTGCGCCGTTGGCGCATCCCTCGCTCTGCTCGGGACCGCTGCTGCGCAGCGTCCTGCGGCCTGTGGCCTTGTGCCCCCCTCCCGGGGGGTTCCAAACGGCTCGCTGCGCTCGTTTATTACGGGGCGGTTTGATTTGGCGGGGGTGCGGGTTGCGGCTGGCGCCGCGTGCCGTCTCGCCTTGGGGCGGCCCTGCGGCGAGACTACTGCGGGGTGGTTTTTTCCCCTCGCACCTGGCAGGAAAGAGGCTGCAAAAAATTAGGCGGCGATCTTCATCGGCTTATCGGCGGTTTCGCCGCGACTGGCATGCAGGACTTCAACGCCGACAACTTCACCGGCCTCGTCGAAGTCCAGGACAATGCCCGGCCTGATCTGCTCCGACTCGATAACTTTTTTGCTGGTCAGTCGCACATACAAGGCATCGACTTCCGGATCGTATTCGATGTTCATAGCTTTCCTTTCATTGCGCGGTCAAAGAACGCCGTGACGACATGCACTGGTTGGCGGTCACGGTTGTAGATTACACGCAAGACACGACCGCCGAATTCAGGAATCGCTTTCAGTGCGTGCGCCAGCTGATCGTCACCCGGATCCGCTTCCAGGCGTTCCGGATTACTCATGGTTTCAGTTACCCACCGGAGAAGAATTTCCCTCTCCCGCAGGGTATCCAGAGCATGCCTGCTCAACGTAAATTCCATGCCGTCAGTCTATCTCAATTCATTCCATCGCCGCGAAAGGCATTGCTCCCGGCAGCGCAGGTCAGTGCTGGCGGGATGGAATGCCCCGCATGGGGTACGGCGTTAAAACCACACCCGCCGCAGCGTTTGCGCCGGGCCGCCCCAAGCAAACGCGGCACGCGGCGCCAGCCGCAATCCGCTCCCAAGCTTGAACGGGCGCTCCCCGTAACAGACGAGCGCAGCGAGCAACAGTCACCTCCCCCGCGAGGGGGAGGCTGGGAGGGGGTGGGCCATCTGGTTCGCATCCACCACCGCCAGCGCGGTCATATTGACCAGTCGCCGCACGGTGGCGGTCGCCGTGAGGATATGCACGGGCTGGGCGGCACCGAGCAGGATGGGACCGACGGTGATGCCCTCGCCATTGGTTTCCTTGAGCAGGTTGAAGGCGATGTTGGCGGCGTCGACGTTGGGCATGATCAGCAGGTTGGCCTCACCGGCGAGGCGGCAGCCGGAATACAGGCTGCTGCGGATCGCCTCGTTCAGCGCCGTGTCGCCGTGCATTTCGCCATCGACCTCCAGCTCGGGGGCGCGTGCGGTAATGATTTCCAGCGCACGGCTCATCTTGTCCGCCGACGCCGAGCGCACGCTGCCGAAGTTGGAGTGCGACAGCAGCGCCACCTTGGGCGCGACGCCGAAACGGCGCACTTCCTCGGCGGCCATCAGCGTCAGGTCGGCGAGCAGTGCCGGGTCGGGATCGTGGTTGACGTAGGTGTCGCAGATGAACAGGGTGTGGCGCTGCAGCAGCAGCAGGTTCATCGCCGCGAAGCAGCGCGCGCCGTCTTTCAGGCCGATGACGTCCCGCACATGCCGCAGGTGCTCGGCGTGGCGGCCGACGGTGCCGCACAGCATGGCGTCGACGTCGCCGCGGCGCAGCAGCATCGCGCCGATCAGCGTGGTGTCGGACCGCAGCGCCTGCTTGGCCATCTCGGGCGTGATGCCCTGGCGGCCCAGCAGCTGGTGATATTCCATCCACAGGTCGCGATAACGCGGATCGGAATCGGGATTGACGATCTCGAAATCGACGCCGGGTCTGATCCTCAGGCCGGCACGCTGCAGGCGCAGGTCGATGACCTCCGGGCGACCGATTAGCACGGGATGGGCGAGCCCCTCGTCGCGCACCGCCTGGACCGCGCGCAGCACGCGTTCGTCCTCGCCTTCGCAGTAGACGACGCGGCGCGGCGCCTCCTTGGCGGCGGCGAATACCGGCTTCATGACGAAACCCGAGTGGTAGACAAAATTGTTGAGCTGCTCGCGATAGGCCGCCAGGTCGGCGACCGGGCGGCTGGCCACGCCGGAATCGGCGGCCGCCTGCGCCACGGCCGGCGCGATCTTGACGATCAGGCGCGGGTCGAAGGGCTTGGGAATCAGGTACTCCGGACCAAAGGACGGCGCCTCGCCACCATAGGCCAGCGCCACCACATCGGAGGTTTCGGCCTGCGCCAGCTCGGCGATGGCGCGCACGGCGGCGAGCTTCATCAGTTCGGTGATGGTGGAGGCGCCCGCATCGAGCGCGCCACGGAAGATGAAGGGAAAGCACAGCACGTTGTTGACCTGGTTCGGGTAGTCCGAACGGCCGGTGGCGATGATGGCGTCATTGCGGACCGCCTTCACTTCTTCCGGCAGGATTTCCGGCGTCGGGTTGGCCAGCGCCAGGATCAGCGGCCGGGGAGCCATCTGCGCCGCCATCGCCGCCTTCATGACACCGCCGGCGGACAGCCCGAGGAAGATGTCGGCACCGGCGATCACCTCGCCCAGCGTACGCGCGTCGGTCGGCTTGGCATAGCGCGCCTTGATCGGGTCCATGTCCTCGACACGCCCCGTATACACGACGCCCTTAAGGTCGGTGACCCAGATGTTTTCGACACGCACGCCGAGATTCACCAGCAGGTCGAGACAGGCCAGCGCGGCGGCGCCGGCGCCCGAGGTGACGAGCTTCACCTCCTCGATCTTCTTGCCCACCAGCTTGAGTCCATTGAGAATCGCCGCGCCGACGACGATCGCGGTGCCGTGCTGGTCGTCGTGAAACACCGGGATCTTCATGCGTTCGCGCAGCTTGGCCTCGACGTAGAAACATTCGGGCGCCTTGATGTCTTCCAGGTTGATGCCGCCGAAGGTCGGCTCCATCGCCGCGATGATGTCGATCAGCTTGTCGGCATCGGGCTCGTCCAGTTCGATATCGAAGACGTCGATGCCGGCAAACTTTTTGAACAGCACCGCCTTGCCCTCCATCACCGGCTTGGCGGCGAGCGGGCCGATGTTGCCCAGCCCCAGCACGGCCGTGCCGTTGGTGATGACACCCACCAGATTGGCGCGGGAGGTCAGGCGGCTGGCCTCCAGCGGATTGGCGACGATGGCATTGCAGGCGATGGCGACACCCGGCGAATAGGCGAGCGCCAGGTCGCGCTGGTTGGTCAGGCCCTTGGTCGGCGTGACGGAAATTTTCCCCGGCGTGGGGCTGGCGTGATATTCGAGCGCGGCGGCGGTGAGGTCGATGCCGGGATCGTTGTCTTCTGCGTTCATATGCGCAATCGTGTTGACTGAAAGCGGTATCTTACCCTGTGCGAAAATGACGCACCTCTCAACGGACGGGAATGTCATGAAACGCGTCGTCTTCAATCAGAAAGGTGGTGTCGGCAAGAGCACCATCACCTGCAACCTCGCTGCCATCGCCGCCGCCCGCGGGACAAAGAGTGGCAAGGGATCGCGCACGCTGGTGGTCGATCTCGATCCGCAGGCCAACTCGACCCGCTACCTGCTCGGCGCGGGGGCCGACGGGCTGGAATCCACGGTGACCGAGTTTTTCGACCAGATGCTCAATTTCAAGCTGCGGCCGAAGGCGACCGAGGACTTCATCCACGCCACGCCCTTCGCCAACCTGTTCATCATGCCGGCCGATGCCGCGCTCGAAGAATTGCAGGGCAAGCTCGAATCGCGCTACAAGATCTACAAGCTGAAAGAAGCGCTCGATGCGCTCGATTTTGACCAGATCTGGATCGACACGCCGCCGGCCCTGCACTTTTACACGCGCTCGGCGCTGATCGCCGCCGACCGCTGCCTGATTCCCTTCGATTGCGACGAGTTTGCGCGCCGCGCGCTGTACACGCTGCTCGACAACGTCGCCGAGATCCGCGCCGACCATAACGCGGCGCTGGCGGTGGAGGGCATCGTCGTCAACCAGTTCCAATCGCGCGCCACCCTGCCGCAACAGGTGGTGCAGGAACTGCGCGACGAAGGACTGCCGGTGCTCGAACCGTTCCTCTCCGCCTCGGTGAAAATCAAGGAATCGCACCAGCAGGCCAAGCCGATGATCCATCTCGATCCGCGCCACAAACTCACCGGCGAATTCGAGCGCCTTTACGACACGCTCGCAACAGAACCCCGGTCAGGCAGAAAGAAACGAAACGCATAGCTTGGCACACAACAGCGTTTGCGCCGGGCCGCCCCAAGCAAACGCGGCACGCGCCGCCAGGCGCAAACCGCTCCACAGCCAATACGACAGCTCCCCGTAATAGTCGCGCGCAGCGCGCAAACGAGAACTCCCCGCGAGGGGGGCACCAGGCCGCAGGCCGCAGGAAGCCACGAAGTGGCGGTCCTGAGCGCAGCGAGGGATTCGGCGCAGCCGAACAAAGGGGGGCGGGCGTTTACTCGGGATTTTTCGAATCGAGCGTCAGCGTCACCGGGCCATCATTCACCAGCCGGATCTGCATGTCGGCGCCGAATTGTCCGGTGGGCACCGGCTTGCCCAGCAGGGCTGCCAGCTTGGCGACAAAGCGCCCGAACAGGGGCTGGGACACTTCGCCGCGCGCCGCGCGGCTCCATGACGGACGGTTGCCCTTCCTGATCGAGGCATACAGGGTGAATTGCGAGACGGCGAGGATGTCGCCACCGGATTCCTGCACGCTGTGGTTCATCACGCCGCTGGCATCGGCAAACACGCGCAGGCGCACCAGCTTGCCGGCCATCCAGTCAAGGTCGGCGTCGCTGTCGTTCTCCTCGAAGCCGGCCAGTACCAGCAGACCGGGCCCGATGGCGCCGACCGATGCATCATCAACCCGCACCTCGGCTGCGGCGACGCGCTGGACGACGGCCCTCATACCGGATCGAGCCTGGCGACGGAGAGTGCCAGCCACTTCATGCCGGACGCGCCGAAATTCACCTGCACGCGCGCGTCCGCGCCGCCGCCTTCGGCATTGACGATGACGCCGAGGCCGAATTTGGCATGGTGCACGCTCTGGCCGATGCGCAGGCCGCTGCCCTGCTGCTGGCGCGGCGTCGCGGTAAAAGTCGGCGTTGGCGAGACGGCGGCGAAGCCCGCTTTACCGGCGCGCGCAGTCAAAAACTTCAGCAGCTCGGCAGGAATCTCGTCGATGAAGCGCGAGGGTGGGTTGTAACGCATCTGGCCATGCAGCATGCGGGTTTGGGCAAAGGTGAGATACAGCCGTTGCCGGGCGCGGGTGACGGCGACATACATCAGCCGGCGCTCTTCCTCCAGCCCCTTGTCTTCCTTCCGTGCATTTTCGTGAGGGAACAGGTCTTCTTCCAGTCCGCAGACAAAGACGATGTTGAACTCCAGCCCCTTGGCCGAATGCACGGTCATCAGTTGCACGGCGTCGTCGCTTTCGCCGGCCTGGTGCTCGCCGGCTTCCAGCGCGGCATGGGTGAGAAAGGCAATCAGGTCCGCCGACAGCTCGCCCTCCGCACCGACCACGCCCTCCTCGGCGATGAAGCTGCTGGCGGCGTTGATGAGTTCGTCGAGGTTTTCCAGCCGGTCGCGGCCTTCCTTCTCGTTCTGGTAGTGCGTGCGCAAGCCGGAAAGATCCAGCACATGGTCGACCAGTTCGGGCAGCGGCAGGTGGGCGGCTTCGCGTAGGCGGGCAATGAGTCCAGCAAAAGCCGCCAGCTTCGCCCCGCCCGCGCCGGATACCAGCGGGATGGCGGCGGAGAGGCTGCTCTGCGCGCCGCGCGCCGCGTCGGATAGTTGTTCAATGCTGCGCGCCCCGATGCCGCGCGTCGGGAAATTCACCACGCGCGAAAATGCCGTGTCGTCGTTGGCATTGGCGATCAGCCGCAAATAA
>JAUXOM010000049.1 GCA_030682175.1 Rhodocyclaceae bacterium
TGCTCCACTCGGCAATCAGGCTGCGGTAACTCTCGGTGATGGCCGGGCTGTCCGCGTGGAACGTGACAATGGTTCGCGAACTGCCCGCGCCGACCATGGGCAGCATCTGCCCCCCGGTATCCATCATCCCCCATTCGTTCAGCCGCAAATTGGCGCTGCCGCGCGCGTTGCCGATGGCGACATATTCGATGTAGTTTTTACCCGCCGCGCGTTCTTCCAGGCTCTTCGCCATGCCGGAGGTACCGGCCCAGGCGGCCAGCAACGGGTCGAGCAGGGCTTTCTGTTCGGTGCGGGTGGTGGCGGACTGGAATTGCGCCAGCACCCCGGCGACGCTGCCGGACTGGGCGGCGGCTTGTTGCAGTTCGCGCACGTTGCCCGCACCCTGCATGTTGGGCAGGGTTGTGAGGGGCTCGGGGACTTCGATGGCTTCGGCGAATTTGGTGTCGAAGGTATCCACCGCCAGATGGAATTCGCCCATGGCCGAAGTCGTGCCATCGGCGCGGGTGAAGCTGCCTTCGCGGGCGAGCGTGTTGCCGTTGCTCAGGCGCTGGTTCTTGAGATCGTGGGCGAGGTTGAGGGAGACGATGCCGGCATCCTGAAGGGAGATGAGTTCGCCGGTGCCGGTGACCCCGTTCTGGTCGGTGTCACGCCAGAGTTTGAGTTCGGCGAAGGCGGGGTCGCTTGCGTCAAGGATGCCGTCGCCGTTTGAATCCAGCGCAGCGAGTGCGGCGAAGCCATTGGGGGCGAGCGCGCCGTTGGGCAGCACCGTGAAGTCGCCGAAGAGTTCGGCGCCGGTGTCGATGGTGCCGTTGGCGTTGCGGTCCCAGACCAGGAGGGCGTCGTCCTTGCCGGCCCAGCCGGTCTTGGTGAGGACGCCGTCGCCGTCGTGGTCGAAGTAAACATTGCTGGCCAGGCCGACGGTTTCGAGGCCGTTGTTGTTGAGGTCGAGGATGATGGGGTCGCGGGGCCAGACCCAGTTTTTGGCGTCACCGAAGTGTTTCTTGCACTCAAATTCGGCATATGGGTCATATTTTGGCTTTGGTTTTCCCATTGCCTGATCAATAAGGTCATCCCATTTTCTATATCGATCGTATTGTTGACCTTTGAAGTCCTTAATTATCTGTGGAACGCCTGGGCTCCAGCCTGGTATTGGGCTTGGTATGACGCCATCCATCACCTCTGCATCGTATTTCTTCCACGCATTCTCTACTGCTTGAAGATTTTCTGCGTTCGGGTCCTTGAAGTAACTTTCACAAGCGTCCTTCATGTCGTTTTTGGCATTATTAATGCCAAGAAATGTAAAAACTGTATCAATGACGTCAGCAGCGAAGCCCATCGTTACTCTCCTTTTGCATGTCCATAACCGATTACCAGTGCTTCCATGTAGTAAGGAAGCTCCTGCGCCATGGTGGCGCATCCCTGCGGCCCAAAACGACGTATGCATTTATCAAAATCAACCTCGTTACGAGTCGGATAACCAAAGTTCTCCAAATAAATATCACGAACAGAGTCAATACATTTTCCATCGATTGAACCAGATATCTCACGTTGATAATTACATTCAGCTACCAACCACCTGATCCTGTTTATTTCACATCGGTAAAGGTTTGTTGCACAGAGAACGCTCTGCGACTTTTCATGCATCTTTCGTATTGGCACCAGTATTGATATCAATTTATTATTCGCTTCCTCTGTATTCGCAGAATTCTTTAGCCTGCTTCCTGCTACAAAAACAAATGTCCTATAGTCGTCATACGCAACCTCTCCCTGAAGCTCGTTTAAATCATTGGCTCCCAGTGATATTGAATGTTTACCAAGTCTCTCCTTGATAATGCTTGCGGCACCGATGTCCCCCCTCATATTTGATTGTCTAGCAGCCCAGATAAATTCTTTTGCTGACACTTCATTAGGAAATTGATATTTATCCCCAAGCAGCGAATGCGTTAGTAATGCAGAGAAAATCCCGTTAACCGGGCGTTCAGCCGCTACTGTTAGAGCGACTTGTTGGTCTATCGTTTTCTTCATGTCAATCGTCACTGTGGGTGATAAATCAGACAGCTGTTGGGACAGCATCGCCGCATATCTTGCACCCGAGTAGTTCTCGGCAAGAAGTTTTGTATAAGAATTTAAAAGTGTGAGACTCACCGCGACGTGTAGACCAACTATGCAAAATACGAAGAACAAAAATACCAAGAAGATGCGCTTAAACAACCTTATTTTTGAAGTGTCTGATACCGCTGCGTTTGGTAATAAACCAGAATTACTTCCGGTCATCGGCTCGGCTTGGATCCGCTTGATATCGCATTGTTCGTCGCTCACGCCGCCATCCTCCACGTCTCATTCGCGCATGCATCGCCGTCCCGCCAGCGCCGACTTTTGTCCGTCACACGCTCCTCCAAGCTCCCCGCCATGCCGGAAGTGCCGGCCCAGGCGGCCAGCAATGGGTCGAGCAGGGCTTTCTGTTCGGTGCGGGTGGTGGCGGACTGGAATTGCGCCAGCACGTCGGCGACGCCGCCGGACTGGGCGGCGGCTTGTTGCAGTTCGCGGACGTTGCCCGCGCCTTGCATGTTGGGAAGGGTTGTGAGGGGCTCGGGCACTTCGATTTCTTCGGCGAATTTGGTGTCGAAGGTATCCACCGCCAGATGGAATTCGCCCATGGCGGAGGTGCTGCCATCGGCGCGGGTGAAGCTGCCTTTGCGGGCGAGCGTGTTGCCGTTGCTCAGGCGCTGGTTCTTGAGATCGTGGGCGAGGTTGAGGGAGACGATGCCGGCATCCTGAAGGGTGATGAGTTCGCCGGCGCCGGTGACCCCGTTCTGGTCGGTGTCACGCCAGAGTTTGAGTTCGGCGAAGGCGGGGTCGGAGGCGTCAAGGAGGCCGTCGTTGTTTGAATCCAGTGCAGCGAGGGCGGCATAGCCGTTGGGGGCGAGGGTGCCGTTGGGGAGTACCGTGAAGTCGCCGAAGAGTTCGGCACCGGTGTCGATGGTGCCGTTGGCGTTGCGATCCCAGACAAGGAGGGCATCATCCTTGCCGGCCCAGCCGGTTTTGGTGAGGACGCCGTCGCCGTCGTGGTCGAAGTGGATGTTGGCGGCTAGGCCGACGGTTTCGAGGCCGTTGTTGTTGAGGTCGAGGATGATGGGGTCGCGGGGCCAGGTCCAGTTCTTTGCCGAGCCAAAGAAGTTCGAATATCCACGATCCCGTGGGCGCATTCCTTCCGGCAAAATAAGATTCAGGAACTCATTGGCGGCTTTGTTGAGAATGTCAATGTGCGCCTGCGAGATTGGCTGATTATTCCGAATAGCGAGTTGTGCGGCAGTTGCAGCCGCTGCTATCGCTGCTAGGGCAGCGCGTTGAGGAGGTGGTATGACTGGACTCGACCCGATAGCACTAGCGGCGCCACCGATGATGCCCAGCGCTGCAGACAGTTGTTGCGCTGGAGTGGTGGCGTTTTGAAGGGCACCTATATTGAGCCCCACAGCAGCAGCGCCAGCAGCCGGGCCGATTCCGACTCCAACCCCTTGTATAAACGGCCCAAAGGCACCAGTTGATGCAACACTGGCGGCTCCTGCCGCTACTGCAGTTCCGAATGCTGCCTGATTTGCCGGCGAGGATAATCCACCTTGATACGCGCCATATGCATCACCTGCGGCGTTGGCAACACCGCCAACCGTTACGATTCCGGTCATGTCACACCTCTCCAATCCTGATGAAAAATGAGATCAACCCAAATGGGATATATAGCCAAATGAAAAACCCGAATATGCCAAGCAGGGCTAAGAGCCAGAATGTGGCCTCCTCCTTTAATGTTTGCGGATAGAGAGCTCGATCCCTCATTACTTTCGCATACGGAAAACCATGTTCCTTACTGACATCCCAATCTCCAGGGAAATGACGGTGGAGGCTATAGAGAGCGCTGGTCATGGAAAGAAGCAGAGCTAACATAGTTAATGCAAATGGCCCAAACCTTGAGAACTCTTCAAAAAACCAGTTAGCTACTGATATGTCTTGAATGACGCTACGCCATCCCTTCGACATAGCAGGCAGTAACACAATGACAAACCCTACTAGCGCTCCCGTCGCCTGCAGCCAAGGCAACCACCTTGCCTCCCATTCAGTGATGGCAACGTGATATTTTCTTCTTGCAAGAACTGCTTGGTCAGCCGGACCTGTTGACTCTGTGACGCCGTGAATTTTTCGTAGTCGATCTTTGGGAAAAGTCATCAACTTTCCTCCTTCACCAAGCTCATCGTTGTCGGGTGCTGCCCCATATTCACCACCTCATCCACCTGCAAGCCCTTCGGAACGTGATGGGTTATGAAGATCATCGTTACCTGGCCCTTGATCCGGTTGATGGTCTGGGCGAAGTGCTCGGCAGTCTGTTGATCCAGATTGGAAATCGCCTCGTCGAAAATCAGCACCTTGGGGCGTTTCAGCAGCGCACGGGCAATCGCGATGCGCTGGCGCTGACCGCCTGACAGTCCAGTGCCGCGCTCGCCGATTTCCGTCTGGTAGCCCTGCGGCAGGGCTTCGATCACTTCGTGGATCTCGGCCGCCCGGGCGGCGGCGATCACGTCCTCGAACCCGGCGTGCGGGTGGGCCATGACCAAGTTGTCGTAGACCGTGCCGGAGAACAGCACGGTCTCCTGCGGTACCACGCCGAAGTAGGCTCGCAGTTCGTTGGCGGCCAGTTGCCGGATATCGCGCCCGTCGATGGTGATTTGCCCTTCCTGCGGGAAATAGAAGCCCTGCATCAGCTTGGCCAGCGTGCTCTTGCCGCAGCCCGAAGGGCCCATCAGCACGGTGAGCTTGCCGGTGGGGATGGAAAGACGCAGGTTGCGATAGAGCCAGGGGTGTTGCTCGGAGTAGCGGAAGGCCACGTCCTTGATTTCGATGGTGCCTGCGCCGCCCGCCGTGCGTTGCGGGGTGAGGGTGATGGGCTCCTGCGGCATGTCGAGAATGTCGCCCAGGCGCTTGACGGCAATCGATGCCTGCTGGAACTCCTGCCACAGGCCGACGAGCCGCATCACCGGCTGGCTCATGCGGCTGGCGAACATCTGGAAGGCAACCAGCATGCCCACCGTGAGGCCGACGTTCTGCATCACGTACCAGGCGCCGACGATGAGGATGGACAGGGTCATCAACTGCTCCAGGCCACCGGCGACGACCTGATAGGTATTGCCCACCTGTCGGGTGGCGAAGCCGGCCGACAGGTATTGCGCCAGATAGGTGCCGTAGCGCTTGTCAACCACCGGCTCCAGTTGCAGGGATTTCACGGTGGGCATGCCGGCCAGGTATTCGGTGAGAAAGGCCTGGTTGCGTGCGCCAAGCAGGAACTGGCGGTCGAGCCGCTCGCGGAACACCGGCACCATAACCAGGCTGGCCAGGACGATGAGCGTGAGGATGCCCAGCGCAATGAGGGTGAGTTGCCAGCTGTAGGCGAACATCACCGCGAGGAAGATGAACAGGAAGGGCAGATCGAGCACCAGGCTCACCGCCGCGCCGGAGACGAACTCGCGCAGGGTCTCCACGCCATTGAGACGCGCGACTAATGTGCCGGTGGGGCGCTGCTCGAAATACGGCAGCGGCAGGCGCAAGAGGTGACGCATCACCTTCTCGCCGAGCACCGCGTCGATGCGGCTGCCGGTGTGCAGCACCAGATACTGGCGCAACCAGCTCATGCCGCTGGTAAATAGCATGAACACGACCAGAGCTACCCCGAGCACGATGAGGGTGCTTTCGCTGTGGTGGGCGATGACCTTGTCGATGATGACCTGGGTGAACAGCGGCGTGGCCAGCCCCACGAGCTGGATGGCGAGGCTGGCGAGCAGGATGTCGCGCCAGAGTGGCTTGTGACGCAACAGCTCGGGCACGAACCAGGAAAAGCCGAAGGGTTTCTTTTGTTCTGCCGGGTTCTCTGCCTGGCTGGTCGATTCGGTGAGCGGTGGCTCGGCTTCCTTCACCAGAAGCATCACGGGCGCGCATTGCGCGCGGGCGATGTCGGTGGAGACAGATTCGGGGCTGGCTTGACCCGGCCGCACCCAAGCCAGGGTGTGATCGCCGTGCTTGACGATCAGGGCCGGGGTGAGTGTTACAAGGGTATTCGGCGGGGTAGTTGCGTCGGGCGCTTGGGCGACGGCATCGCCGGAAGTGCCTGAATCGTTCGGCGCGGCGAGAAAGACCACCGCCGGCAGCGGTAACGACTGCCAGTCGTCTTGTGGCCAGGCGACCAGACCCGCCTTGAGACCGAGCGCCTCCAGCGCCTCGATCAGCGAAGGCAGATCAAACGGTGGCGAGAAATGTTTCATCACCAACTCGGCATCGAACGGCTGGCGATAAAACCCGGCCAGGCTGCCCAGAAGCCACAGCGCGGCTTGTGTATCTACGTGTTCTTCCGAATCGGCAACTGTGTCCTGATGCACACCCTGCATGCTTTGTTCTTCTTTGTCATTGGTTATTTACGGCAAGCGGATTATGTAATTGTAATGGGGGGGGGGGGTGTCAATAGCAATTTGGCATTATGTCGCAGGATTTTTCTGGAAGTGTTGTTGTCGCGACACACTTGCCCACACGCACATGCCAGCACGCAGGTGTTGGTGAGGGTTTGTTTTTATGGTAGACCGCGCCACCAAAATCTAACGCCCAGCTCTTCTCGGTTGGGCGTTTCCATTCCAGCGCCAAGGTGCCAACACGGTCGGCAAACAACCAGACGCGCTATCGTCGTTGCTCGCATTGGCTGAGGATGGCAATCCGCGCAAGTTGATCATGCCGCCAAGTACCCCAATCATCGGCATGACAGAGAACATCCACTATTAATTTCTGGACCTCACTGGATTCTGGCTTTCGCCGGAATGACAAACTTGGAACCTTGGTCGAAAATCCGGGGAGCGATATCCGTGCCATAGCCCGCGTTGCGGCGAATATCAGCCTCTATCTCCGCAGAACATGCGGAGAATAACTTGCAGATGCGGAGAATGTGGTTCACAATCTCCGCATGAATAGCGGCGATTACAAATACATCTGGCAGGCCAGCGACTGGCCGAACTGGCGCTTTGATCTGGCAGCACTGGCTGGACCCATGGCCGAGGCCAGTCGCGCCCAAGGCCTGTTGATGGGGCGTCTGGCTGACGTGGGCATGGCGCTACGCGATCAGGCCAGCTTGTCCGCGCTCACCGAGGATGTGGTCAAGACCAGCGAGATCGAGGGCGAGACCCTCAATGTCGAATCCGTGCGATCGTCCATCGCCCGTCGTCTGGGTGTGGACATCGGTGCTCTGGCTCCGGTGGATCGTCACGTCGAGGGCGTGGTCGAGATGGTGATTGACGCCACCGCCAACTGCAACGCGCTGCTGACCAGGCAGCGCTTATTCGGCTGGCACGCCGCGTTGTTTCCAACCGGTTACTCAGGTCTGGCCAAGCTCAACGTCGCTACCTGGCGTGACGATGCCAGTGGCCCGATGCAGGTCGTTTCCGGCCCCATCGGCCGCCAGCGTGTGCATTTCGAGGCACCGCCAGCAGACCGTCTGGAAGCGGAAACAAGCCGATTCCTCGACTGGGTCAACGGTACTCCAAACGAGTCGCCGCTGATCAAGGCAGGGCTTGGCCATCTGTGGTTCGTTACCTTGCACCCATTCGACGACGGCAATGGCCGCATCGCCCGTGCCATCGGCGATTTGCTGCTGGCGCGCGCAGACGGTAGCCCGCAACGCTTCTATAGCCTGTCGGCGCAGATCCAGCGGGAGCGCGAGGCTTACTACGACATCCTGGAGCGGACGCAGAAGCGGTCAATGGATGTCACGGCATGGCTGGCCTGGTTCCTCGATGCCCTGCATCGCGCCGTCGATCAGGCGCAGATCACTCTCGACGCCGTGCTGACCAAAGCGCGCTTCTGGCAGCGCTGGGCCACGATGCCGCTGAACGAGCGACAAGTGAAGTTGCTCAACAAGCTGCTTGATGGCTTCGAAGGCAAGCTCACCAGCAGCAAGTGGGCAGCCATCGCCCAGTGTTCCCCGGACACAGCGTTGCGTGACATCAACGATTTGCTGACGCGCGGTGTTCTGCGGAAAACTGATGCGGGCGGACGCAGTACCCGCTATGAACTGAACGATCTGCCGGAGTAGCGTCGTCCGCGGGCACCACGGTTGTTGCCCGTATTGGCAGCGGATGCGCCACACGGATGATTTCTTTCGATGCCTTGACCTCGTCTGCGACAAAACACCGGGCTGTCATCGAAATTGCGCAGCCGAAGCTGCGGTCGGTGATCAGATCGCCGGGCTCGATGAAATCTCAGTCGAAAAGCCGGGGAACGATCTCCGCGCCATAGCGATAGCTGTGGCGGCAGATCTCGTCCTGGATGACCAGTTCCTTCTGTTCGGCCAGTGCCGCTTCGATTTCGGCGCGGCCCATGCTTTTCAGCATCGCCAGCACCTTTTCTTCGTCGCGCGGGCAGTGGTAGCTCACCGGGCGCGGGTCGAAGAGGCGAATGTTTTCTTCCGGAAACAGATTCATCAGCAGATTGGCCGGCGATTGCCGCAACTCCGCCGGCTTGAGCGTGGCGGCCAGATGCATCAGGCGGTTCCAGCCATCCGGATCCTTTGTGTCGGCATCCGGCAGCTTTTGCAAAAACAGGCCACCGGCAAACTGGTCGTCGGCAGTGAGAAACAGCCAGGCGGGCTGCTGCTCCGATTGCGCGAGGTAATGCTCGAACACCGCCTTCAGGCTGTCGCCGACGAGCGGCACGACGCTCTGGTAAGGGTCGCCGTGCTTGGTTTGCAACATGAGGACCAACTGGCCATCGCCGAGCAGTTCGGCAAAAGTCGGCGCTGGCGGGATGAAATGCCCCGCAGCGGGTACGGCGTCAGCCGGCGCGCCGCGTGATATGGGGACGGCGGTTGCATGGTGCACGGTACCGCGCAGCCGCAATTGCTCGTCGCAATCGACCAGCAGCAGCGATACCGGCCCATGCCCGCGCAACTGGCAGCCAAGCCGGCCGGGCGTCTTGAGGTTGCCGGCGATCAGCGCGGTGACCGCTGCCAGCTCGCCCAGCAGCGCTTGCACGGCCGGCGGATCGTCGCGGCCGGCACTCATCTCGTGCCAGGCATTGCCGAGCGACACCACCGCGCCGCGGATGTCGAGGTCTTCGAACAGGAAGCGGCGGACACTATCCATCAACGCACAAAACTTTCAAACAGGGTCGGGTCGAAACCGACCAGCAATTTCCCGTCGGGCGTCTCGATCACCGGCCGGCGGATCGCGCTCGGGTGCTCGACCATCGTCGCCACC
>JAUXOM010000086.1 GCA_030682175.1 Rhodocyclaceae bacterium
GCTCTTCACTTTGGCTGGAGCTCATACCTTGGCGAGCCAATCACGATGTTGAAACCACCGACTGGAGAGCCGTGTGCGGGAGAACCGCACGCACGGTTCGGAGGGAGGGGAGGGCGAGAGCCTTTCTCTACCCCTATCGAAAGCTGGATTAATCGGCGTCACCCAATGCGATCCGGCGCAAGCTGTCACTTGTGACCGGGTGAGATGATTTCCTGAATTGGCATTTTCCGCCGCGTCGCCAGATAATGGACGTGTCGCATTGCTGAGAGTCGGAGAATCATGCGCAAGTTTGCAACCGTGGCGATCCTGATCGGGATGTTCGTCTCCCTGCAAGCCATGGCCGGGGGCTACTATCTTTGCCAGGATCCCAAGACCGGGAAAAAGACCGGGCAGGATTCTCCTTGCCCGTCAGGGAAAGCACTCGGCAGCTACGCGCCCGTCAGTTCGCAGGAACAGAAAGCCCGTGAAGAAACCGCCAAGCAGAGCAAGCGCGAGTTCGAGCGGCTGCATCCGGGCACCTATCGGGCCGAGGAATACATGACGGAAGAGGAATATGCCGACTATCTGGTGCAGCGCAAGGCACTGGAAGCGGAACGCAAGAAGCAGGAAGAACAGCAGGCCGTGCAGGATGCCCTGCGCCGCTCGGAAAGGGCCGAGCTGCGGGCCATCGAGGCCGAACGGGCGGCACGGGAAGCCGAAGCCAAGGCGACGGCGGCAGCCGAAGAGGCCAACAGGAGTCGACTGCTGTATCCGCGCCATTTGCCGCCATATCCACCATATCCGCCGCGCCCGCCGCGCGCCAGGAATTGCGACCGCGGCGAATGTCCGGAAGAGCAGGAGCAGCGCCACAACAAGGGTGGCGCGAAACCTTCGGTCGGTACTACCGGCCCCTGCGCCCTGGTCGGCAACACAATTCGTTGCCCATAAACCCGCAAGGATTCGCCTGCCGCCATGTGTGGTCGCTTTGTCCTCAGCACGCCACCCGCCGAACTGGTCAGCCGCTTCGGGCTGGATGAGTGCGCCGATTTCGGGCCGCGCTACAACATCCCGCCCGGCACCGATATCGCCGTGATTCGCCAGTCGCCCGCGGGCAAGCGGGTGCTGGGCCTGTTGCGCTGGGGGCTGGTGCCCCACTGGGCGAAAGACCCCGGCAGCGGCGCAAAGCTGAACAACGCCAGGGGTGAGTCGGTTGCCGGGAAACCGTCGTTCCGTGATGCCTTCAAGCGCCGCCGCTGTCTGATTCCGGCCTCCGGGTTTTATGAGTGGAAGGCTGAAGGGGGGATCAAGCAGCCTTACTACATCAGCCTGAAGTCGGGCGCGGCGATGGCGCTCGGCGGTTTGTGGGAATCATGGCAGGCGCCGGATGGCAACATCCTGCGGACCGCCTGCATCATCACCACCGGGCCGAACGCCATCATGGCGCCTATCCATGACCGCATGCCAGTCATCGTTGCGCCCGAGGATTGGCAGGCATGGCTCGGCGCCCCCGTGGAAAATATAAGCGGCATGCTTGACCCGTATCAGTCTGACGCCATGCAGGCCTGGCCGGTAAGCCGCCGCGTCAGCAAAGCCCGGGAAGATGATGCCGGCTTGATCGAGCGGATTTGAATGACTCACGGTGGGCCAGAAAAAGTCGGCGCTGGTGGGACGGCGCCTGACACTGGGGTCGGTTGTTATGCGGTCGCCGGGATGGCGGAATATGCCAAAATTGCGTATGATAGACGCCATATGGCAAACACTGGAGTGCAATCATGAACACCGCCGCCGCCGCCGCAGCTGCCGCAATTGCATCGCACCCCCTCTCGGTCGAAGCGCTGCTGGGTGGCCGGAAGGTGCTGCACGCGCAGCCGCGCACCGCGCTGGATTGGGTATCGGTCATCCGTCAGGGCATTTCCTCGACAGCCGTGGAGACTCTGGCCAGGACCATTCGCGTCACCCAGGCCGAACTCGCCGTGGCCTTGGGCATCCCCGAGCGCACGCTGGCCCGGCGCAAGAAGGAAGGCACGCTCAACAGCGAAGAATCGGCCAAGCTCGTGCGGCTTGCCCGGGTGGTTGAACGGGCCGAGGAAGTTTTCGGCGATCTGAACGCCAGCCTCGACTGGCTGAAATCAGCCAATGCCGCGTTATCCGGCGCAAGCCCGCTGTCCCTGCTGGATACGGACATCGGTGCGGAAAGTGTCATGGACACACTGGGCCGGATCGAGCACGGCGTCTTTGCCTGATGACCGTTGTCTGGCGGTTGCTGACGGCCCGCTTCGCGGATAGCGCATTCACTGGCGAAGGCGCTCGCCTCTACGGCGGTCGCTGGAATCGCAAAGGCGTTTCGATGGTCTATACCGCTGGCAGCCAGTCGCTCGCCGTGCTGGAAATGCTGGTGCAGGATGAGCCGCTGAGAGCCCGTTATGTCATGATTCCGGCCGTGTTGCCGAAGAACCTGAAAATCGAGCGGCTCACTGCCGAGCAACTGCCTGCCGACTGGCGCCGTTTCGCGGTGCGGGGGGAACTCCAGGCGATCGGCAGCGACTGGGCCAAACGTTGCAGCAGTGCGGTTCTGGCCGTGCCGAGCGCGGTTATCCCCGACGAGACAAATTATCTGCTGAACCCGCTGCATCCCGCATTCGCCAGGATTGAAACCGGAAAACCGCAGGCCTTCATCACCGACTTGAGGTTGATCGGAAAATGAGAAGCATCGGTGGGCCAGCGCTATCGGCCATGCTGTGTTAAATACATGCGTCATTCCGGCGCATGCCGGAATCCAGGAAAAGCAAAAAGCTGGACACCGGCCTGCGCCGGTGTGACGGAATTGAACCGTGCTTCCTTAACGGAAAAAGGAGAAACTGATGAACAGAATTTTCACTTTCGCGCTGATTTTTATCCTTGCGGGCTGCGGCGTCGAGACGGCCGGAACGGCGGCAACCGTGGCGACGCTGAAGGCCGAGGAAGCCAGGCAGGGCCAGGCAAACAAGGAGAAAATCGTCAATCAGATCGACGCGCTGAACAATCAGGCAGAGCAGCGCCTGAAGGATGCCGACAGCAAGCCGGCGGGCTATTGACCGGCTTCCGGCAATGGACAGCCGCGCATCCCGCGGCGACAATAACGGCTCACCAAACACGAAGGAACCCAGAATCATGCGCCTGCTGCACACGATGATCCGCACCGGCAATCTGGATCGCTCGATTGCCTTTTACACCGAAGTCCTCGGCATGAAACTGCTGCGCCGGAATGACTATCCGGAAGGCAAGTTCACCCTGGCTTTCGTCGGCTATGGCGAGGAAAGCCAGAACTCCGTCATCGAGCTGACCTACAACTGGGGCGTCGATCACTACGAACTGGGCAAGGGCTTCGGCCACTTGGCCATCGAGGTCGATGACGTCTACGCCGCGTGCGACGAGATCAAGCGCCTGGGGGGCAAGGTGATCCGCGAGGCGGGCCCGATGAACGCCGGGAGCACGATCATCGCCTTTGTTGCCGATCCCGACGGCTACGCCATCGAACTGATCGGCCCGCGTCACTGATTTTCTGCCATTCGTAGCGTGCCGCTGAAGGACTCGCCATGAAACTCCACCCTGAAGGCAAATCGCAGTTTCAGCTAGGCCTTGTATCCATGCTGCTGCTGGCGGGTCTGGCCGGCGCGGCCGGCTGGAGTCAGCCGGCATTGGCCGAGGCGGAGACGGGTGCGGCACCGACCTATACGATGAGTCCGGTCGGCTGGATCAGGAAGACTGGCGGCAAGACTTTCATCGTCATCGACAAGCGCTATCAGCCGGCGCTGCTGGGCGTTGATCAGCTGTCGTCGCTCTGGGTGCTCTACTGGTTCGACCGCAACGACAGCCCGGCGGAACGCGCCATCCTGCAGGTGCATCCGCGCGGTGACCCCGAGCGGCCCTTGCGCGGGGTATTCGCCACGCGCTCGCCGTTCCGGCCCAACCTGATTGCCGTGAGCAATGTCAATGTACTGTCGGTGCGCGACAACATCATCGAAATCGACGCCATCGACGCCTTCGCCGATACGCCCGTACTGGACCTCAAGCCATGACCACCTTTCAGGAGACTCCCGGCCCGCTTTCCGATGACGAGATCGAGGAACTTGACCAGTTCCTCATGTCCGATGCGACGGGCGAGGAGGCCATGGACATTTCCATGCTCGACGGCTTCCTCACTGCCCTCGCCATCGCGCCCAACAACCTGCCGCCGAGCCGCTGGATGCCGATCGTCTGGGGGCGTGAAATGGTCTGGGAATCGCAGCAGCAGGCGCAACGCATGATGGGCTATGTCTTCCGCCATGCCAATGAAATACTGTTTCACCTGCGCGAGGAACCGGAAACCTTCGAGCCCCTGCTGTATGAACGGGAACACGAAGGACAGATCATTCCGATCATCGACGAATGGTGCACCGGCTTCGTCAAGGGCATGGCGCTCGATGAACCCGGTTGGCGCCCCATGATGGATACCGAGGAGGGCGACGACATGCTCTACCCCATCCTGCTCTACGGTACCGAAGCGGGCTGGAAAGAATTGCTGGACAACCCGCTGCTCGCCGACCGGCATGAGGAATTCGCCGCATCTCTTGGCGATTGCATCATGGCGATCCAGGACTGGTGGCTACCGATCAGGAAGGCAAAATCCACTATCCGGCGCGAGGAGCCCAAGGTCGGCCGCAACGCGCCCTGTCCCTGCGGCAGCGGCAAGAAATTCAAGCAATGCTGCGGCGGGAAAAAAATACTGCACTAGGGAAGCACAGACCAAGTCCGTCACACTGGCGCAGGAACGTCACCCCGGCGAAAGCCGGGGTCCAGAAGTGGCGTCGGCGATGGCACTGGATACCGGCTTGCGCCGGTATGACAGCCACTTCATATTTCATCTGGCCGGAAAATCGGTTCAATGGAGTGTCGTGACCGGGGATGGCGGACGCAAGCCGATATTCACGAACAGCACCTCCTGGCCGAGCATGGCGATGCTGCCGGGCCGCCGGTTGTTTCCCGTGTCGCTGTATTCAAAAGAGTAGACCCGCCGCAGGACCATCTGGCCATCTTCATCGCGCGCGGGTTTCAGGCTCGCAATCGACACCGTCGCGTCGAGGAGTTGCAGGTGCTCGGCTGAGCAGGCGGCCTGGGCGGCCTGAACCGCGATGTCACGCACCTTGACGCTGTCGAACCAAAGCCAGGCGAGGGCAAACAGAATCAGCAGGCTGATGATTTCGAAGATTGGCATGTTTGCTACGTAGAAAAATGGCGGGTTGGCAAATGCAATGTTTTCTGCCCGTCAGGGCGCAATCTGCAATTGTCCGGGATCGAGCAGCAGATAGCGGGCAAAGCGCTGGTCCTTGCTGCTGCCGTCATCGCTGACGATGACAATGCGCTGACGGCCGTCAATGATGGCCGGGCTGACGCCTTCGGCATGCTCGAAACCCGGCAGGCCGGGCACGTTGACGCGCCGCGGCCGTTCCGCGGGTTGGCCGCTCCAGAACCAGAGCTGGAACTGCACTTGCTCCTTGGTAACCGGGCCGCTGACCACCAGATAACCCGCCAGCGCCGGAACGTAGGACAAGCCACGAATGCCGTGGCCACCCAGATCGAGGGTGTCCAGCCGTGGCGCGATGCGGAGGGCCTCACCCGCCGCGAAGACGGCGAGTGGATTCTCGATGCTCGCGATGATGGCACGGCGATCCAGCAAGGGACTGCGAAAGCCGATCAGCAGGCGCTGACGGTCGGGTGTCATCTCCAGCGCCTCAATGTTCAAGCCGCCGGCCGCCTTGACGTCGGGGATCTGTGCGGCCGTGGCCAGTACCGGATGCGCTGCGCTCAGGGCGGCCTTCAATTGCGTGACCACCACGGGCGCCACCGCGCGGTCTCCCTCGATGCGAAACCTGAGCAGTTTCTCGCGCGACTTCTTTTCTTCGCCGGCATTGTTGCGTGAATGGGAGGTGATGGCGTAAATGAACCCTGCCGCGTCGACGGCAATGCCTTCCAGATCGTCCAGTTTTTTGAAATCCCGGGTGGCGTCCGGCGTTGCCGTGACGAGCGGGCTGCTCGCCACCGAGCCATTCGCGCGGATCGTCACCAGGCTGAATGGCTGGGTTTTCTCGTCCTCGACGACAAGGAAACGGCCGTCCGGCAACTGCTGGATGGCGGAGGGTTCAAAAATTCCGGTGAGGGCGAGGAACATGAGGAGATTGGCGACTGTCATGTCGATGATGGCGGGCGTTGCGTCAGGGCGCCGCCAGCGAAGAGCAGCCAGGCCAGGATGAAGGCGCCACCCCCGAATGGAATTGCCGCATGAAATGCGTGGATGCCGGCGATGCTGCGCAGGTAGAGATTACCGCTGAACAGCACGATCCCCGCCAGCAGCACCCAGCCGCACCAGGCAAACCAGCGGCAGGCCGGAACCCGCGCCACGGCAAGACCGACGACCAACAGGCCCAGGGCATGGAGTTGATGGTAATGGAGCGCCGTCTGGAACCAGCCGGCCGGATCGTTGCTGGCCAGTTGGGCCTTCAGCGCATGCATGCCGGCAGCGCCGAGCGCCACGCTCAGGGCCAGATTGAGGGCACCGAGGATGAGAAACCAGCGGGCGGAAGAGGGCAGGGGTGTCATGGCTGTGGCGAACATGGTAAGGGTTCCAGTTTCGTCATTCCGGCGAAAGCCGGAATCCAGGAAAATCAACAACATGGACACCGGCTTTCGCCGGTGTGACAATCAAATCAGGGATAATCAGCTATCGAATACAAGCGAGAGGATACGACAATGAGCAAGGTTCGCGCATGGGCGGCAACGGCTGCCGGACAGAAACTGGAGCGCTACGACTATGCTCCCGGCCCACTCGGCGCCGAAGAAGTCGACATCGCGGTCGAGCATTGCGGGCTGTGCCATTCCGACCTGTCGATGATCGACAATGACTGGAAGTTCTCCGCGTATCCGCTGGTGCCTGGGCATGAGGTCGTCGGCCGCATCGTCGCCATGGGTTCCCAGGTCAAGGGATTGCGCCTCGGCCAGCGCGTCGGGGTGGGCTGGACCAGCAGCAGTTGCCTGCACTGCGCGCCCTGTGTAGGCGGCGACCAGCATCTCTGCGGCGATTCGCGGGCGACCATTTCCAGCCGTCCCGGTGGTTTCGCCGAGCGGGTGCGGGCGCAGTGGGTCTGGGCCATCCCCTTGCCGGATGACATAAACCCGGCAGTGGCGGGCCCGCTGTTTTGCGGCGGCATTACGGTGTTCACCCCGTTCATTGAATATGGCATTTCCCCGACCAGCCGGGTCGGCGTCGTCGGTATCGGTGGACTGGGGCACCTGGCGATCAAGTTTGCGAAAGCCTGGGGCTGCGAGGTGACCGCCTTCACTTCCAGTCCGTCGAAGCGCAAGGAACTTCTGGCGCAGGGCGCCCATCGGGTGGTTGCCAGCAACGACGAGAAAAAAATTGCCGCGCTGGCCGGCAGCCTCGATCTGGTCATCGTGACCGTCAATGTCCCGCTGGACTGGCAAGCCATTACGTCCACCCTGGCGCCGCGCGGTCGCCTGCATTTTGTCGGTGCCGTCCTTGACCCGATCCCCGTTCAGGCGTTTTCACTCATCAGCGGGCAGAAGCTTATCTCCGGCTCGGCGATCGGCTCTCCGACCCATATGGCCCGGATGCTGGCGTTCTGTGTTCGCCACAACATTGAACCCGAGGTCGAACACTTTCCGATGAGCCGGGTCAATGAAGCACTTGATCATCTGCGCGCCGGGAAAGCCCGTTACCGCATTGTGCTCGATGCGGATTTCTGAGGGCACCCTGTGCGGGGAAGATGCGAGGCTGTGACACCGTCAGGGAGGCGCTGATTAGTCTGAAGTTCCGCTCTGCCGTAGTCACGATGAACACGCCAACTGCCTGATATTGATGGGGAATTGGAGAGTTATTCGGCTTGTTCTTGATTGATTATGTAGTCACTAAATAGATTGACTTATGCCGGTCAATAGCC
>JAUXOM010000136.1 GCA_030682175.1 Rhodocyclaceae bacterium
ATAAGTCAATCTATTTAGTGACTACATAATCAATCAAGAACAAGCCGAATAACTCTCCAATTCCCCATCAATATCAGGCAGTTGGCGTGTTCATCGTGACTACGGCAGAGCGGAACTTCAGTTTAGCTACCGGCCCGCCGCCTCACGATACTTCAGCGGTCCACCGGTAAATGGCGCAAAGCCGGTGCCAAAGATCACGCCGGCGTCGGCCAGTTCGGCATCGGCAACGACACCGTCGGCGACCAGTTTTTCGGTGCGGTCGATCAGCGGCTTGACCAGACTCGCGGCCAGATCCGCCGGCGCCGTCCCGCCAGCGCCGACTTTTGGCGCGGGTAGGACGCCCACCAGTCCGCCAGCGCCGACTTTCTGCGCCTTGCCGCTACTCCAGTCATAAAAGCCCTGGCCGGTTTTCTTGCCCAGTTGTTTCTTCTCGACCAAGGCCAGCAGACATTGCGGCGGTGTGGCGCCATCGGCCAATTGCTTGCCGGCCGCCAGTGCGATATCTAAACCAACGGTGTCGACCAGCTCGATCGGGCCCATCGGCATGCCGAAGGCGAGCATGGCTTCATCGACCGCTGCGGGTGAAATTCCCGAATCGACGGCGCGCATCGCCGCCAGCATGTAGGGCGCCAGTACGGCGTTGACCAGAAAGCCCGGCGTGCTCTTCACCGGCAGCGGCAGCTTGTCGATCTGGCGCACGAAGGCGCAGGCTGCCTGGACCATGGCCGGATCGGCACCCTCCGCCGCGACGACCTCGACCAGGGGCATCAGCGCCACCGGGTTGAAGAAGTGGATGCCGACCAGGCGTTCGGGTTGCTTCAGCACGGTGCGCAAATCCTCCAGCCGGAGGCTGGAAGTATTGCTGGCCAGCACCGCGCCCGGCTTCAATTGCGGCTCCAGCGCACGGAACAGCGCATGCTTGGCTTCGACATTTTCGAAGATTGCCTCGATGACAACATCGGCATGCGCCACGCCGGCACCGCTCACATCCGGAATCAGCCGGTCGAACGCCTCACGCACCCGCAGGGGTTCGCGCAGACGCCGGGTGAACAGCGCATGGGCACGTTTCAGGGCCGGGGCAATACGCTCCAAATCCTGATCCTGCAAGCTTACGGTCATGCCGCGCAGCACACACCAGGCGGCGATATCGCCACCCATCGTGCCGGCGCCGATCACGTGGACCCGCTGCGCCTTGAAGTCGGATTCCTTGCCGAAACTCTTCAGCCGCTCCTGCAGGAAAAAGACCCGCACCAGATTGCGCGCCGTTGAGGAATTGATGATGCGATCGAGCACCTCCGGCGCCGCCAGGGCATTGCCCTGATGCTTCGCCCACAGGTCGATGATCGCGTAAGGCGCCGGATAATGTTCCGGCCGGGTCTTCCTGGCGACCTGTTTGCGCGCCCCGTTGGCAACGATGAATTTCAGCGGGCCATTCAAGAGCCTCTGCAACAGGGGCAGTTTGCGGCGCGGCTGACCGGACAACACCAACTGGCGCGCGGCAGCCGTCATGACGCGCGGTGGCACACAGTCGTCGGCCAGACCCATGCGTTTGGCACGCTTGGCGTCCAGCGTCTTGCCCGTCAGCATCAGGTCCAGCGCGGCAGCCGGCCCGATGCGCCGCGGCAGGCGCAACATGCCGCCCCAGCCCGGAAAGATGCCGAGCATCACTTCCGGCAGTCCGAATTTCGTACCCGGTTCGTCGACCGCGAGCAGGTAGCGGCAGGCCAGCGCCAGCTCCAGACCGCCGCCCAGGCAGTGGCCACGCACCAGCGCCAACGTCGGATAAGGCACGGCCGCCAAGCGGTTGAACAGATCCCAGCCGCGCGCGATCAGCGCCCGACCTTTTTCGGCGCTGTCCAGTTGGGTGAATTCCTGGATGTCGGCGCCGGCAATGAATCCCGCCGTCTTGCCCGAGCGGATGATCAGGCCTTTGGGCTGAGACTGTTCCAGTTGATCGAGGAGTTCCCTGAATTCAACCAACACCTCGGCCGACAGGGCATTGGTGGACTCTCCGGCCCGGTCGAGGGTGGCCCAGACCAGAGCGTTTGCGTCGCGTTCGATTTGCCAGTGTTTCATCTCAACAAGTCTCCACCAGCATTGCGCCGCCCAGACCGCCGCCGATACAGATGGTGGCGACCCCTCGTTTGGCTTTCTCGCGACGCAGCACATGCAGCAGGTGCAGCACTATGCGCGTTCCCGAAGCGCCGACCGGATGGCCGATCGACACCGCTCCGCCATCGACATTGAGACGCTCGTCATCCAGCGCACCCAGCGCCCCCGGCAAGTCGAGTTGCTCGCGGCAATAGGCATCGTCCTGCCACGCGGCCTGGCAGGCCAGCACCTGCGCGGCAAAGGCTTCGTTCAGTTCCCAGTAATCGATATCGGCCAGCGTCAGCTTGTTACGCTGCAGCAGCGGCGTTGACGCATGGACCGGGCCAAGCCCCATCATGGCCGGGTCGAGACCGGCCCACTGGCTGTCGACGATGCGACCGAGCGGCTTGAGGTTCCAGCGGGCAACCGCCGCCTCGCTGGCGAGCACCACCCAGGCGGCGCCATCGGTAATCTGCGAGCTGTTGGCGGCGGTAATGTTGCCGTATTTCTTGTCGAAGAACGGCTTCGGTTTGGCCATGCCGGCCAGGCTGGCGTCGTCGCGCACGCCATCGTCGACGGCATACACCGTGCCGTTGGCATCCACGACCGGCACGATCTCGTCGAAATGTCCGGCCGCCCGGCCGGACAGCGCCCGCTGATGGCTGCGCACCGAAAATTCATCCATCTGCTGCCGGTCGATGCCAAAGCGCCAGGCCAGGTTCTCCGCCGTCTGTCCCATCAGCAGCCCGACCATCGGGTCGGTCAGGCCCTTCATCAGGCCGATCACGGGGGCGAACAGTGCGGCGGGCTTGAGCTTCAGAAAATGGCCAAGCTTCTGCCCTGCGGTACGCATCTGCATCATGGCGGCGAACCAGCGCACCATGGCGTCGGAATACAGCAGCGGCGCGCGCGACAGCGCATCGACGCCACCGGCCAACACCAGCTCGGAACGGCCCTCCTGGATATTCACCATGGCGGAATCAATGGCCTGCATGCCGGAAGCGCAGTTGCGCATCACCGTCCAGGCCGGCACCTTATGACCACAGCCGAGGCGCAACGCCACCAGGCGGCCGATGTTGGTTTCGTCCGGAGACGGCGCAGCACAACCGAGGATGACTTCATCCAGGTCCTGCGGCGCAAAGGGTTGGCGCAGCAGCAGTGCACGCCCGGCCTGCGTCGCCAGGTCGGAAGCGGCAAACGGGCCGGGGCCGGTCCTGGCCTTCAGGAACGGCGTGCGTGCGCCGTCGACGACATAAATCGCTTTTTCGCTCATGCTCAGGCCCCCATTCGGGATGCGGGAGGCTTGTTCGCCGTCGCCACACCAAAATCGAACGGAAAATCATCGACACGTACGACGATGTCGCGCAGGGCATTGCGGCGCTTCATCACCGCATACTCGGCGGGTGAAATCACGCCAAGCTCGGCAGCCACCAGTGCGATATCGCGCACGTTGGCGCGCGGGTCGCCTTCGAAACGGCCATCCTTCTCGGCCGCGCGGATCTTCGCCTCGATCGGCTCGGCTTCCAGCGTGGCCTGCAGCGCCAGTTCGATGGCGCCGACCGGCTCGCTCTCGGTGGCCGGCAGATAGCATTCGGCCGTCAGGCGGTCGCGCGTCGCGGACGGCCCGATCAGGGCCTTGGCAACCTCGTGGCCCAGGTCGTCGGAGGGGAAGACATACGGATGGCCCCAGGGAAAGATGCTGCGATGCAGGAAGGCGCCGACGAAGCGGTTCGGGAAATTGGCGATGACGCCGTCAAATGCCTGCTGCGCCTGGTACATGGAATCCCAGATCGCCCAGTGGGCGAGCGGCGCGTCGGC
>JAUXOM010000065.1 GCA_030682175.1 Rhodocyclaceae bacterium
GGCTATTGACCGGCATAAGTCAATCTATTTAGTGACTACATAATCAATCAAGAACAAGCCGAATAACTCTCCAATTCCCCATCAATATCAGGCAGTTGGCGTGTTCATCGTGACTACGGCAGAGCGGAACTTCAGCCTAACACCCTCACGGGTGGGATTGTGGAAACCGTGGAGAACTATCCGGCAATGGCGGGAGCTTTATGCACCTTCGGGATGCCAGCCTGCCGCGCCTGCCATAGATCGAAGGCCGCCTGCTGCGCGATCCATAAATCTGCTCGCCCCCCATTCTCAACGCCGAGCCAGCCCTCAAGCCTAAGCGCCATTTCAGGGGAGATTGCAGCATGGCAATTGATTACGCGCGAGAATGCAGTGCGCGTCACGCCCAGTTGCTCGGCGGCATCAGTCACAGTCAAACCAAGGGCAGGTAATACATCTTCCCGCAGCGTTTCCCCGGGGTGGGGCGGATTGTGAATTCGCGTCATGATCTTTGCTCTTGGTTCCTAGTGGTAGTCCTGATAATCAACAAGAATGGCTTCAGATCCCTCAAAGGCGAAGGTCATGCGCCAGTTGCCGTTGACCCATACTGACCAATGTCCATTCGATAGGGGGTGCAGTTTCCAGCCAGCCACGTTCATGTCCTCATGGTTCTTTGCAAGGTCGAGGCGCGTTAACTGTCGCTTTAACCGTGGCGCATGGTGCGGCTGGATGCCGGCCTTGCTGCTCGTCTCAAAAAAAACTTGCAACCCTTTATGCCGGAATGTCTTAATCATTATGTATTGTGTAGTGTTACGTTACACATGTCAATCTTTAACCCGGCTTTAGTTTCAAACCGGCCTGCTATGCTCGACGCGTTCGGATGCGGTTTGCCCCATCAGATATGGGCGCCTGATTGCCAGGTCATGGTGGCCGCTCCCAACTGCAATCATCCGACCTGCCCCCAAACCCACGATGCCGGCCTGATGCAAATCACATCCGGCATGGCCTTGGTGGTACCGTAAAAACGCCATGGAGCAAACAACCAAGGATCGTGAGGAATATGCGGTGACTGAATTCAATGCCAAGACAAGGCGGATAGCCCCGTGGAGCGACAAGAATCCGCAGCCCCTCCGGGAGTTCAGAAAGAAATGAAAGTCTATCTGGCCGGACCGGACGTCTTTCGCCCCGATGTCGCCGAGTGGGCCGCATCGGCGCGCACCATCTGTCGTCGCTACGGCTACGAACCACTGATGCCGATCGATCATGGCGAAACCGAAGCCCCAAAGATATATCAGGCCAACATCGATCTGATCCGCAAAGCGCAGATCGTCGTCGCCAACCTGAATCCCTTTCGGGGCAGCGAGCCGGATTCCGGCACCTGCTTTGAAATCGGTTACGCGCTTGCCCTCGGCAAGAAGGTCAGCGGGTATGTGTCCAAGCTGGAAAACCTGCGATCCCGCGTGAATCGTATCGAGCGGGCGGATAGCGAACGTACCGTCGATGGTGCGGGCATGGTCATCGAAAACTTCAACCTGCCACTCAACCTCATGCTGGCCGTACCGGCACAAATTGTCGAGGGCGGACTGGAAGACTGCCTCAAGGCGCTGCGTGGCCGGCTTTCTGTCGGCGCAGGAGCGCCGTCCGATCTGCTGTTGCCAGTCAAGCCGCCCGACCTGCCGGAAGACCCCGCAATCAAAAGCGCACAGGAAGCCGCCATCCGTTACTTGCGCTGGGTCGGGGACGGCAGAATCGGCGATCGGAATCCGATTACAACTGTCGCGGATCAATATGAAGTGAAGCCAGAGGCTGTCCAACAGTGGATCGACGCCTGGTCGGAAACCTCTAGCGCATCAGAGGCTGAGTATCGTCCTGATGATGTCATCCGGCAGATGAAGATCAAAGGCCGGCAATACAGGCGACTCAAGTGATGAAATCATTCAATCGGGAGAAAGGCGAACACTTCGCCAAGCTGCTTGAGGCGCAGGCAAGGCGCTTTCGGGGCGATTGTTTTACGCTTCGGGCACCTCCGACAACAACTAAAAACGCTCTTGCCTCTTGAAAACCACACCAAAGCACCCTATTATTAGCACTCGACGGAGATGAGTGCTAACGGTCCGCTGTTACCGCCATTTCCAGATCGTTCCCTATAGCCAGACATGCCACCTTTCGGGGTGGCTTCGATTTTTGTCCAGAAGGAGAAACTTCATGAAAATCCGTCCCTTGCATGATCGTGTGATCGTCAAGCGCATCGAAGCCGAACGTACCACTGCCTCCGGCATCGTCATTCCCGACTCCGCAGGCGAGAAGCCCGATCAGGGCGAAATCGTTGCCGCGGGCAACGGCAAGATCATGGATGACGGCAAGGTCCGTCCGATGGCCGTCAAGCCGGGTGATCGCGTGCTGTTCGGCAAATACTCCGGCCAGGCCGTCAAGGTCGATGGCGAGGAATTGCTGGTCATGCGCGAAGAGGACATCATGGGCGTTGTTGAGCTCTGATCGACCTTATTTGCCTGCTGTTAACTGAATTTACTGGAGATATACACAATGGCTGCTAAAGAAGTCCTATTTGGTGATTCCGCACGTCAGCGCATGGTGCGCGGCGTCAACATCCTCGCCGACGCCGTCAAGGTGACCCTGGGCCCGAAAGGCCGTAACGTCGTGCTCGACCGTTCCTACGGCGCCCCCACCGTGACCAAGGATGGCGTGTCCGTCGCCAAGGAAATCGAACTGAAGGACAAGTTCGAGAACATGGGCGCACAGATGCTCAAGGAAGTCGCTTCCAAGACCTCCGACGTCGCCGGTGACGGCACCACCACCGCTACCGTGCTGGCCCAGTCGATCGTCCGCGAAGGCATGAAGTTCGTTGCCGCCGGCATGAACCCGATGGATCTGAAGCGCGGCATCGACAAGGCGGTGATCGCCGTGACCGAAGAGCTGAAGAAAATTTCCAAGCCCTGCACCACCACCAAGGAAATCGCCCAGGTCGGCTCCATTTCCGCCAACTCCGACGCCGATGTCGGCGAGATCATCGCCCAGGCGATGGACAAGGTCGGCAAGGAAGGCGTCATCACCGTCGAAGACGGCAAGTCGCTGCAGAACGAACTCGAAGTCGTCGAGGGCATGCAGTTCGACCGCGGCTACCTGTCGCCCTACTTCATCAACAATCCGGACAAGCAGATCGCGATTCTCGACAATCCCTTCGTGCTGCTGCACGACAAGAAGATCTCCAACATCCGCGACCTGCTGCCCGTGCTCGAACAAGTTGCCAAGGCCGGCCGTCCGCTCCTGATCATCGCCGAAGACGTCGATGGCGAAGCGCTCGCCACCCTGGTGGTGAACAACCTGCGTGGCATCCTCAAGACCGTTGCCGTCAAGGCCCCGGGCTTTGGCGATCGTCGCAAGGCCATGTTGGAAGACATCGCCATCCTGACCGGCGGCACGGTGATCGCCGAGGAAGTCGGCCTGACGCTGGAAAAAGCCACCCTGAATGATCTGGGCCAGGCCAAGAAGGTTGAAGTCGCCAAGGAGAACACCACCCTGATCGACGGTGCCGGTTCCGAAGACGGCATCAAGGCGCGCGTCGCCCAGATCCGCAAGCAGATCGAGGAAGCCACCAGCGACTACGACAAGGAAAAGCTGCAGGAGCGCGTGGCCAAGCTGGCCGGCGGTGTTGCGCTGATCAAGGTCGGTGCCGCCACCGAAGTCGAGATGAAAGAGAAGAAGGCCCGCGTCGAAGACGCGCTGCATGCCACGCGTGCCGCCGTTGAAGAAGGCATCGTTGCCGGCGGTGGCGTTGCGCTGTTGCGCGCGCGTCAGGCGGTAGCCGCCGCCAAGCTCAAGGGTGACAACCACGACCAGGACGCCGGCATCAAGATCGTGCTGCGCGCCCTGGAGCAGCCGATTCGCGAGATCGTCGCCAACACCGGCGACGAGCCCAGCGTGGTCGTCAACAAGGTGCTCGAAGGCAAGGGCAACTACGGCTACAACGCCGCCAACGGCGAGTATGGCGACATGGTGGCGATGGGCGTGCTCGACCCCACCAAGGTCACGCGCACCGCGCTGCAAAACGCCGCTTCGATCGCCAGCCTGATGCTGACCACCGACTGCATGGTCGCCGAGCTGGTTGAAGACAAACCGGCCGCCGGTGGCGGCATGGGCGGTGGCGGCATGGGTGGCATGGGTGGTATGGGCGGCATGGACATGGGCATGTAATCTTCGATTACCTGCCCCCCAGTGCCCCCCAGCAGGAACGGGGGAAACTTTGATTTCCCCCGTGCCCCTTCCTCCTGATTGGGTTGCTGTTCAAAAAAACCCGGCTGCGGCCGGGTTTTTTGCGTCTGGACCGCGCGTCTGCACAAAAGTCGGCGCTGGCGGGACGGCGCGAATCAGCGGTGTGGCGGGAGATATGCATTGTGGATCGGATGCCCCCCGGAGTCGCGATCACGAATAATCCTGGTTCCTGTTGCCGTAAAAGGAGATCAGCGCGGGTAATTTTTCTGCCCGCCACTTACATGTGCCTTACAATGAGCTATCCCCATGTGTCGTGATACCCCGGCCAGTTTGTCTGTCGGATGCGACGTTTCTCATTTCCATTAGTGGGAGGCACCTATGGACGGCGTTAATTATTCATCCTTCCGCTGCCGCCTCAAGGTCGGACCGCTGGAGCAGTGGAATGTGCGGCGCGAATTCCTGCGCCGCCTGAAGACAGCATTCGAGGCGCGCGGCATCGAGATTCCCTATCCGCACCTGACGGTGTATGCGGGCGTCGAAAAGCAAGGGGACGCGCCCGCGTTCCGCCTGTCGCTGGAGACGCAATCATGAGGCTTTCGCTGCGCTTCGTTCTGCCGCTCGTCCTCGTCCTGGCCGCCTTCGCCTATGCCATCGTGCCCCTGGTGGACCAGTTGACCCTGCGCTGGTTCGTGCGCGACATGGACATCCGCTCGGAACTGATCGCCAACACCATCGCCGAACCGCTGCTCGAACAGGTGGCGGCGGGTTCGAAGGCGAAGACCAATGCCTTTTTCGTGCGGATCACGCAGGACGAGCGCCTCTACGCGGTGGGCTATTGCGCGGGGGCGACGGGCAAACCGCTGGCGTCGAGCCTGCTGCCTGCAGATATCCGCTGCGACAACCTGACTCGCTTCGAGGCAGCCGGCGATCATGTGCTGAAGAGCACGAGCGGCCCGCTGCATGTCGCGGTAAAGCCGCTTACCAGCGATGGCGAAGCGGCCGGCAAGCTCGTCCTGGTGCATGACATGAGCTTTGTCGAGCGGCGCAGCGAGGAAACCCGGCGCTATGTTTTCTACTTCTTTGCCGGCCTGGCGGCGGCGATTTCCCTGATCACGGTGATCATTGCGCAACTTTCCTGGCGCGGCTGGGTGCAGGGCATGCACGCGCTGCTGCGCGGCAACGTCCGGCCCGATCAGCCGGAAACCCAGTCGGCTCATCCCGCCGAATTCCGTCCCATCGCACGCGACCTGCAACGCCTGATCCACGATCTGGAAGCCGAGGCGCGCTCGCGCGACGAAGGCCAGACAACCTGGACCGCCGAATCGCTGCGCGCGATCCTGCAGGGCGAACTGCGCGGCGAGGACGTCATCGTGGTTTCGAACCGCGAGCCCTACATCCACCAGCGCAAGGGCGAACACATCGAGGTGCAGCGCCCGGCGAGCGGTCTTGTCACCGCCCTGGAGCCGATCATGCGTGCTTGTTCGGGCACCTGGATCGCCCATGGCAGTGGTTCGGCCGACCGCGCGGTGGTCGATGCGCGCGACCATGTGTCGGTGCCGCCGGAGAAACCCGCCTACCAGATCCGCCGCTTGTGGCTGACGCCCGAGGAAGAGGCCGGCTACTACTTCGGCTTTGCCAACGAGGGGCTCTGGCCGCTGTGCCACATCGCCCACGTGCGGCCAACTTTTCGCTCTGCCGACTGGGCACATTACGAGGCGGTGAACCGCAAATTCGCTCGCGCCGTTGTCGAGGAGTCGAAGACCCCCGCGCCCATCGTGCTGGTGCAGGATTACCACTTAGCGCTGCTGCCACGCATGATCCGCGCATTGCTGCCGGAGGCCACGGTGATCACGTTCTGGCACATCCCCTGGCCTAATCCCGAGTCCTTCTCGATCTGTCCGTGGCGCGAGCAGATCGTCGACGGCCTGCTCGGCAGCAGCATCCTCGGTTTCCATACCCAGTCCCACTGCAACAACTTCGTCGATACCGTCGACCGCCTGCTCGAAGCCCGCGTGGACCGTGAGTCGTACCGCGTCAGCCTCGGCGGGCACGTCACGGCGGTGCGGCGTTACCCGATCTCCATCGATTGGCCGCCGGGGCCGGAGATGGTCGGCAAGCCGGTGGCCGATTGCCGCGCGGAAATCCGCGCGAAAAACGACCTGCCGCACGATCACGCCATCGGCATCGGCGTCGACCGCCTCGATTACACCAAGGGCATCGTCGAGCGCTTTCGCGCCATCGAGCGCCTGATGGAGCTGAAGCCCGAGTGGATTGGCCGCTTCAGCTTCATCCAGATCGCTGCCCCGACCCGTT
Source organism: Rhodocyclaceae bacterium (assembly GCA_030682175.1). Classification (GTDB taxonomy): domain Bacteria; phylum Pseudomonadota; class Gammaproteobacteria; order Burkholderiales; family Rhodocyclaceae; genus Sulfuricystis. The sequence goes on from JAUXOM010000065.1 coordinate 6,520, forward strand.
CCAGCATCGAGGAATACCAGTCGCACGAAGCCCAGGTAAGGGCGCTGGCGGCGCGCATCAACGTACGCTTCAGTCCGTCCGGGCGCTCCGGCCCGCCGCCGATCATCCTGAAGATCGAGCATCACGAACCCTGGCAGGTCTACGAACACTACCGTGCCGCCGAAGTCTGTTTCGTCAGCAGCCTGCACGACGGCATGAACCTGGTGGCGAAAGAATTCGTTGCCGCGCGCGACGACGAGCGCGGCGTGCTGGTGCTTTCGCAATTCACCGGGGCCGCGCGCGAATTGCCCGAGGCGCTGATCGTCAATCCCTATGACGCCGACCAATGCGCCGCCGCGCTGCATCTCGCCCTAACCATGACGGAAACCGAACAGCGCGACCGCATGCGCCTGATGCGTCGCCTTGTCGGCGAATTCAACGTCTATCGCTGGGCAGGGCGCATGCTGCTCGACGCGGCAATCATGCGCCGCCGTGGGCGGCTGCCTGAACTGGCCGCCGTCGCTACCTCGGGGGGCAGTAATGGCTAGACCCGCCCTGCCGCCCGCCCGGCCGCACTGGGCCTATTTTCTCGATGTGGATGGCACACTGATCGAGTTTGCCGACACGCCCGGCGGTGTGCATGTCGACGATGCCCTGCTCGGCCTGGTTGCTCGTCTGCACCATGCCTGCGGTGGTGCGCTGGCGCTGGTGAGCGGTCGCACGCTCGCCGATCTCGAACACCGCCTCGGTAGTGTGCGCATCCCGCTTGCCGGCCAGCACGGGCTGGAGCGGCGAGACGCCGCCGGCCGGTGCCACTCGCACGCGCCGCCGCCCTTCGCCAAGCGCGAATTGCGCCGGCGCCTCGATGCCGTTGTCGCGCGTCATCCCGGCCTGCTGCTGGAGGACAAGGGCCTCACGCTGGCCCTGCATTACCGCCAGGCCCCGGCGCTCGCCGCCTGGCTGCACCGCCTGCTCGCCGCCTGGATCGCCGAGGTCGACGATTTGCAATTGCAGAAGGGTAAGCGCGTGCTGGAGATCAAGCCAGCGGGTTTCGACAAGGGTTCGGCGATCGCCGAGTTCATGGCCGAGGTGCCGTTCCACAACCGTGTGCCGGTGTTCATCGGCGACGATGTCACCGACGAGCACGGCTTCGCCCGGGTCAATCTGCTCGGTGGCCATTCCATCAAAGTCGGCGCTGGCAGGACGGCGGCTCGTTACCGTCTGACCGATGTCGCCGCCGTGCGCGGCTGGCTGGCGGGCGCACTTCAGGTACCAGGAGAAATAGCATGACGCATTCGCTCGACCTCGGATTGATTGGCAACTGCACGGTCGGCGCGTTGATCGACGCGCGCGGCGAGATGGTGTGGGCCTGCGTGCCGCGCTTCGATGGTGACGCCGCCTTTTGCTCGCTGTTGCGTGCGCGCGGCGAGCCGGGCGGCAAGGACGATTTCGGCTACTTCGCGGTCGAGCTCGCCGACTTTGAGCGCTCCGAGCAGCATTACCTAGACAACACCGCCGTGCTCGTCACGCGCCTCCACGACGGCCACGGCGGCTGTGTCGAGATGACCGATTTCGCGCCGCGCTTCGGCCACTACGGCCGCACGTTCCGGCCGATGACGCTGGTGCGCGCGCTGCGCCGCGTCGCCGGTTCGCCGCGCGTGACGGTACGCCTGCGGCCGGCTTGCGATTACGGCGCGCAGCGCCCGGCGGTGACCTGCGGCAGCCACCACATCCGTTACGTGAGTTCCAGTCTCGTTTTGCGCCTGACCACCGATGCCTCGATTACCGCGATCCTGCAGGAGACGCCATTTTTCCTCGAAGAGGCCGTCACCTTCATTCTCGGCCCCGATGAGTCGCTGCAAGACGCCGTCGCCGACACCGGTCGCCAGTTCCTCGAAGAAACCATCCAGTACTGGCGCAACTGGGTACGCCAGCTGGCGATTCCCTACGAGTGGCAGGACGCGGTGATTCGCGCCGCCATCACGCTGAAGCTCAACGCCTACGACGACACCGGCGCGATCATCGCGGCGATGACGACCTCGATTCCCGAGGCGGCGGGCAGCCCGCGCAACTGGGATTACCGTTACTGCTGGCTGCGCGATGGCTATTTCGTCGTCAATGCGCTCAATCGCCTCGGTGCCACCAGCACCATGGAGCGCTATCTCGCCTACATCCTCAACATCGCCGCCGGCGTGGCGGGGGGCGTGCTGCAACCGGTCTATGGCATCGACGGACGCGCCACACTGGAGGAGCGCGAAGTGGCCAGCCTGTCCGGCTATCGCGGCACCGGGCCGGTGCGCGTCGGCAACCAGGCCTACGAGCAGATCCAGCACGATGTCTATGGCTCGGCGATTCTCGCCGCCACCCATGTGTTCTTCGACCGGCGGCTGGCGCGGCTTGGCGACGAAGCCCTGTTCCGTCGCCTCGAACCGCTCGGCGAGCGCGCTGTCGCGGTGCATGATCAGCCCGACGCCGGCCTTTGGGAATTGCGCGGCAGCGCCCGTGTGCATACCTTCTCCGCCGTGATGTGCTGGGCTGCCTGTGACCGCCTCGCACGCATCGCCGCGCATCTCGGGCTCGACGCGCGCGCCGACTACTGGCGCGCGCATGCCGAGCACATCCGGCATGTCATCGACACGCGTGCCTGGAACGGAAAGCGCGGCAGCTTTGTTTCGACCTTCGCGGGCGAGGGCATGGACGCGAGCCTGCTGCTGTTGGCCGAGGTCGGTTTTCTCGATGCCGCCGATCCGCGCTTCGCCGCCACCGTGGCTGCGGTCGAGCAGGATCTGCGACGCGGTGATTTCATCTTCCGCTACATCGAAAAGGATGATTTCGGCGAGCCGGAAAACGCCTTCATCATCTGTACCTTCTGGTACGTGAACGCGCTGTCCGCCATTGGTCGCCGCGACGAGGCGCACGAGCTGTTCGAGAAGCTGCTCGTGCGCCGCAATCGCCATGGCCTGCTCGCCGAACACATCGATCCGAAGAGTGGCGAGCAGTGGGGCAACTTCGTGCAGACCTACAGCATGGTGGGTCTGATCAATTCGGCGATTCGCCTTTCGATGCGCTGGGATCAGGCGTTTTGAAGGAGTTCAGACCTTTTTCTTCACGATGAAGTGCGCGCGTCTGCATAAAAGTCGGCGTGACCGAAGGGAATCCCCTTTTCGGGACTGGCGGGATGAAATGCCCCGCATGGGGTACGGCGGAAACCGTGGTCTTTCCTATATCTGGATGTAGCGCGTGCCGCGCACTTCCCCCGCGATCGCTTCAATTGCTTCCTGCGTCTGAAAGGCGACGAGGCAGACGAGCCACTTGCGCCGGTCGGAGGTGGCAAGCCGGGGCAGGGGATAGGCGGCCTCGCCGGCCGCGGCCGGCAACAGAAGCGAGGGGTTGGCGGCTTCGAGCGCGAACTGCCGCTCGGGGGTGCGCAGCCATTCGGCCAGGGCGCGCAATGCGGGGGCGACCGAGGCTCGCTGGCCGAACTGGACCAGATTCGGATCGATCGGCTCCAAACCGCCCGCCGGCTGCTGCGCCCGCCACGCGTGGAGCTTTTCATAAAGGTCGGCCGTGAAGCTTTTGATCAGTCCCGCGAACGCCGCCTCGCGCAGCGCGGTGCGAACGTCGGGAACATGTATGCCGAGGCTGCGGATGGTGTGGTCCGCCGGGCGGACGGCGCCGCTGCCGCCCTCGGCCGCCATGAGGCGCAGGCCGAGCAGGGCATAGGCGGTGTCCTGTTCCTTGTCGGCGAACCACTTGATGCCGTTGCGCACCGCAATGCTCGCGCCCAGGGTGCGGTCGATGTCGTCGGCCGACGGGAAAAGCGTGTGCAGGCGCTGATCCTGTGCATGGCTGGCGGCGGACAGATGGATCGGACCGGGAATGGTGGCGATGGCGCGGTCGTAGTGGTCGAGCGCGGCCGTCACAGCCGGAAGCAGCGCTTCCCAGTCCTCGGATATGGCCAGCAGATGCGGCCCCAGGTTGCTCTCGATGGCCGTCGCCGCGTGAGCGATGCGTTCGTCGTTGCGCGTCGTGGCGAACAGTGACCCAATCTTGCCGAAAAGGCTCATATTTCCCCCAGATAAGATGATCCTTGGTTACGTCCTTGGTTACCCGAATCGATTCTGCCAGATCATTAAGGAATTGTCGTTACCGAAATGCGGCTGCGCTTTCCCGCGCGACCTCGTTGAACACTCGTTCATGCCGGGGACGGCGCAGCTTACTTCTTCTTGCCCAGGGTGCTGTGTGCCTGCCGGCTCAGGATGAAGTCGAAGATCAGCTTCATCCAGATCGTCGAGCCGGCGATGGCCGACCAGGTTTCGTAGGCCAGCGTAGCGGTGACCACGCCAATCACCACGCCAACGAGAATCGCCGTGCCGATCAGGTTGATCGCGGCGGAGTAAGGGGCGAACTTTGCGGGATTGGGTGGTGATTCCCCTCCCTTGAGCGCCACCTCGGAAAAATCATGGCGGAACAATATCAGCCAGGCGCGGCGTGCCCAGTAAAAGCAGATTGGAAACAGCGCCAGGAACAGAATCCAGGTCATGGCGACACTGATGTCGAAAGTCATTGCGTGACTCCATAAAAAAAGCCCCGCCAGTGTAACCCGGCGGGGCTCTGGAAAGTCCCGCGCCCCTAAGGGCACGAGGCTTCGATTAATGCAGCTTAGTGGGCACCATCCACGGCCTTGGAACCACGCGGGACGCGCACGGCTTCGACCATGTGTTGAATATGCTCGGGCGGCTCCTTGGTCACCTTGTCGACCGCGAAGGCAACGATGAAGTTGACCAGGGCGCCGACCGCGCCGAAGGCCTCCGGGGTGATGGTGAAGAAGCTGTTGGCGCCGCCGATCAGATCGAGATACTCGGTGCCCTTGATGAAGAAGATGCCCTTGTGCGCGAACACGTAGAACAGGGTGACGGCCAGACCGGACAGCATGCCGGCGATGGCGCCTTCCTTGTTCATCTTCTTCGAGAAGATGCCCATCATGATCGCCGGGAA
>JAUXOM010000107.1 GCA_030682175.1 Rhodocyclaceae bacterium
CCTTCGATCTCGGCACGCCTACGTGTCGCTCGCCTAAACCCAGCAAGCACCTACACCTATCGGTTGTTTAGTTGTTAAAGATCAGTCGCCACCCAGCAGCGAGAGGGGCGCATTATACGGATCAGACTCGGGCCGTCAACAGACTTTGCCAAATAAAATCCAATTCGCTGAAAATAATTTCTCAGGCCAGCAACACGCGTGCAAATTTTCGTTTGCCAACCTGCAACACCACCGTCTTTCCGGCCTCCAACACCAGAGCTTTATCGCTCACCTTGTCGCCATCAATCCGCACGCCACCCCCGTCGATCAGGCGCAGCGCCTCTGATGTGCTGGAAACCAGGCCGGCTTGTTTAAGCACTTGCGGGATGGGCGCTGCCGCGACCGTAATCTCGGGCATGTCATCTGGAAGGGCGCCCCGCTGGAAGCGCGCCTGAAAATCCTCAAGGGCAAGCTCGGCGGCGCGTTGCGAATGAAAGCGGGCAACCAGTTCTTGCGCCAACATGACCTTGACATCCCGAGGGTTGCGCCCTTCCGCCACTTCCCGCCTGAAGCTGACAATCTCGCTGTTGGAACGGAAAGAAAGCAACTCGAAATAGCGCCACATCAATTCGTCCGAAATTGACATCAGCTTGCCGAATATCTCCTGGGGAGGTTCGGCAATACCGACATAGTTGCCGAGCGACTTGGACATTTTGTTGTTCCCATCCAAGCCCTCCAGCAAGGGCATCATCAATACGCATTGCGGCGGCTGACCGTAGTGTTTCTGCAACTCGCGGCCGACCAACAGATTGAATTTCTGATCCGTACCGCCTAGCTCGACGTCTGCCCGCATCGCCACGGAGTCATATCCCTGACACAGCGGATAAAGGAACTCATGGATGGCAATCGGCTGATTGCCCGCATAGCGCTTGGCGAAGTCATCACGCTCGAGCATGCGGGCAACCGTGTGCTGGGCCGCCAGTTTGATCATTCCTGCCGCCCCGAGAGGATCGAACCAGGTGGAGTTGAAACAAACTTCGGTTTTGTCGGGATCCAGAATCTTGAAAACCTGCTCGCGGTAGGTCTGCGCATTCTGCAGGATCTGCTCCCGGGACAAGGGGGGGCGCGTGGTGTTTTTCCCGGTGGGATCGCCAATCAGCCCGGTAAAGTCACCGATCAGGAACATGATGTGATGCCCCGCCTCCTGGAAGTGGCGCATCTTGTTGATCAGCACGGTATGGCCGAGGTGCAAGTCGGGGGCGGTTGGGTCGAAACCTGCCTTGACGCGGAGCGGTCTGCCAGCTTTCAGTTTCTCGACAAGCTCGGCTTCGACCAGCAGTTCATCTGCGCCGCGCTTGATCAGCGCAAGTTGTGATTCGACATCGACCATGCTTTTTCCCGTGTCCTGAGGGTTAATTTGTCTGTTAAACTGGGGCGTCTATTAAAAAGACGAAGCCAGCCCATGTCCGCAAAGCAATCGATTCTAAACCATGCGACGACTTCACCATCCGCCCGCGCCAGCCGCATGGGCCTGATGGCCGGTGCAACCGTTCTGATGCTGTTCAGCATGGTGGCTGCATTTGGTACCGCATCGAACACTGTAATTTACACCGGTCAATTAAGCGAGGTCGTTGAGCAGCTTGCGGCTCCCATCGCGCAACCGGTGGCAATCGATGGCGACTCGCATACCCGCGAACTTCGTATTCAGCGCGGCGACACTGTATCTGCCTTACTGGCAAAGATGGATATCCGCGATGCGGAAGCCAGCACGTTTTTGCGCAACAATCGCGAGGCCGATGCACTGTTCCGACAACTTGTCCCCGGCAAGACTTTGACGGCGAAACTTACGGCCGATGGCGAGTTGCAGTCACTCATTTTCCCCCTGAATGGCGGCAAAGACACGGCACTGCTGATACAGCGATCGCCAGACGGATTCGCTGCAAGCGTGCAGGATATTCAATTCGAATCCCATGTCTCATTGCAGACGGCCGTCGTCAGGCACTCATTGTTTGGTGCCGCGGACGATGCCGGGATGCCTGACGGCGTGGCCGTCCAGCTGGCAGATATTTTTGGCGGAGATATTGACTTCCACCGCGACCTGCGCAACGGCGATCGCTTTTCGGTAATTTACGAAACCGTCAGCCATCTGGGGAAGCCGGTTAGAACGGAACGCATTCTTGCCGCCGAGTTCATCAATGATGGCAAAAACTACCGGGCCTTCTGGTATCAACCCAAGGACGGCACCGGCGGTTACTACACAGAGGATGGCCGCAGCGTGAAAAAAGCATTTCTGCGCTCACCGCTGGAGTTTTCACGGATCAGCTCGGGTTTTTCCAATGCCCGCTATCACCCGGTATTGAAAGAAATGCGCGCCCACCGCGGCATAGACTTTGCCGCGCCAACCGGAACGCGGGTCAAGGCGGCAGGCGATGGGATTGTCGATTTTGTCGGTGTTCAGGGTGGCTACGGCAAACTTGTCATACTGCGCCATGCCGGCGACAAGACAACGGTTTACGGACACTTGTCCGGCTTCGCTGCGGGCACCAAAAAAGGCGCGCGCGTCGCCCAGGGTGACATCATCGGCTATGTCGGCTCAACTGGCATGGCCACCGGCCCGCATTTGCATTACGAATTCAGGGTTGCCGGCGTACATCGCAATCCTCTGACGGTAGCGCTGCCGACAGCAACACCTCTGCCGCAATCGCAAATTCCTGCATTCCGCGAGCACGCCGGCGACCTGATGATGCAAATTTCCAGCATCAGGAATCTGCAGATGGTCATGCTTGACTGAGCTTGCCGTGACAGGAAACAGAAAGGGCGCCGCGTGGCGCCCTTTCTGTTTCTGAAAGCTGACGTATCAGGCTGAAAACGACGACCCGCAACCACATGTGCTGGTGGCATTGGGATTCTTGATGACGAACTGCGAACCCTGCAATCCCTCGCTGTAGTCAATTTCGGCACCAACCAGGTACTGGAAACTCATCGGGTCGATCAACAGGGTGACATCATTTTTCATCATCACCGTGTCGTCCTCGTTGGCCACCTCGTCAAAAGTGAACCCGTACTGAAAACCGGAACAGCCACCGCCGGTTACGAAAACGCGCAACTTTAGTTCAGGGTTGCCTTCTTCCGCAATCAGTTCCTTGACCTTGTTTGCCGCGTTATCGGTAAAGAGCAACGGTACTGGCATCTCTGTGGGTGCATTCATGAATAATTCTCCTTGGGGTGATCTTCAGGTATTTCATTATCCGGGGCAATAAGCAACCCGTCAATCATTGCCAGCTTGGGGTGATCCAGAGCCGTTCAATGGCTGGCCGCAAGTTTTAGTTCGACCGCCTTCGTGCTACCGACACCCTGATGCACCAGTCGCCCCTGAACGATGGCCCCCAGGTGCATTTCGATTGCGTTGTATTCGACATCGCCGGTAACGCGGGCACGCGGCTGCAATTCGAGAAACTCGTTCGAGCGAATCGGTCCATTCACGGCACCATTCACGACCAGATGGGAGACGCTCACCTCTCCCTCGATGCGCGCATGTTCGCTGACAACCAGGGTGCCGGGCTGTTCGCCCGAGGAAGACACGTTCCCCCGCACCTCGCCATCGATGCGCAATCCGCCCGTAAAGGTGATATTTCCCTCGATCGTTGTTCCTGCGCCAATCAGACTGTCGATTCTGCCGTTGGGCTTGCTGGTTTTTCCGAACATACGATTCTCCTAAAGAGTAAGGCTCTTGCTGGCTTTTAGAACGCCAGACTCAAGAATTCTGATTTCCACGGCACCAACAGAAAAGGTAGCCGGCACCTCGAATTTTCCTTCAACGCGCTTGAAGTTGCGCAGCAGGAATTCGTATTGCGCTGCGTCTGGATCGTCATGGCGCGGGAAAGATATCTTAGCACTGGCGGTAGGCGCGCGTGGCGTTGCAACAACTTGCAGAGAGAACTTGGTTTCCTTGCCGCGCTTGGCGCCTTGCAGCGCAATCAGGAAGCTGAAGCGGTAGCGTCCCGGGGCACCGTCGGCTCGAACAGTCACTCGATCAAGGGAAACCTCGTCATCAGCCTTGCCCACGAGTTTGGTCAGCCTTTCGAACACGGCCAATTCTTCCTGGAGTCGGGCATTTTCACTGACCAGCGCTTTGTTTTTTTCGGACAACGACTCTTGCGCGGCCTGGTCGATCTGCAAACTGCTCTGACTCGCCGTCAGCAAGCTGCGCAAGCGTGCCGCCTCCTCCTCGAGAGCGGCATTCGTTTGGCGCAGTTCCTTGACCAGACTGCCGGCCTCGCTTTGATCAAAACCCGCCATGCGACGACCGGTGTCGTACACCCACCCGGCAAGAGCAAGTGAAACCGCGGTCAGCACGACAATGCTGATGAGGCGCAGATACAACGGCACATGCGTGCGCACCGACACCTGCGGAGCGGTAATACCGAAGCGCCTGCGCAGTCGCCTCAGCATCAGGGCAATACGGGAACCTGTAACAGTCCAAGGCATTCGTCTAACCCGAACATGAGATTCATATTCTGGATGGCTTGCCCCGCGGCCCCCTTGACCAGATTATCAATCACCGACAGCACGACCAGAATATCCCCGCCCTGCGGGCGATGGACGGCAATCCGGCAATGATTCGACGCCCGCACCGAACGCGTATCGGGATGTGATCCGGCGGGCAGCACATCCACAAAAGGCTCTGCGGCGTAACGCTTTTCAAACATGGACTGGAAATCGATATCGCGGGTGATAGGCGCATACAAGGTGGCATGAATGCCGCGGATGATCGGGGTCAGATGGGGCACAAAGGTCAGCCCGACCTGCGCGCCAGCCATTGCCGACAATCCCTGGCGGATTTCTGGCAGGTGGCGATGACCGGCCACGCCATAAGCCTTGAAGTTATCGGAAGCCTCGGCGAACAGGATGTGCGTTTCCGCCTTGCGGCCGGCACCCGACACCCCGGATTTTGCGTCGGCAATCAGGTGATCGGTGGCCACACAGCCGGCTTCGATCAGCGGCAGGAATCCAAGTTGCACAGCTGTCGGGTAGCACCCAGGATTGGCGACCAGCCGCGCGCTGCGGATCTGCTGCCGATTAAGTTCAGGCAAGCCATAAACCGCTTCAGCCACAAGATCCGGTGCGGCGTGTGACATGCCATACCACTTTTCCCAGACGGCGATGTCCTTGATGCGGAAGTCAGCCGCCAGGTCGATCACGCGGACACCGGCCTGCAACAGTTCGCCGGCCTGCCGCATCGCCACGCCATTCGGGGTGGCGAAGAACACCACGTCGCAATCGCCAAGCGGGGCTTGTGCCGGATCGCTGAATTGCAGCGCCACACGGCCACGCAGACTGGGAAACATGTCGGCGACGGCACTCCCCGTTTCCGCCCGCGAAGTGATTGCCGTCAGCGACACCTCAGGGTGCTGCGCCAGCAGGCGCAGCAACTCGACGCCGGTGTAACCGGTACCGCCGACGATGCCAACCTTGATCATAAAGCTTGCTCCTTTGTTGCTCTGACGCCCAATCATAACCGACCATAACAGTTCGGCGATCAATCGATGCTGCAGATCGGGCCAGCCCGCGGATTCGACCGCAAATAAAATGCCGCCCGCAGGCGGCATTTTGTGCAAAACCTTCAGCGGGATTAGCGCTTGGAGAATTGCTTGCGGCGGCGCGCCTTGTGGAAGCCAACCTTTTTGCGCTCGACCTCGCGGGCATCGCGCGTCACGAAACCGGCTTTCGACAGCGCCGGCTTGAGCGTGTCGTCATATTCGATCAGCGCCCGGGTGATACCGTGGCGAACCGCACCGGCCTGGCCGGATTCGCCACCGCCGACCACATTGACCATGATGTCGAAGGTCGTGATGTTCTGGGTCAGCTCAAGTGGCTGACGCACCACCATGCGCCCGGTTTCACGCGAAAAAAACTCATCCACCGGCTTGTCGTTCACGACGATCTTGCCGCTGCCGGTTTTGAGGAACACCCGCGCCACGGCGGTCTTGCGCCGGCCGGTGCCGTAATAGTAGTTGGCTGCCATATGTTTGGTCCTGTCAGAGTTCCAGGGTCTTGGGCTGCTGCGCCGCATGCGGATGAGCCGCACCGACATAGCACTTCATTTTCTTCAGCATCGCATAGCCGAGCGGGCCTTTGGGCAACATGCCCTTGACGGCCTTTTCGAGCACGCGTGCAGGAAAGCGCTGCTGCAGCTTGAGGAAATTGGTTTCGTAGATGCCACCGGGGTAACCGGTGTGCCGGTAATACTTCTTGTCCTGCGTCTTGTTGCCGGTCACGCGCAGCTTGTCGACGTTGACCACAACAATATAGTCGCCCGTATCGACGTGGGGGGTGTATTCGGGTTTGTGCTTGCCGCGCAGGCGGCTGGCGATGTCGGCGGCCAGGCGGCCGAGCACCTTGTCCGACGCGTCAACGACTAACCAGTCGCGCTTGACTTCATGCGGTTTGGCGGAAAAAGTCTTCATGGAGGATCCCTGCTACCCTTAGTTACACTGCACACTGCTTCATTGAGCGCCCGACCAGTCAATGCAGACCGGTCCGCAACGCGGAAAGCCGCGCATACTATCCGAGTAGACCATTAAAAGTCAATCATTTTTCGGCATTGCGGCCAGAGGAGCTTTGCAGCGCATTGTACACCGCACCCGCTGCGGGGGATTTCATTCGGTCACGCCGACTTTTGCGAAACCCGCCAGCCGAAATAGAATCGGGCAACCCAATACCCGCGGAGACGAATCGATGGAATGCACAGTACGCTGGCACGAAGGCATGAGCTTCATTGCCGAAACCGGAAGCGGTCACCTGGTCCCGATGGACGGCTCTCCGGAGGCCGGGGGCCGCAATCTTGCGCCGCGCCCCATGGAGTTGCTGCTGGCCGGCGTGGGCGGCTGCTCCTCGTTCGATGTCGTCATGATCCTGCGCAAGGGGCGGCAGGACATCATCGACTGCGCGGTCAAAGTGACTGCCGAGCGCGCCGCGGAAGACCCCAAGGTATTCACTCGCATCGACATGCACTTTGTCGTCTCGGGACGCGGATTGAAACCCGCGGCGGTCGAGCGGGCGGTCCAGCTGTCGGCGGAAAAATACTGCTCGGCCTCGATCATGCTCGGCAAAACCGCCAAGATGACCCATTCGTGGGAGATTGTCGAAGTCTGACCGTCAGAGCCGATACGCGGTCGTTGTCATCAGCTTCGCCACCAGCTTCATGGCCCCTTTGGCCGGTGCAGGGAGCTCGATGGCACCCAGTCTGATGGCGGTTTCGGCATGGGCAACCTCGTCGGCTTTCATCTGCTCGATGATGGCCAGCGAACGGCGATCCTCCGGCGGCAGCTGACTCAGATGGCTGTCCAGATGCGCTTCGACCTGCCGCTCGGTTTCGGCCAGAAAACCCAGGCTGACCGGGTCGCCGAGGCGACCGGCCACTGCGCCCATGGTCCAGGCGCCGGCATACCAGAGCGGGTTGAGCAGGCTCTGCCGCCCGCCCAGTTCCTCAATGCGCCGCCCGGTCCAGTTGAGATGCTCGGTTTCCTCCCAGGCCGCCTGCTCCAGCGCCTGTCGCACACCCGCGTCCTGCGCAGTGAACGCCTGGCCGGCGTACAGGGCCTGCGCACAGACTTCACCCACATGGTTGACGCGCATCAGCGCGGCCACATGGCGGCGCTCCGCCTCGCTCAGCTCGCCTTCGGGCAAGGCCTCGCCCGGCATCGGCCGGCTCGTGGGCGCCTGGGCAAAGACGGTGCGCAAGGCCTGGTCGATCTGGAAAATGAAGGGGTCAAGCAGGCTCATTGAAAGTTCACCGCAGGATGTTTGCCCAGCCGCAAGGCCTCCAGGCCCTCGGCTGGCGTTCTTATCGGCAAGGCGAGGGGGCAGAACAACTCGCGCGCCAAGACGGCGTGATGGCGGTTGACCGGCTTGTTCTCGATACGCCGCCACTCGCTGCGGCGCGCCTTCGCCCATTGACCATCGTGATGGCCGGTGGCATAGATTTTCAGTTCACCGCTTTCGCAACGAATGCCTTCGAAACTGGTGTTGGTGGCGCCGCCGCTGGTGCGCACCACCAGCACATAGCGCACCACGCCGTCCGTGCCGACGCTCAGCGTCGTTGCGTCAATGTAGAACTTGTGCGTGGTCACTTCGCTGACGTAAAACTCGCGCAGATTCGCTTCCCGCGGGAAAGCGGGGAACTCGATTGCCGTTTCCGCCCATTGGGGCGCGTCCGGATCATCCGCTTCGCGGGCATGGGCTTCGGCAAGCAAGGCAACACCCGCCAGAAGACCCATCAACAAGGTAAAGAAGCGCATCATCAATCGCCCACTCGTTCGTGGCAAGCGGCCACGGGCCAGTTACACGCCGGCCACTTCGGCATGCACTCGCGGGAATGAAAGATCAAGCGCGCCAATTCGGTCAGCGCCTGCTCATACACGGTACGCTTGAACTCGATCACCGAGTCGAGCGGCACCCAATAATCGTTCCAGCGCCAGGCATCGAATTCCGGTTTCGCCGTGGCGCGCAGATTGATATCGCAGTCGCGGCCGGACAGCCGCAACAGATACCAGATCTGCTTTTGCCCCCGGTAAGCACCGCGCCATTCGCGGCGCACCCAGTGCTTGGGAACGTCGTATCGCAACCAATCGCGCGTGCGCCCGAGTATGCGCACATGCTCGGGCAAGAGCCCGACTTCTTCGTAAAGCTCACGGAACATCGCTTCCTCGGGCGTTTCTCCCTTGTCGATGCCACCTTGCGGGAACTGCCAGGAATGCTCGCGGATCCGTTTGCCCCAGAATACCTCGTGACGCTGATTGGTCAGGATGATGCCGACGTTCGGGCGATAACCTTCCCGATCGAGCATGCTGAAAACCTCAAAATGTTTGACTGGATGGGATTGTTCCACATTCGCCCGATAGAGGAAAGCCGATTGGACAGGTAAAATCCTTTTTCCCTGCCCTTATAGATCCCCGACATGCGCGCCAGCCAGTTTTTCATCACCACGCTCAAGGAAGCCCCCAGCGACGCGGAAGTCGTCTCGCACCAGTTGATGACCCGCGCCGGCATGATCAGGAAGCTGGCCGGCGGCATCTACACCTACATGCCGATGGGCCTGCGGGTGATTCGCAAGATCGAGGCCATCGTCCGCGAAGAGATGAACCGCGCCGGCGCCATCGAACTCCTGATGCCGGTGGTACAGCCCGCCGAGCTGTGGCAGGAAACCGGCCGCTGGGACAAGATGGGGCCGGAACTGCTGCGCGTGAAGGATCGCCACGACCGCGACTTCATCATCCAGCCGACCTCCGAAGAAGTGATCACCGACATCGCCCGTAGCGAGATTCACAGCTACCGCCAGTTGCCGAAAAATTTCTACCACATCCAGACCAAGTTCCGTGATGAGCGCCGCCCGCGCTTCGGCATCATGCGCGGGCGCGAATTCACCATGAAGGACGCCTACTCCTTCGACCGCGACGATGCCGGCGCCGAGCAGAGCTACCAGGCCATGTACGCCGCCTATGTGAAAATCTTCGAGCGGCTCGGCCTCAGCTTCCGCGCCGTCGCCGCCGACACCGGCGCCATCGGCGGTTCGCTGTCGCACGAGTTTCAGGTGATTGCCGACACCGGCGAAGACCTGATCGTCTATTGCCCCGAGTCCGACTACGCCGCCAACATCGAACTGGCCGAGGCCCTGCCGCTGATCGCCGTACCCCATTCGGGGCATTTCATCCGGCCAGCGCCGACTTCTGCCATGGTCAAGGTCGCCACGCCCGACGCCTCGCGCTGCGCAGATGTCGCCCAATTGCTCGGCCTACCCATCGAGCGCACCGTCAAGTCCATCGTGCTGGCGGCCGACACCCCGCTCGGTCCGGAAATCTGGCTGCTGCTGGTGCGCGGCGACCACGACCTCAATGAAGTCAAGGCCGGCAAGCTGCCGGGGCTGGAGGGCGGCTTCCGTTTTGCCAGCGAGCCCGAAATCATCGCGCATTTCGGCTGCCCGCCGGGTTTTCTCGGCCCGCTCAACACCAAAAAACCGGTCAAGATCGTCGCCGACCGCACGGTTGCCAACATGAGCGATTTCGTCAGTGGCGCCAATGAGATCGGCTTTCACATCCAGGGCATCAACTGGGGGCGCGACCTGCCCGAACCCGACCTGGTCGCCGACATCCGCAATGTCGTCGCCGGCGATCCGTCGCCCGACGGCAAGGGCACGCTTTCCATCCAGCGCGGCATCGAGGTCGGCCATGTCTTCTTCCTCGGCACCAAATATTCGCAGGCCATGAACTGCACCTATCTCGACGCGGACGGCAAGCCGCAACTCATGGTCATGGGCTGTTATGGCATCGGCGTGACGCGGCTGGTCGGCGCGGCCATCGAGCAGAATCATGATGCGCGCGGCATCATCTGGCCCGCCTCCATCGCCCCCTTCACGCTGGTCATCTGCCCGGTCGGCTGGGGCAAGTCCGCCGCCGTGCGCGAAGCGGCGACCAAACTTCATGATGAGCTGCTGGCCCTCGGCATCGACGTCATGCTCGACGACCGCGACGAACGCCCCGGCGTCATGTTCGCCGACTGGGAACTGATCGGCGTGCCGCATCGCATCACCATCGGCGAGCGCGGCCTCAAGGAAGGCGTGGCCGAATACCAGCAGCGCCGCGCCCCGGAAGTGACCAAAGTGCCGCTGGCCGATCTGGTGGCGCACGTCACGCAGCGGGTGTCTGCCTCAGGACAATGACAACCGACCCCGCCTTACTAGATAAAACCCGTCACACCGGCGCAGGCCGGTGTCCAGTCTTCTGGATTCCGGCCTGCGCCGGAATGACAGCCAAGGCGGTCCGCGCAATTGTGCGGCATCCCTTCACGTTAAGTCTTTTATGCTCCCTTCTGCTGCTCTGGGCCAACCTCGCCTGGGCCGGCGCGCAGCGATACGAACCGCTCGCCGCCAGCGTGCAGGCCGCTTTGCATGCGGCGGTGTCCGATCATGCCGCTCCCGAGCCGCGCTTCGACACCATCGAGGAAAAGATCGACTGGCTGACCGAAATGTCGCGCCGGCTCGAAAAGCGCATGCCCGACCGGCGCGCGCGCCACGAATTCCTCAAGGCGGTGCACTACGAAGCCCGCCGCGCCGGCCTCGATCCGCAACTGGTGCTCGGCCTGATCCAGGTGGAAAGCGGCTTCCGCAAGCATGCCGTTTCATCGGCCGGCGCGCGCGGCTACATGCAGGTGATGCCATTTTGGGTGAAGCTCATTGGCGAACCGGACCACAACCTGTTTCACCTGCGCACCAACCTGCGCTTCGGCTGCACCATCCTGCGCCACTACCTGGATATCGAGAAGGGCGACCTGTATCGCGCCCTCGGCCGCTACAACGGCAGCCTCGGCCGGCCCGAATACCCCAATCTGGTGCGCGCCACATGGGAAAAACAGTGGGGCTGGGAGCCACAACGGCTGGCGGCGCGCTGAAGCCGCGGTGACGTACCGCTAGTGCAGGCTAAGCGGCCAGCAATTCATGCAGGCGCGAAGCGGTTTGCTGCTTTACCTCGATGGCCTCAAACAAGTCATCAGGATAGAGATAGTCCTCACCGCTGTCGTCGATCACGCGGATCATGCCATGACTGTCAACGGAGGCCATCACCTCATAAACGCGGCCAAGCGTGAGGTCGTCAGTGGAAAAGTCTCGTAAGCGCCCTATAAACCACGTCTGGCGAAACTGAACTGGATTTGTAAAGATTGTGTCCATGAGAAAGTGAGTGGGCACGAAATGGTGAGAGACGAGGAACTGGCGCGACGGCTGGTGGTGAGGCGAGGGCCGAGCGGG
>JAUXOM010000018.1 GCA_030682175.1 Rhodocyclaceae bacterium
GACCTCGACGACGCACAAGACGCTGCGCGGCCCGCGCGGCGGCCTGATCCTGATGAAGGCGGAACACGAGAAAGCCATCAACTCGGCCATTTTCCCCGGCCTGCAGGGCGGTCCGCTGATGCACGTGATCGCCGCCAAGGCCGTGGCCTTCAAGGAGGCGATGGCCCCCGAATTCAAGAATTACCAGGAGCAGGTGATCGAAAACGCGCTGGTCATGTGCAAGGTGCTCAAACTGCGCGGCCTGCGCATTGTTTCGGGTCGCACCGAATCGCATGTCTTCCTCGTCGACCTGCAGTCCAAGAAAATCACCGGCAAGGACGCTGAAGCCGCATTGGGCCGCGCCCACATCACGGTGAACAAGAACGCCATCCCCAACGACCCGCAAAAGCCCTTCGTCACCAGCGGCATCCGCATCGGCACGCCGGCCATGACCACCCGCGGCTTTACGGAAATCGAGGCCGAGGCGGTCGCCGACCTGATTGCCGACGTGCTCGAAGCGCCGACCGACGAAGCCGTGCTTGAGCGGGTGCGCGGCGAGGTGGCGGAGTTGTGCAAGAAATATCCCGTTTATGGCAGCTGATTGGCTGACCATCGCGCCCAGCGCTCTCCCGCAGGGCGCGGTAACTAGCCCCCCCCTTCCCCGGGAAGGGGGCCGGGTGGATGGGGGCTACGAAGAAAAAGCATTTCATGTCGAGGCCCGGAGGGTCACGACATGAAATGTCCTTACTGCAACGAGGACAACACCCAGGTTGTCGATACTCGCGAAAACGAGGAAGGCGATACGGTGCGCCGGCGCCGGCGCTGCCTGTCCTGTGACAAGCGCTTCACCACCTACGAACGCGTCGAGCTGCAACTGCCGCTGGTCGTCAAGAAGAACGGCAGCCGCGTCGACTTCGATCGTGACAAGCTGATTTCCAGCATGACACTGGCCCTGCGCAAGCGACCGGTCACCACCGAGAGCGTCGCCAGTGCGCTCGACCGCATCGAGGACAAGCTGGTGCAACTGGCCGAGCGCGAAGTCACTTCGGACCGCATCGGCGAACTGGTGATGCGCGAGCTGAAAAAGCTCGACAAGGTCGCCTATATCCGCTTTGCTTCCGTCTACCGCAACTTCGCCGACGTCGATGAGTTCTCCGATGCTGTCCGCGAAATGAAGCGGCCACGCATCACCCGCCCCAAGTCCTCGTGACCGCCGTGGCGCAAGCTTTTTTGCCAGAAGACTACGGGTTCATGAGCCGCGCGCTGCAACTGGCGGAACGCGGCCTTTACACCACCACGCCCAACCCGCGCGTCGGCTGCGTACTGGTGAAGGATGGCGTGACGATCGGCGCGGGCTGGCATGAAAGTGCCGGGCAACCGCATGCCGAAATCAAGGCGCTGAACGACAGCGTTGCAAAAGTCGGCGCTGGCGGGACGGCGGGTTGTACGGCTTATGTCACGCTCGAACCCTGCTCGCACCATGGCCGTACCCCGCCTTGCGCCGATGCGCTGATCGCGGCGGGCGTCGCCCGTGTCGTCGCGGCGATGAAAGATCCCAACCCGCTCGTCGCCGGACAGGGTCTGGCCCAGCTTGCCGCTGCCGGCATTGCCGTCGCAAGTGGCCTGCTGGAAGCCGAAGCACGCGCGCTCAACGTCGGCTTCGTCTCGCGCATGACGCGCGGCCGGCCCTGGCTGCGGCTCAAGGTGGCCATGAGCCTGGATGGCAAGACGGCTCTCAACAACGGCGTGTCGCAATGGATTACCGGCCCGGATGCGCGGCGCCACGCCCACGGCTGGCGCGCCCGTTCCTGTGCCATGCTCACCGGCATCGGCACCGTGCGCGAGGATAATCCGCGCCTCACCGTACGCGAGGTTGATACCCCGCGCCAGCCCCTGCGCGTTGTGGTCGACAGCCGGCTGGAAATTTCGCCCGCTGCGGCGATTCTCACAGGCGGCAACTGCCTGATCGCCTGTGCCAGAGACAATCCGGAAAAGGCAGCGCAGCTGCGTGCGCTGGGGGCCGACATCGTCGTGCTGCCCAATGCAAGCGGCAAGGTCGACCTGCCAGCCTTGATGCAGGAACTCGGCCGGCGCGGTATCAACGAAGTGCTGGCCGAAGCCGGCCTGAAACTGAATGGCTCGCTGCTGCGGGAAGGCTGCGTCGACGAACTGCTGATCTATCAGGCGCCCGTGTTGCTCGGCGATGCTGCACGCGGCATGGCCGACCTCGGTGAACTGACCGAACTGGCCGCGGCACAGCACCTGAATATCGTCGAACGCCGTCCTGTCGGCGCCAACTTTTTCCTGCGGGCCAGACTCGGCCAGCCTCCCGACGAATACCCGACCGGCGCCGATGAGCGGTGCGCGCAAACCTAAGGCTTATGCTCTAATTGCCACAAATATATATATTTGGACTGTCGATCAGGGATTATCGATCCATGCGCCATACGCAACACGCCTTCACACTCGTCGAACTCATGATCACCCTGGTGGTTATCGGTGCCCTCGCTGCCATTGCGCTGCCCAGCTATCAAAACTACCTGGAGAGGGCGCGCATCTACGAAGCGGCTACCACCATCGCCGCCATTTCGATGAACCTCAAGAACTACCAGGTTGATAACAAGTATTTCCCGCCCACCTTGGACACGCTCCCGATGTATAACCCCGTACCGCTTGACCCTTGGGGCAATCCCTACCAATACTTGGCCATCGACATCGAACCGGCGCCGAACAGGGGGGCACAGCGCAAGGACAGGCAACTCAACCCCCTCAACAGCGATTTCGACCTCTACAGCATGGGCCCTGACGGCCGGACCGCACTGCCTCTGACCGCCGCAGCCGCAAAGGATGACGTCGTGCGCGCCAGCAACGGCCGCTTCATCGGCATCGCCAAGGATCACTGAATTCTGGATTCGCAGCGTTTCCCTTCGATGACGTTATTCCTGGTTCTGTCATGAGGAAAGCGCTCAGCGCCGGGATGCGCAGCCGCGTGGCGCAGCGCTTGTTTGTCCTGTTTTTGCTGGCAGCGGTACTGCCGGCAGGCGGACTGGCGCTGATTGCCTACCAGCAGGTCGGCGACCTGCTGATCGACCTGAATTACCGCCGCCTCCAGCAGGATGCCAAGTCCATGGGCATGGGGTTGATCCAGCGCCTGATGTGGCGCAAAGAGGCGTTGCAGCAGCAACTTGCCACACCAGCAACCGGCACCTTGCGCCCCGGCGACTGGAGCGCTCTGCTCCAGCAGAACAAGGAGTTTCTTTCGCTGGAGATCGCCGGACCGGAAAAACTCATCACGCTGACATCTCCACAACTCGACCACCTGCGCCGATCGAAAGTCCTGTTGCAACTGACACCGGACGGGGAAGCGGTCATGACGACCGCCATCGAGGGCAGGTCCGATTATCTGCAGGTCAGGCTGGCCACCGAATCGCTGTGGTCAGACGAGTATGCCGGGGAACGCTATTGCTTCCTGACGCTGGCGGGCCGGCCGCTCTTTTGCACGCCGGGACTACCCGTGCCGCCACAGGAACGCTGGTTGCGCGATCAGGCCGGGCAAAGCAATGCGGGCGTGTTCGCCTGGCAAGTGGAAGGTGAAGATCACCTGGCAGCCTACTGGCATGTTTCGCTAGTGGCAAACCTGGGGCACGAGGGCGTCGTGGTGGTGGTCAGCGATGCCCGCAAGGACGTGCTGGCTGTTCTGACACAGTTCAGGCAGGTGTTTCCGGCCATCGTCCTCCTCGCCATGGCGCTGGCGGCTTGGCTCGCCATCAGCCAGATCCGCCGCCAGATGCGCCCGCTCGAGCGGCTGGAGCAGCATACGCGGCAACTTGCGCAGGGCGACTTCGCCGGGCGCATTGAAGTGACGGGGAATGACGAATTCGCCAGCCTGGCCGACTCGTTCAACCGCATGTCCGGCAACCTGAATCACAAATTTCATCTATTGCAGGCGCTTGGTGAACTCGATAGAGCGATTCTGAGCACTTCGGAAATGGACACCGTGATCCGGATCCTGTTGCTGCACGTGCCTACCGCCGTATCCTGCGATCACGCGGGCGTGCTGCGCTTCGACGGTGCCGGCAATATTCTGCTGTGGACTGCCGATACCAAGCCGACCACTCTGGAAGACACTCGCCTGATCAGTCACGACACGCAGGGTTTCCCTGACCGGGATAGCGACGAACCCTGGTATACGCTGGACCTTGCCGCACCTGCAGCGCAAGGCCTGCGACATTTCGCCGATCAGGGTGCGACACAGGCCCTCGTTTTCCCCGCACGCGTGGGCAAACGGCTCGACAGCGCCCTGGTGCTGGCCTACCGGGAACCGCCACAGGAAACCGAGGAAATCGTTCAGGCCGGGCGCAGCCTCGCCGACCGGCTGGCCGCCGCCGCCTTCAGAATTTCGTGGGAAGACAAGCTGTTTCACCAGGCCCACTACGATGCATTGACCGACCTGCCCAACCGAACGCTGCTGCGCGACCGGGTGGATCAGGCACTGTTGCGGGCGGAGCGGGAGAATCTGGCGGTTGCCCTGATGCTCATCGACATCGACAAGTTCAAGGACGTCAATGACAGTCTCGGTCACTCTGCCGGCGATGCCCTGTTGGTCTCATTCGCCAAGGAACTCAGGAAAATATCCCGCCATACCGATACGGTCGCCCGACTTGGCGGCGACGAGTTCGTCGTGCTGATTCCCGATCTTCCACGGGCCGGCGCCGCCGCCATCGTGGGTCGCATCGCCAGCGACCTTGGTATCGAGCTCGCGCAACCGATCGATATTGCCGGCCGTAGCATCAGCGCGCCAGCCAGTATCGGCATCGCGCTATACCCCGACAACGGTGCGGAGATCGAAGAACTGATGAAGAGCGCGGATGCGGCAATGTACGCGTCCAAGCGCGAGCAGCGCGGCAGCTACCGTTTCTATTCCGATCAGATGAATGTCGAGATCAGGGTACGCTTCGAGATGGCACAGGATCTGCGCAAGGCCATGGATCGGAAAGAGTTCTTTCTGGTCTATCAGCCCAAGATCGAAGCCACCACGGGCCGCGTCGTCGGTGCGGAAGCCTTGATCCGCTGGGCATCGCCCAGACTCGGACTGGTTTCTCCGGGCCAATTCATCCCCTTGCTCGACGACATCGGTCTTGGCGCCCAACTGGGCGAGTGGGTCATCGACACGGCCTGTGCCCAGATGGCGGCGTGGGAGGCTCAAGGCTTTCCCCCGATTGCCGTCTCGGTGAATGCCTCGCCGGCCCAGTTCCGCTCCAATGAAATTGTTGCCCAGGTGCGCGCGGCATTGGACAGAAACGCGCTGGCGGCACCGCGTCTCGAACTGGAAATTCTCGAATCGATGGCGGTGGGTACGGCGGGGAATATCAACGATACGCTGGAAGCCTTGCGGAACATGGGGGTCGGCATCGCCCTCGACGACTTCGGCACGGGCTATTCCTCCCTCGTCTATTTGACGCAACTGCCGGCCAACGTGCTGAAAATCGATCGAGTCTTCATCACCGACCTGCTGACCGATTCAAGAAAGCAGGCCATCGTTCAGCAGATCATCTCGCTCGCACAGGTACTGAACTACACGGTGGTGGCAGAAGGCGTGGAAGAGGAAGGCCAGGCACACATGCTGGCCAAGATGGGTTGCGACATCTTCCAAGGTTATTATTTCAGCAAGCCGCTCGAACCCGCGGCTCTTATCGAGTTCATCTCAAGGAGAAACGCATGACCCAAACCACCACATCCAGCGGCCTGATGATTGAAGAGATCGTCGAAGGCTCTGGCGACACCGCCGCCGCCGGCCAGACCGTATCGGTGCATTACACCGGCTGGCTCACCGATGGCAGCAAGTTCGACTCAAGCAAGGATCGCAATGACCCCTTCGACTTCCCGCTCGGCGGCCGCCAGGTCATCGCCGGCTGGGACGAAGGCGTGCAGGGCATGAAGGTCGGCGGCACGCGCAAGCTCACCATCCCGCCCAACCTCGGCTATGGCGCCCGCGGCGCTGGCGGCGTGATCCCGCCCAATGCCACGCTGGTGTTCGAGGTCGAGCTGCTGAAAATCCTTTAAAAGTAAACCCGCCCCTCCCGGCCTCCCCTCGCGGGGAGGTGACTGTGGTTCGCTGCGCTCGTTTATTACGGGGTGCTCCGTGGTGTTCTATAAGCGGGTTGCGCCTGGCGGCGCGTAGCGCGTTTCCTTGGGACGGCCCGGCGGAAACGCTGTTGCTTAAGCTCTATTGGCGCACACCGTGCAGGCGGGATCGCGCGGCACGCCAATGCTGCGCCATTCCATCGCCAGCCCGTCAAGCAGCAACAGGCGGCCGGCCAGCGATTCGCCACAACCAATAACCAGCTTGAGCGCCTCGGCGGCCTGCACGGCGCCGATGATGCCGGTGAGCGGGGCAAATACGCCCATCACCGCACAGCGCACTTCCTCGACATCTTCGGCCTCCGGAAACAGGCAGTGGTAACACGGAGCATCGGCGCGACGCGCGTCGAAAACCGCGACCTGGCCATCGAAGCGGATGGCCGCACCGGAGACCAGCGGCTTGCCATGCTGGACGCAGGCCCGATTGACGGCGTGGCGGGTGGCAAAGTTGTCGGAACAGTCGAGCACCACGTCAGCAGCGGCAACTTGCGCAAGCAGGCGTGCGCCCGCCAGTCGCTCCTGCAGGGGAAGCACCCGGCATTCCGGGTTGATCGCGCCTAGCGTGGCAACGCCTGAAACCACTTTGGGTTGTCCGATTGCCGCCGTGCGGTGCAGAATCTGCCGTTGCAGATTTGTCAGGTCGACCGTGTCACCGTCGGCAAGCACCAGAGTGCCGATACCGGCGGAAGCAAGATACAGGGCAGCGGGCGAACCCAGGCCACCCGCGCCGAGAACCAGCGCACGGGCGCCAAGCAGTTTTTCCTGGCCTTCGATGCCGATCTGCGGCAACAGGATATGGCGACTGTAGCGCAGCAAAGCTGCGTCGTTCATGAGGCCTTCTTTACCATGAGAATGCAGCGTTTGCGCCGGGCCAATCCCTCTCTCCCGACCTCTCTCCCAGTGGGAGAGAGGAGGCAGATAGCTTCCCTCTCCCGCTTGCGGGAGAGGGATTGAGGGAGAGGGCTGCCAAGCAAACGCGGCACGCGGCGCCAGCCGCAACCCGCACCGCTAGTTGATCGGAACACCCCGTAACAGACGAGCGCAGCGACAACAAGCGACGAGTCGCGCAGTTGCGGCGCAGGCTAATGCCGGCAAAGCCGGCGTTAAGCCGCGTAGCGGCGGCCGGAGGCAAAAACACAGTCACCCCCCGCAAGGGGGGCACCAGGCCGTAGGCCGCAGGACGCTGCGCAGCAGCGGTCCCGAACAAAGCGAGGGATGCGCCAACGGCGCACGAAGGGGGGCGGGCGTTTGTCATTTGTACTCGCGCAGCTCGGGCGGGGTGTCGTCGTGGTCGCCGTGCGGATGGTGCTCCCAGGCCTGGGAATAAACCTCATGAGACTTCTTGATCAATCGTTCCGGCTGGCCGAGGTTGCGCAACTGGGTTTCCTCGGTGAAATAAACGAGGGCGCGGATGAGCTTGCAATACAGGGTATTTTCCAGATGGAAGCCGCGCTCGATCAACATCGTCTCCAGCGCTTCCATGCTGTAGTCGGCAATCTCGTACCAGACCGAAATGCCGTTGGGCAGCGCGCCGGGGGCGACATCGAGATGGGGCAGCGCGCTCAGCACGGCAGTGGCTTCGGCGATCTGGCAGTTCTTGAGTTTGCAGAAGCGGATCTCGCGATGCTTGCGCGTACCGGCCTGCGGCGCCAGCGCATGCGGCCGGTGCAGGCCGCGCTCCTGGTCGCGCAGCAGGCGTGCCCGCTCGGGGTTCATCTGCTGCTCCACCCCGGAGCAGCAGCCATCACGCGACTGGTGCAGCTCCTCCGTATGACTCGGGAAACGGAGGTGGGGAGCGCATTCATTTCTTGATCACGTTCAAGGCCTTGAGCAAATTGACGGCCTGACCCAGTTGATAATCGCTGGCGGATGCCGGTTCGAATGGCGCTCCGTGGCTCTCTTCCTTGCCTTTTTCCTGCGGCTTCACGGCTTTCTCGTTCTTCTCTTTCTTGGCCGGCGCGGCTTTATCGCCTTCCTTGTCATTGATCAGGTGCCGGTCCAGATCGGCCTCGCGCACCCGCTCGCGCGAACCGCCGTTGGCGCTTTCCTCGACGATGATGTCGGGCGTAATGCCCTTGGCCTGGATGGAGTGGCCATTCGGGGTGTAGTAACGCGCCGTGGTGAGTTTGATCGCGGCCTTGGACGGCAACGGCAACACCGTTTGCACCGAACCCTTGCCAAAGGTCTGCGTGCCCATCACGATGGCCCGCTTGTGATCCTGCAGCGCGCCCGCGACAATTTCCGCCGCCGAGGCCGAACCACCATTGACCAGCACGATCAGCGGCACCGTGCGCGCGGCTTCGGGCAACTTCTTGATGTAATCCTCGCGACTGTCGCCACGCAGGTAATCCTCGCTGGTGGCCAGGTACTTGCGCTTGGCATCTTCGATGCGGCCATCGGTAGTCACCACCACGCTGTTGGCCGGCAGGAAGGCGGCGGATACGCCAATCGCGCCATGCAACAAGCCGCCCGGATCATTGCGCAGGTCGAGCACCAGTCCTTTCAGCCCGGCGTCCTTCTTTCCGGCATCCGCCTTGAACAGCTTGTCGAGGTGCTTGACCACATCGGGGACGGTTTCTTCCTGGAACTGGGTGACACGCAGGTAACCGTAGCCGGGCTCGATCATTTTCGATTTGACGCTTTGCACCTTGATGATGTCGCGCTGGATGCTGATTTCGAGCGGCTTCGCTTCGCCCTTGCGCAGAATCGTCAGCTTGATCGAGGTCTTCGGCTTGCCGCGCATCTTTTTGACAGCGTCATTGAGCGTCATGCCCTTCACCGGCACATCGTCGATCTTGAAGATGAGGTCGCCCGACTTGACGCCGGCGCGGTAGGCCGGCGTATCCTCGATCGGCGATACCACCTTGACGAGGCCGTCTTCCATGCCGACTTCGATGCCGAGCCCGCCGAACTCGCCCTGGGTCGACACCTGCAAATCCTTGAAGGCTTCGGCATCAAGGTAAGCCGAGTGCGGATCGAGATTGGAAAGCATGCCGCTGATGGCATGAGTGATGAGCTGCTTGTCTTCCACAGGCTCGACATAGCCTTGCTTGATGGCGCTGAAGACATCGGCAAAACTGCGCAGTTCTTCGACCGGCAATGGTCCCGGCGCGGCTTTCTTCTGGGCGATGGCGGAGAAATTCAGGCTCAGCATTACCCCGGCGACAAGACCGAGGAAAACCAGACCAATTTGTTTGAGTTTGCTGCGCATGGGAAACCTCGGCAATAACTATGAAAACACTGAAGACGCTTTCGCGGCAGATTCAAGGGGCACGGAGCCATTTCACTGGATCGAACGCCCGCCCCCGATGCCTGAGTTCAAAGTATAAACCCGATTCAGGCTGCCCTCCGCTGGTGCCCACGGTAGCCACCGTCGCACCAGCGCCGACTTTCTGACCCACATCGGCCAGCACCGACTGGTTGTTGCCGTAGATCGAAAGAAAATCGTCGTCGTGATCGATGATCAACAGGTTGCCGTAGCCGCGCAACCAGTCGGCGAAGACCACCACACCCGCCGCGACAGCGCGCACGTCGGCGCCCTCGGCGGCGCGGATGAACATGCCCTTCCAGGTCGTCTGGCCATCGTCGCGCCGCGCCCCAAAACGCCCGGTAGCGACCCCCTTGGCCGGCCGGGGCAACTTGCCGCGCAACTGGGCAAAGGCGCCGCTGGCGTTGGCGGGCTCCGCCGACGCGACCGGAGGCGCGGCAGCGCCTCCCCGTCGCCCCGGCTGGGGAGAAACTGACGGTTTGGGCTTGGCGGCACGCTTTGCCAGCGCGGCGATCAGCTTGCCGAGACGCTGCTCGTTTTGCTTGAGGGTACCGATCTCGCGACGCTGCTCCTTGATCTGGCCCGATACCCTGGCCAGCACGGCTTGACGTTCCTGCTGGCGCTGGCGCAGGGCGTTCCGCTCGCTTTCCTCGCGCCGGGTCAGTTCCGCGAGTTTTTCGTTGCGCTGCTGTACCACCGTCGCGAGTCGTCGCGTTTCCTCCGTATCCCGACGCAGGCTGGCAATCAGCTCGGCCTGGGCGCGTGACAGCAAGGCCAGGAAATGGCGGTCGCGATAGGTGACATTCGGATCGTCGCCAGCCAGCAACAGCGCCAGCGCATCGGCCTCCTGGGGGCGAAACTGATGGCGCAGCAGGCGTGCCAGCTGTGCCTGCCGGGTAGCCGTCTGACGCTCCATCTGCTGCAGCTCGCGCTCGCGCTCGCTCAATTCGCTCCTGGCAGTGGCACGTTCTTCACTCAGGGAGCGCAGCTTGCGTCCTGCGTTGGAAATGGCTTTTTCAGTATCGCGCAGCTGATCGGCGGTTTCTGCGCGTGAAGACTCACTTTCCTTGAGTTGCCGTTCCAGCGTGGCACGCTGCTCACGCAGCGATTCAAGTTTGGCCTTCTCCCGCTCGCCCGCTGCAAGGGCCAACAGCGGCAACCACATTACCGCAAGGAGCGCCAGTCGGCTAGGCATCCGCGGCATTAGCCAAGCACTCTCGCCGCCGGGCCGCCCCAAGGCGGGACGGAACGCGGCGCCAGCCGCAATCCGCGCCACTGGAAAAACAATGTATCCCGTAACGGACGAGCGCAGCGAGCAACCGTCACCTCCCCGCGAGGGGAGGCTGGGAGGAGGGGGACTTCAATCCTTGGCTAGCCACCGCGGCCTGCGCTGCGGCAATGGCTTCCGGGTCACCCAGATAATAATTGCGCAGCGGCCGCAGATCGGCGTCGAACTCATAGACCAGCGGCTGGCCGGTGGGGATGTTGAGTCCGACAATTTCAGCATCGGAAATCTTGTCGAGATATTTGATCAATGCCCGCAGACTGTTGCCATGGGCCACAACAATCACGCGCTTGCCGGATTTGATGGCGGGGGCAATGGTTTCGTGCCAGTAGGGCAGAAAGCGGTCGACGGTGTCCTTCAGGCATTCTGATGTGGGAAACTGCCCCGGGGCCAGATCAGCATAACGCGGATCACTGCTGTCAAAGCGCGGATCGATCTTTTCCAGCGCGGGTGGCGGCGTAGCGTAGGCGCGGCGCCAGATCTTCACCTGTTCCTCGCCGAACTTGGCCGCCGTTTCGGCCTTGTTAAGTCCCTGCAGCGCGCCATAGTGACGTTCGTTGAGTCGCCATGAATGAACTATCGGCAGCCACATGCGATCCATCTCCTCCAGCGTCAGCCACAAGGTCTTGATGGCGCGCTTGAGAACGGAGGTATAGGCGATGTCGAAATCGAATCCCTGGGCTTTCAGCAACTGGCCGGCCGCTTTGGCCTCGGCGCGGCCCTTTTCTGTAAGGCCGACATCGGTCCAGCCGGTGAAACGATTTTCCTTGTTCCAGACAGATTCGCCATGGCGAAGCAAAACAAGCTTATAGGTAACGGACATGGTGCGGGGAGATAAGGGAAAGAATGCTAATGATAAAGGGAATCCATCATTGCCGCGGGAATAGCGCAGGAATAGCAGTATTCTATAATATGCCGAATTTCCATTAGCCCTTCACTAACCCCTTCTCGCTGAAAGCACGCTACCATGAACCATATGATTGCCGAAATGATGGCCCATGATGAACATGTGGAAACTGCCGCGCGTGCGCTCAAGGCGATCTCTCACCCGCTTCGACTTAAAATACTGTGCTTTGTCGGCGATCAGGAAATTTGTGTGCAGGATATCGTTGTGGCAGTCGGTACATCACAAAGCAATATCTCCCAGCACTTGGCCATCTTGCGCGACAAGGGCGTACTGGCAACCCGCAAGGATGCGAATCGCGTCTACTACCGGGTTGCCGACCAGCGCACCCTGCAACTGGTCGAGCTGATGCGGGAAGTCTTCTGCGATATGAAGCCCATCCCCTCCCAGCCTCCCCTCGCGAGCAGGTGACGGTTGCTCGTTGCGCTCGATTATTAGGGGGGTTCGTTTTGGGCTGTGGAACGGTTTGCGGCTGGCGCCGCGTGCCGTCTTGCCTTGGGGCGGCCCGGCGGCAAGACTGTTGCGGTAGTACTTTACAATTAACGGAACAATGGAATTATTGAACAGGAATCGGGAATGGAATTCATCCAGCAAAATATTATGTGGGTCGGACTGGCCGCGGTCAGTGGCGGCATGTTGTTGTGGCAGATGGTCAATGGTGGTGGTGGCAACAATGTTTCCGTGAATGAAGCGACGCTGCTCATCAATCGCCAGGATGCACTGGTGGTCGACGTGCGCGAAACCGCCGAATGGTCTACCGGGCACATCCAGAACTCGCGCCATATCGCCCTCGGCCATCTGGGCAAGCATCTTTCCGAGATCGATAAATTCAAGGAAAAACCGATCATCGTCGTCTGTGCCAGGGGCAATCGTTCCCGATCGGCCTGCAACACGCTCAAGAAGGCCGGTTTTCAGAAGATTTACAACCTGGTGGGCGGTGTCAATGCCTGGAATGAAGCCGGGCTGCCGATGACGAAAAAATAACCGCAACAGCTTTCAAGGAGAATCACCGTGGCCAGGATTGTCATGTATGCCACCGCGGTTTGCCCCTATTGCATCCGCGCCGAACAATTGCTGAAGCGCAAGGGCATCACCACGATTGAAAAAATCCGCGTCGACCTCGACCCGACGCGGCGCGACGAAATGCTTGCCAAGTCGAATGGGCAACGCACAGTTCCGCAGATTTTCATCGACGACTTGCATGTCGGCGGCTGTGACGATCTGTACGAACTTGATCGCCATGGCAAGCTTGACCCCCTTTTGGCAAACTGACCTCCCTGGTGCGGCAGGCTAGAATGCCGCTTCTTTCCCCATCGGCCCAATCAAGATCATCATGAGCGAACAAGCACAGGACACCGCCCCCGTTTTCAGCATCGAAAAAATTTACATCAAAGACCTTTCGCTGGAGTTGCCAAACGCTCCCCAGTGCTTTCTGGAGCGTGAGGCCGCCGAAATCAACCTGCAAATGCAAACCGGCGGCGAGTCGATTGGCGACGGCGTTTACAGTGTCGTGCTGACACTGACGGTCTCCGCCAAGGTTGGCGACAAGACCCAGTTCCTGATCGAGGCAGCGCAAGCCGGCATCTTCCAGATCCGCAATGTGCCGGAGGAAGATCTGGAGCCGATCGTTGCTGTTGCCTGCCCCAACATCCTTTTCCCCTATGCCCGCGAAACGATTTCCGATGCGGTGACCCGCGCCGGCTTCCCGCCGGTGCTGCTCGCCCCGGTCAACTTCGAAGCGATCTACCGCGACCGCATGGCCAAGCAGCAAGCCGCACCCAATTCAAAAGAAATTCCGATTCAGTAATCGTGATCCCCCCCCGCAAAAGCCGCTGCGCGGCTTTCTCCCCCCAGGGGGCCAAGAAACACTTGGGGCGGCCCGGCGTGTCCGTTGACTCCCCCCGCAAAAGCCGCTGCGCGGCTTTCTCCCCCCAGGGGGCCAAGAAACACTTGGGGCGGCCCGGCGTGTTTCTTGTGGTGTGCGCTCTGTTCGGCGCCTTGCTGTTCACCGGCGCAGCCAACGCACTCGATTACCGTTCGGTCACCGAGGCCGCCGTGCTCTATGATGCCCCGTCGCAACGGGCCAAGCCGCTGTTCGTCATCGCCGCCGGCACGCCAGTGGAAGCCGTTGTCACGCTCGATACCTGGATCAAGATACGCGACATGAAGGGCGACCTGACCTGGATCGAGCGTCGGCAACTGACCGAGCAGCGCTTCCTGCAGGTGCGCGCTACTGCTGCACAGGTGCGCACCAATGCCGAAGAATCCGCCGCGCTGGTGTTCGAGGCCGAGCCTGATGTTCTGCTCGAATTGCTTGAACCCGGTCCCGCCGGCTGGGCCAGGGTGCGCCATCGCGATGGCCAGCAGGGATTCGTGAGAACCAGCCAAGTCTGGGGCCTGTGATGCAGTTAACGGTTTTGGGTGCCGGTGCCTGGGGTACGGCGCTCGCCCTGTCTTTTGCCGGACGTCATGCGGTTACGCTGTGGACCTGGCAAGCCGAACATGCCACGGCAATGCAGGTCGCGCACGAAAACACCGCCTTTTTACCGGGCTACCCGCTCCCCGATACGCTCACTGTCACTGCCGACTTTACGGCTGCCATTGCCACGGCCGATCTGGCACTCGTCGCCACGCCGATGTCCGGCCTGCGCCACACTGCACAACAATTGGCGCAAAGCGCGCCCAAGCTGCCCTTCCTCTGGGTATGCAAGGGGCTGGAAGCCGGCAGCGGCTTATTGCCGCACCAGGTGGTGGCCAGCGTACATCCCGCGGCACGCTGCGGCGCGCTCACCGGTCCCAGTTTTGCCGACGAAGTTGCGCGCGGCCTGCCGGCGGCAATTGCCCTCGCTTCCGCCGACGCCGCTTTCGCCGATGCGACAGCCCGGGCCCTGCATGGCCCACGCTTAAGGCTCTACGCCAACGACGACATTGTCGGCGCCGAGGTCGGCGGCGCCGTGAAAAACGTCATGGCCATCGCCACCGGCATTGGCGACGGACTCGGGCTGGGGCTGAATGCCCGCGCCGCCCTGATGACGCGCGGACTGGCCGAGATCACCCGGTTCGGCGTCGCGCTCGGCGCGCGGCCGGAAACTTTCATGGGTCTGGCCGGCATGGGTGACCTGATTTTGACCTGCACCGGCGATCTGTCGCGCAACCGCCGCGTCGGTTTGGCACTGGCCGCCGGAAAATCGCTGGCAGATATCCAGCGCGACCTGGGTCATGTCGCCGAGGGCGTCATGACTGCCCGCGAGGTCGCCCGCCGCGCCGAACCGCTCGGCGTAGACATGCCGATCACCGCAACCGTGCGCGATGTGCTGGATGGCAACTTAACGGCTGCTGCCGCAGTTGAACGGCTGATGAAGCGCAACCCGAAGCACGAGTAAAAGCGATTTACACCACAGAGGACACGGAGGTCACGGAGGAAAGCAAAGCCAGATAAAGCAATAACTCGCTTTTCTCTGCGTTCTCCGTGTCCTCCGTGGTGAAATCAACACCCCCCTGCAAACCCCCGCTGCCGCCACGCCTCGTAGACGGCAATCGCCACGGTGTTCGACAGGTTCAGGCTGCGGTTACCCGGCATCAACGGTAGCCGCAAACGCTGTTGCGGCGGCAAAGCCTCCAGCATTTCAGTCGGCAAACCGCGCGTTTCCGGACCGAAAATGAACGCGTCGCCCGGTTGGTAGGCAATACTGTCATAGCGGGTGGTGCCGCGCGTGCTGAAGGCAAACCGGCGTGCATCACCCAGCACTTTCAGGCAGGCCGACCAGTCGGCATGCACCTGCATATCGACAAATTCGGCATAATCCAGTCCGGCGCGCCGCAATGAGGGCGTGCTGACATCGAAGCCGAGTGGTTTCACCAGATGAAGTTTTGCCCCGGAGTTGGCGGCAAGCCGAATCACATTGCCAGTATTGGGCGGGATTTCCGGCTGATATAGAACAATCTGGAACATTCTGGCTATGGCATTGTGGGATTCCTGCAGTTTAGCGGATAGCGCGAAAGACCTATGGCACGACCGGAAAAGATTCGACTCGGCGATCTGCTGGTACAGCAGAACCTTATCACCGAGGAACAACTGGCCCTCGCCCTCACCGAGCAAAAGAAAAGCGGCCGCAAACTTGGCCGCGTATTGGTCGAGTCGGGCTTCGCGACCGAGGAAGGTATCTCCAAGGCGCTGGCGCGCCAGTTGGGCGCAGAATTCATTGACCTCAAGATATTCCAGCCCCAGCCCGAACTGATCAAGCTGCTGCCCGAAGCCCAGGCACGCCGCTTCCGCGCCCTGGTGCTGGACGAGAGCCGCGGCATGCTGCGGGTCGGCATGTCCGACCCCACCGACCTTGCCGCCTTCGACGAGATCGCCCGCATCGTCAAGCGCGACATCGACCTTGCCGTCGTTACCGAGGGGCAGTTGCTGCCCTTGCTCGATCGCGTCTATCGCCGCACCGAAGAAATTTCCAGCCTGGCGAAAGATCTCACCCAGGAAATGGGCGACATCCCGGTCGAATTCGGCATTGTGCTCGGCATCACGCCGGGGGCCGAGGATGCGCCGGTCATCCGCTTGCTGCAGACGGTGTTCGAGGAAGCGCAAAAGACCCGCGCCTCCGACATCCACATCGAACCGCAGGAAAAATCGTTGCTGATCCGCTTCCGCATCGACGGGGTACTGCATGTCCAGACCGAAGCCGACAGCAAGATTGCCACTGCCCTGGCGCTGCGCCTCAAGCTGATGTCGGGCCTCGACATTTCGGAAAAACGCCTGCCGCAGGACGGCCGCTTCAACATCAAATTGCGCGGCAGCAACGTCGACGTGCGGATTTCGACCATGCCCACCCAGCACGGCGAATCGGTGGTGATGCGTCTGTTGGCCCAGAATACCGGCCTGCTGCAACTCGAAAGGCTGCACATGCCGCCGCGGGTTCTCGAGCGTTTCCGCCATGCGATCTCTAGACCGTCGGGCATCGTGCTGGTCACCGGGCCGACCGGCTCGGGCAAGACCACCACGCTGTATGCGGCGATGAACGAGCTCAACAGCCCGGAAAAAAAGATCATCACCGTCGAAGACCCGGTCGAATACCGCTTGCCCGGCCTCAATCAGGTGCAGGTACATGAAAAGATCGACCTGACGTTCACCCGCGTGCTGCGCACCGCCTTGCGCCAGGACCCGGACATCGTGCTCATCGGCGAAATGCGCGACCAGGAAACCGCCGAGATCGGCATGCGTGCCGCCATGACCGGCCACTTGGTGCTATCCACCCTGCACACCAACGATGCGCTGTCGACGCCGATCCGCCTGCTCGACATGGGCGTGCCACGTTACATGGTCGCGCTGTCGATCCAGATGGTGCTGGCGCAGCGTCTGGTGCGGGTGATTTGCCAGAACTGCAGCCAGGAACATCAACCCGAACCGCACGAACTGGAATGGCTGCGCTACGAACTCGGCGATCGCGTCGCGCAGTTCAAATATGCGAAAGGCCGCGGCTGCGCCCACTGCGCCAATACCGGCTATCAAGGCCGCCAGGCGGTCTACGAGTTTCTCGAAATGAGCAACGCACTGGTCGAGGCGGCCAACCACGGCGACCCCAACGAATTCATGCAGATCGGCCGCGAACAAATGGCCGGCAACACCTTGCGACGCGACGCCGTGCGGCTGGTGGTGAATGGCCGCACGACCATTGAAGAAGCCATGCGCATTGCGACGCAGCTGGATGAGTAAAATAATGGCCCCCCACGCTCACAAATTCGGTTCGCTGCCCCCCCACAGGGGGGCGCCGCCGTCCTTGGGGCGGCCCGGCGGGCGGCGGATAATGCCCGCCCCCCTTCGCCCCCCTCGCGGGGGGTTCGCTACGGCGCGCTACGCGCGGCATATCACGGGGTGCTCCGCTTTACCACCAGTGCGGGTTGCGCCTGGCGGCGCGTGCCGCGTTTGCTTGGGACGGCCCGGCGCAAACGCTGCGGCGGTTTTTCACGTTAAACAATCCGTGGTGAAACAATAAATGCCAGCCTTCACCTATCGCGGCCGCAACGGCGCCGGCGAAGTTGTCAACGGGGTGCTGGAAGGCGCGACCGCGGCGAGTGTCGCCGACCTGCTGTTCGGCAGCGGCGTGACGCCGCTGGAAATCAAGCCGGCGCCGGCCAATGCCTTGAAGAAGGACGGGGACGGGGGTTTCAGTTTATTTGCGCCAAAAGTCCTCCACGTCGACATCCTGTTGTTCACCCGCCAGCTGTACACCCTGATGAAGGCCGGCGTGCCGATCATGCGGGCGCTGGCCGGCTTGCAAGAGTCGAGCGCCAACCCGGCGATGCAATCCATGCTGGGCCAGCTGCGCGAAAGCCTCGATTCCGGCCGCGAGCTTTCGGTGTCAATGGCGCGCCATCCCAAGATCTTTACACCGTTCTACCTGGCGATGGTGCGGGTCGGCGAGATGACCGGCCGACTTGAGGAAGTCTTTTTGCGCCTGTTCGACCACATGGAGTTCGAGCGCTTCATGCGCGAGCAGGTCAAGTCGGCACTGCGTTACCCCAGCTTTGTGATCCTGGCCATGTTTGCCGCCATGTTCGTCATCAACATCTGGGTCATTCCGACCTTCGCCAAGGTATTCGCGGGTTTCGGTGCCGAATTGCCACTGATCACCCGCGCCCTGATCGGCTTTTCCAACTTCATGGTGAACTGGTGGCATCTGCTGATCGGTGCGATTGCCGTCGCCGGCTTCGCCTTCAAGTCATGGGTCGGCACCCCGCGCGGCAGCTATCTGTGGGACAAGATCAAGATGCGCATCCCCATCGCCGGCAAGATCGTGAAGAAGGCCACGCTGGCACGCTTTGCGCGCAGTTTTGCGCTGGCCTCGCGTTCCGGCGTGCCGGTGATCCAGGCCCTTACCACCGTGGCGCAGACGGTCGATAACGTCTATATCGCCGCCCAGGTCGACAAGATGCGCGATTCCGTCGAACGCGGCGAATCAGTGCTGCGCGCCGCCATTGCCACGCACGCCTTTACGCCCGTGGTGCTGCAGATGATCGCCGTCGGCGAAGAGTCCGGTTCGCTGGACGAGATGATGGAAGAAATCTCCGCAATGTATCAAAGCGAGGTCGAATACGAACTCAAAACGCTCTCGCAGCAGATCGAACCAATCCTCATCGTCGCGCTCGGCGCCATGGTGCTGGTGCTGGCCCTGGGCATCTTCCTGCCGCTGTGGGATCTGGGCGGCGTGGCGATGAAGAAATAACGGGCTTTACAGTTTCACATAATAAATGTGATATTGTAAAAGCCATGATTCCAAGAACCGCATCAGCCACCTTGGCGCGCATGGCCGCCGGTTTCCCGGTGCTTGTCGTCACCGGGCCGCGCCAGTCGGGGAAAACCACGCTGGCACAGGCGAGCTTTCCGGATAAACCCTATGTCTCGCTGGAAAACCTGAACGAGCGCGCCTTTGCGCAGGAGGACCCGCAAGGCTTTCTCGCCCGCTACCCGGTCGGCGCGATCATTGACGAAGTTCAGCACGTCCCCGCGCTGTTCTCCTTCATCCAGACGCGCGTCGACGCCTCGCGGCGCATGGGTGAATTCATTCTCACCGGTTCTCAGAATTTTGGCCTGATGGCGAGCGTTGCACAAAGTCTGGCCGGTCGGGCCGGCATCGTGCAGCTCTTGCCTTTTTCACTCAACGAACTGGCAGCGGTCGGCCGCCTGCCGGCGCTCGACGAACTACTCTACAGCGGGCTGTATCCGCCGCTGCACGACCGGCCTCTGGATCCCGCACAATGGTTCGGCAGCTACATCCTCGCCTATCTCGAACGCGACCTGCGCCAACTGGCCAATGTGCATGATCTGGGCCTGTTCCAACGCTTTATTGCCCTCTGTGCCGCGCGTACCGGACAACTGCTGAATCTTTCCTCCCTGGCCCTCGATTGCGGCATCGGCCAGACCACGGCCAGGAACTGGCTCGATCTGCTCCAGGCCAGCTATGTGGTCTTTCTGTTGCGACCGCATCATCGCAACTTCGGCAAACGCCTGGTCAAATCACCCAAGCTCTTTTTCTGCGATACCGGACTCGCCGCGGCGCTGATGAACATACAAGGCGTGACTCACATGGCGATTCACCCCGCCCGTCCGGCGCTGTTTGAAAACCTGATTGTCATCGAATACCTGAAACGCCGTTACAACGCCGGGCTGGCCAGCAACCTGTTTTTCTGGCGCGACAACATCGGCCACGAAGTCGATCTGCTGCTCGACGAAGGCGAAACCCTGCGTCCGATCGAAGTCAAATCCGGACAAACGATCGGCAGCGAACATTTTGATGGTTTGCGAACCTGGCAACGCTACGCGGGGGCGGCGGCCGGCCCACCGGCGCTCGTCTATGCCGGTGACGATGGATACACCCGCAGCGGCATCCAGGTCGTGCCCTGGAATGCATCATTCCCGGCAACACCATGAAACGGCAAGCCGGCTTCGGCAAATTTGAATTCGCCGTGGTGCTGGCCATCTTCGGCGTGCTGGCCACCCTGCTGCTCAACCGCCTGACCGCTCTCGAGCATGAAACCGAAAAGCTGGAAGTCGAACTCACCGTGCGCCACATCAACACCGGCATCAAGCTCGCCGTGGCTGATGCCATCATGCACGGCGAGGAAGTGCGCATTGCGGCGTTGATCGAAGAAAATCCACTTGATTTTCTCGGCCCAAAAGTCGGCGCTGGCGGGACGGCGCAGCCGGACGCCGCCAAAGTGGGGACGGCGCAGCCGGACGCCAACATGGGGACGACGCCAACCCTGGCTGGCTGGCATTACGCAGCGGACAGCCGGACACTGCGCTATCGCCCGCGCCAACCGGCAGCCTTCGGCGGCCGTGACCTCCTGCGCTGGCGCTACACCAGCCACACCGACGAACTTGGGCGAACGGTCGGTTTGCGG
Source organism: Rhodocyclaceae bacterium (assembly GCA_030682175.1). Classification (GTDB taxonomy): domain Bacteria; phylum Pseudomonadota; class Gammaproteobacteria; order Burkholderiales; family Rhodocyclaceae; genus Sulfuricystis. The sequence continues at coordinate 20,479 of JAUXOM010000018.1, forward strand.
CTGGAGGCGCTCAAGTAAGCGGCAATCGTGTCGTTAATCCATCCAACACTTTAGCTGGGTATTGTGCTAACTTTCCCGCCGTGAATAATCCTGCTGCCCATTCTCGCTGGTCTGCCCGCTTCGCTCAGGGCTTCACGCTGATCGAACTGATCATCGTCATTACCATCATCGCCATCCTGGCAGCAGTTGCCCTGCCACGTCTTATCGACGCCCAGCGCGACGCGCGCATCGCCAAGGCCAACGCCATCTACGGCTCGATCCGCTCCGCTTCCGCCCTCGCACGCGGTCGCTGCGAGCTTGACCTCGCCGCGGTCGCCGCCACCCTGCCCGCCGCCAACTGTCAGGCGCCCATACCCAGGGTCAATATGGATGGCCTGGCCATCGACATCGTCAACCGCTTTCCGGCCGCCACCGCCACTGGCATCGATGCCGCCGCCGACCTGAACCTCACGGCAGACGGCCTGACCGCAAGCGCTTGCGGCAGCGCCCGCTGCTTCGACATCGCCGGCGGCACCGTGCCGAATTGCCGCATCAGCTACGAACCCGCCACACTGTTTGGCACCCTCATTACCGCGCCCGTGATTTCGGTCACCACCACGGGTTGCTGAATCGCACTGTTTTTGTCCAACTTTTGACTTATCTCATGGAGGTAGCAAGCAATGAAACATAGCCGCATGCAACAGGGTTTTACCCTGATCGAACTGATTGTTGTAATAGTTATTTTGGGGATTTTGGCAGCGGTGGCGTTGCCGAAATTTGTGGACCTTTCTGGAGATGCGCGTAATGCGGCTGCACAAGGCGTTGCAGGCGCAATATCGTCTGGTGCGGCCGTTAACTATGGGGCCAAGCTGGCTGGAAACTTAGGCGCAGTTGCAGTCAATACTGCAACAGAATGTACTGCTGTGAATTTGCAAAGGTTCGTATCAGGTGTGACGTTGAACGCTGGTACTGATCTTGCTGCGGCTACTGCAGCCTCACCAAATGGTACCTTTGATGTACTCGCTGCTCCCGTAGGAGTGTGTACCGCGGGTTCTGTGCCCGCAGGCACACCGGTGACCTGTTCAATTGCGGCTCGAGGCGGTACGGCTGTAGCCACGGTTACGCTGGTTTGTACCGGAGCTTAATTCAATTACGAATTCATTCAATTGGCCAGGAGTTTATGGGGCCAGAGTCGAATATATTTACGGCCCGGGAGCAATCCCGGGCCGTTTTGTTGACGAAATCTGAATCAAATTATGGTTTCCATCTTGGGGAGGTAAGCATGCAATTCAGCCATGGGTATCCGTCGAAACAGTCCGGTTTCACTTTGATCGAGTTGATCGTCGTCATCACGATCATTGCGATTCTGGCTGCTGTAGCTTTACCCAGATTCACCAATATGCAGACCGATGCAAGAATTGCCAAGGCCAATGGTATTCTTGGGGCGATTCGTGCCGCCAGTGCCCTGACCCATTCCCGATGTCTGCTTGATATGGCGAGAGTCCCCGTGGGAACCTGCACGGCCACGGGCGGAACGGCAAACATGGAAGGAACTGCGGTCGCCATGCTGAACCAGTACCCGACCGCCAATGCCACGGGAATCGTTGCTGCAGCGCAGTTGGCCGCAGCAACCGACGCACTTACCATCCTTGGGGGCGGCCTGGGCGCAAGCACTGCAATCACCTTCGACATGATAGGCGGCACCGCTCCTAACTGCCGCGTCACCTATACTACCGGAGCGGCTCCGGTAGCTGGTGTTGTCAATGCGCCAACCTTTGCAATAGTTACGACAGGTTGCTGATATCAATAATTAAAGCGTAATTAAAAGCGGTCAGACTCGGTTTAAAATTTAAAGGGGCCAGGCTCGATTTAATTTAGATTTAACAAAAGTCGGCGCTGGCGGGACGGCGGCTCGGGAGCAATTCCGGGCCGTTTTCATTCCCGCGCAGGCGGGAATCCATACTGTGGCGGTCAGACTGATGGACTATGGTTTCCCGTCCCCGATAAAAGCATGCGGGGATGACGCGCGGGAATGACGGTGGTTGACTGGTGGTTCACGAAACTGTTCCACGTTTCACGTTAAAAACCCCGGTTCGCACCACAGAGAGCACAGCGGACACGGAGAAACGGCGCAAGCACACAAATTTCAGGCGTACCCAACCGGCTGAATTCCCTTATTTCGTAACGCCTGATTTTTTCTCCGTGATCACCGTGTCCTCCGTGGTGAACTGCTTTTCCAGGTTGATTGCGCTGATCCTGTTTGAACTCGGTGCGGCAGCGTTGCCGGGGGTAAGCATCGCCGCTTGCGCGTCATCACGCCGAACAGCACAGGCAATTTATTGATGCTGCGCGGCATGCAGTTGTCCCTGACAAGCGATAATAGGGGCTCAACTATCGCTCCAGCCACGCCATGGGACTCTTCGACTGGTTCAAATCCCCGCCACCCATCGACGACGCCACGCTGACCATGATCGAGCATGCCGTGACGCTCGTCGATCCGTTGATTCGCCAGGTACACGCGTACCAGGAAAAGCTCGCGCCGGTGGTACGCCATGCCCTGGATTACTGCACTGACATCGTCGCGCGCATTCCCGGTCCCTACGAAATCAGCCGTACCGCCTTCGCCACCGACCCGTTGGTGCATGCGCTGTTTGCCACCGCCGACGACATCCAGGCCATGCTGGCGACCAACCAGTGCGCGCGCGACCTGTTGCACGATGTGCGCTACGGCAGCGGGCAGTGTTGTGCCATGCTGGGCATGCGCCACCGCGTGAAGGCCGGCTTCGGCGCGCAACTCTCCGGCGAGGTGGTGCGGCGCGACGTACCGCAGAAGGCGCTGTATTTCAGCGACCACACGCTGACCGAGCCCGGCCCCGACCTCGACACGGTGAAAAACCGCCTGCGCATCGCCATGTTCGACAGCTTGTTGAAGGGTTTGGCCGATGAGATCGCAGCGGTGCGTAGTGAGCAGACCGACCTCAACAAGGAACATGCGATCGAGAGCGCCTGGGCACGCAGTGGTCAGGCCAGTCAAGCGCCGGATTCGCACACGCGCCGCCTCGGCGACTTGCGCGCCCGCCTCGAATCAACCGCCGACGCCCTGCAACCGGCAAAGTTGCTCGACACCCTGATCAGTTGCCTCGCCGCACCGGAGCCCTATCTGAGCATCGCGCCGGTTACCGTGTCCGTCGACCGTACCGGCATCATCACCAGCGACGGGAACGGCGAACCGCTGCACTTCGCCGAACTGACCGGCCGGGATCAGCGGCGCTGGGCGGTCATGCTCGTCCTGGTGGACCGTGATGAAGCCCGCCGCGCGGTGGAACGCTTCGAGTCCTCGCGGCGCCACATCGTCATTTGATGAGGCGGCTGCGCGCATTTATCTTTGCTTGTTGCTGCCTGGCGGCATCGAGCGCATTCGCCACCGGGCAATTGCCGGCCAGTGTCGCGCAGGCGCTTACCGCGGCGGGGATCCCGCTGCAAGCGGCAGCCATCGTGGTGCGCGAGATCGATTCGGGCAAAGCCGCCCTGGGGCATCGTGCCGATGTGTCGATGAATCCGGCTTCGCTGATGAAGTTGCTGACCACGCTGGCCGCGCTGGAAATACTCGGGCCGGCCTACACCTGGCGCACCGAACTACTGGCTGAGGGTCAGCCAGCGAACGGTGTGATCGAGGCCGACCTGTATCTGCGCGGCAGCGGCGATCCCAAGCTCACCCATGACCGCCTCTGGCTGCTGCTGCGCGAACTGCGCGGGCGCGGCGTGAAGGATATTCGCGGCGATCTGGTCCTCGACCGCGGCGCCTTTGCCCCCGTCGAACACGATCCGGCAGCCTTCGACGGCAAGCCGCTGCGCCCCTACAACGTCGGCCCCGACGCCCTGCTGTTCAATTTCGCCACCCTGCATCTGAGCTTGCTGCCGGAAACCATGGCGGTGCGGGTACTGGCGGAACCGCTCCCCGCCGGGGTCGAGATCGTCAACAAGTTGCAACTGAGCGATGCGAAAACCTGCGGCGAATGGCGCGAGCGCCTTGAGGCAAGGCTGAGCCCGGGCAAGGTGGAACTGTCGGGGCCGTTTCCACGCAACTGCGGCGAACGGCGCTGGCATCTCGCCGGCCTGCCCAACAGCCTGCTGCTGCATGGCGTATTCACGCGGCTGTGGCGCGAACTGGGCGGCGAATTCGCCGGTCAGCTGCGCGAACGCGGTGTGCCGCCGAACGCCGTGCTGCTCGCCGCCAGCGAATCGCCCGCGCTCGGCGAGCTGGTGCGCGACATCAACAAGTTCTCCAACAACGTGATGGCGCGGCAGCTATTTCTCACGTTGGGTGCCAGGACGCCCCAAGCCAAAGTATCCCCCGCAGGGGGCAGCGAGCCGGGGTTGCGCACACGGGGGGCCAATAAACTCGGCGTGACCGCAGGGAATCCCCGTGGGACTGGCGAGACGGAGTACCCCGAAGCGGGTACGGCGGCAGCGGACACCACCATCCGTGCCTGGCTGACGGAAAAGGGCCTGAGCTTCCCCGAACTGGTGATCGACAACGGCGCCGGACTCTCGCGCCGCGAGCGCATTTCCGCCGACAGTCTGGCCAAGCTACTGGCCGCCGGCTGGGCCAGCCCGGTGATGCCCGAGTTCGTGTCTTCGCTGCCGATCGCCGCCATCGACGGCACGGCAAAGAAAAAATTCAACGGCAACGGCATCGCCGGGCGGGCCCATTTGAAAACCGGTTCGCTGGAAGGCGTACGCGGCATCGCCGGCTATCTGCTCGACAAGCAAGGCCGCCGCCACATCGTGGTATTCATGGTCAACCACCCCAAGGCCGGCGAAGCGCAGCCCGCCTTCGATGCATTACTGGAATGGTTGTGGGCCGGCGTTTCCTGACGTTGGTGCTCGCCTTCGCCGGCATGGTGCTCGGCATCGAGGGCATCCGCACGGCCGTTGACTGGTGGCACGGCGTCCTGCCAGCGCCGACTTTTGTCGACTATGTGCTGCTCGCCAGCCTGCCAGTGATTGGCTGGCTGTGGTGGCGCTACCTGTCGCCTTTCAGGAAGGCATGCGCCTGTCAGACGCCGCTCAGCCCGGTGGCACCGGCATCGTGTTCCGGCCCAGCAGCGCCGTCCAGCCACGAATCACGCGATAAAGCACCCAGAGTCCCGTGATGGCGATCACCAGAATCGCGGCGGGAATGCCGATCAGCGTGACGGCCAGCAGACCCGCCACCAGCAGCCACAGCGCGGCATACCAGAAGCTGCGCAACTGCCAGCGCCAGTGCGTGTCGAGCCAGCTGCCGCGCACATTGGAACGGGTAACGTAGTTGATGATCACGGCGATGATCGACGGCCAGCCGAAGACGAAGGCGCCGATGATCGACGCCGAGGTCAGGATGCCCGACAGCGCCGAAAGCGCATGCAGGCCGTACATGATGTGGCACCAGGCGCGCGGGCCGTCGAGATTGTCGCTCTTGATGATTTCGCCATTCTGTTCGAAGTCAGCCATGATTTACCTCACAGTCCCAGTTGATTCCACAGCGCATCGACACGCTGCTTGACGGCGGCATCCATGACGATGGGCCGCCCCCACTCGCGGCTGGTTTCGCCCGGCCACTTGTTGGTCGCGTCGATGCCCATCTTGCTGCCCAGCCCGGCGACGGGCGAAGCGAAGTCGAGATAGTCGATCGGCGTATGTTCGGCGATCAGCGTATCGCGCGCCGCATCGACGCGGGTAGTGAGCGCCCAGATCACCTCTTTCCAGTCGCGCACATCGATGTCATCGTCAACCACGATGATCAGCTTGGTGTACATGAACTGGCGCAAAAAGCTCCAGATGCCGAACATCACGCGCTTGGCGTGGCCGGGATATTGTTTCTTCATCGACACCACGGCCAGGCGATAGGAACAACCCTCGGGCGGCAGGTAGAAGTCGGTGATCTCGGGAAATTGTTTTTGCAGCAGCGGCACGAATACTTCGTTGAGCGCCACGCCGAGCATCGCCGGCTCGTCGGGCGGCTTGCCGGTGTAGGTGGAATGGTAGATCGGGTCGCGCCGCATGGTCATGCGCTCGACGGTGAATACCGGGAATTCGGCAACCTCGTTGTAATAGCCGGTATGGTCGCCATACGGGCCTTCGGGTGCAGTTTCGCCCGGATGGATCACGCCTTCCAGCACGATTTCGGCCCGCGCCGGCACCTGCAGGTCGGAGCCGATGCACTTCACCAGTTCGGTCTTGCCGCCGCGCAACAGGCCGGCGAACTGGTACTCGGAAAGCGTGTCGGGCACCGGCGTCACGGCACCGAGGATGGTTGCCGGGTCGCAGCCGATCACCACGGCAACGGGATAAGGCGTGCCGGGGTTGGCGGCGCAATGGTCGCGAAAGTCCAGCGCCCCGCCACGATGCGCCAGCCAGCGCATGATCAGCTTGTTGGGCGCAATCACCTGCTGCCGGTAGATGCCGAGATTCTGCCGCGCCTTGTGGGGACCGCGCGTCACCGTCAGCCCCCAGGTGATCAGGGGCGCCGCATCGCCGGGCCAGCAGGTCTGCACCGGCAGTTTTGCCAGATCGACCTCCTTGCCCTCCCAGACAATGTCCTGGCAAGGGGCAGAGCTCACCACCTTCGGTGCCATGTCGAGCACCTTTTTCAGGATCGGCAGCTTGTCCCAGGCATCGCGCAGGCCCTTGGGCGGCTCGGGTTCCTTCAGGTAGGCGAGCAGTTTGCCGACTTCGCGCAAGGCGGCTTTCCAGTCTGTGCCCGTTCCCGCGGTTACGCCCGCGGTCACTCCCATGGCGACCCGCTGCGGCGTGCCGAACAGGTTGGTCAGCACGGGCATGCTGCCGCCCTTGGGCTTCTCGAACAGCAAGGCCGGCCCGCCGGCACGCAGCACGCGGTCGGCGATCTCGGTCATCTCCAGTTGCGGATCGACCTCGACGGTGATGCGCTTCAACTCGCCGCAGGCTTCCAGTTGGGCGATGAATTCACGCAGGTCGTGGGCAACATTCATGTTCAGGCTTTCGGGGAACGCAGCAGATAATCGGCGGCAATGCCGGCAAACACCGCGGCACCAAACCAGTTGTTGTGCAAAAAGGCCTTGAAGCAGCGCATGCGGTCGCGCGCGCGGATCAGGGTGTAATGGTAACCGGCAATCGTAGCAGCCGCAGCCAGTCCCAGCGCATACGGCCAGCCGAAGCCCAGTTGCCAGCCAACCCAGGCCAGCAAGGCGAGCGTCGCCCCATAACAGAGCATGATCGCGGCGATGTCGAAGCGGCCGAAGAAACGTTGAAAAGTGAGCGCCGAGGTACGGATGCCGATCCTCCGGTCGTCCTCGATGTCGACCAGCGCATATTCGGTATCGTAGGCGAGCGCCCAGAAGATGTTGGCGGCGAGCAGCCACCAGGCAATTTCAGGGATCCGCCCGAGTATCGCGGCAAACGCCATCGGGATGCCGAAGCCGAACGCCACGCCCAGATAGGCTTGCGGCACGGCGAAAAAGCGCTTGGTGAACGGGTAGCTGGCGGCCAGGAACAGCGCCGCCACCGCCAGCCCCAGCAGCAGGGGCGTCAGCAGCGGCAGAATGAGCAGGAAGGCCAGCACGACCAGAAAAGCGCACAGCACAAAGGCCTCGCGCGGCGTCACCGTACCCGCCGCCAGCGGGCGGGATTTGGTGCGCTCGACATGCGGGTCGAAATTACGGTCGGCGTAGTCGTTGATGACGCAACCGGCGGAACGCATCAGTACCGTGCCAAGAACGAAGATTGCCAGGATCACCCACGCGGGGCGGCCGTCAGAGGCGATCCACACCGCCCAGAGCGTCGGCCAGAGCAGCAGCAGAATGCCGATGGGCTTGTCGAGCCGCATCAGCTTTTCGTAGCGGTCGAGGCGTTCCTTGATGTGGGCGAAACTCGGCATGGCGGAATTCTACGCCGGCTGCGGCAGGGCCGCCGTCCCGCCAGTCCCACGGGGATTCCCTGCAGGGCCGGAGCATCAAATCTCCCGTAGTTGCAAGACGGAAGCGAGGTAGTCGGGGTTCCAGGCGGCGGCTTTGCGCTTTCTGGGCATGCTGGTCGCGCGTGACGTATCGCTACGAAATAGATTCAGCGAAACGCGGCGC
>JAUXOM010000021.1 GCA_030682175.1 Rhodocyclaceae bacterium
GCGCCGCGTTTCGCTGAATCTATTTCGTAGCGATACGTCACGCGCGACCAGCATGCCCAGAAAGCGCAAAGCCGCCGCCTGGAACCCCGACTACCTCGCTTCCGTCTTGCAACTACGGGAGATTTGATGCTCCGGCCCTGAAGGGCGGCCCGGCGGCGAAGCTGCTGGGATAATTGATGAGGTAGCATTACGACCTCGCCAGTTTTTATCCACCTTGAAAGCAAGGAAAACACCCATGACAACATCCACGTTCGACCGCGCCATCGCGCTTTTCGATGCCGCCAATGCTGAAGACCCCCGTCAGGACACCAATGCGGACGGCAAGGCCGTGCCCTACGAGCTGCTGTATGCGCAGCGCATGAGCGAGATGCTTGCGCGCTATGCGCCCGAAGCCGACGACGCCATCAAACTGGCCGTGCGCGCCCAGCATATCCAGCGCTGGAAGACGCCGCGCGACAGTTATCCGATGACGAAGGACGGCTATATGCAATGGCGCACCGGGCTGTACAAGTTTCACGCCGAAACGGCGGGTCGCCTGATGACGGACGCAGGCATTGACGCGGCGAGCATCGAGCGCGTCAAGCAGGCCGTCGGCAAGCGTGGCCTGAAGGTTAACCCGGATACCCAGATGGTCGAGGATGTCATCGACCTGGTCTTCATCGAGCATTACATGCTCGGCTTCGCCGGCAAGCATGGCGAGTACACCGAGGAAAAGTGGCTGGACATCATCCGCAAGACCTGGAAGAAGATGTCCGAGCGTGCGCATGCCTTTGCCCTGTCGGGGCAAGTCAAGCTGCCGGAACCTCTGGTGCCGCTGATTACCAAGGCAATTTCCGGCTAGTCGTGCAGCGCTGGCAGACGGGAGCGGCCTTGCCGCGCTCCGTTGCCTGAATTCCTGATCGTTGCGAGGAAATGCCATGAATATCGGATTTATCGGACTCGGCCTGATGGGCCGTCCCCTGGCCCTGCATCTGGCGCACGCCGGGCATACCCTGCATCTCTGGGCGCGCCGGCCGGCCGCGCTGGAACCGTTCAAGGACGTGGCCGCCCACGCGCATGTCACGGCGGCCGCAGTGGCGCGGCATGCCGAAATCATCTTCGTCATGGTTGCCGACGCCCCCGACGTGCGTGCGGTGACGCTCGACGCGGATGGCATCGCCAGCGGGGCCCGGCCGGGTTTAATTGTTGTCGACATGAGCACGATCAATCCCAACGCGGCGCGCGAGATCGGCGCCGAACTTGCGGCGCAGGGCATCGAATTTCTTGACGCACCAGTGTCGGGCGGCGAGATCGGTGCGATCAATGCCGCGCTGACCATCATGGTGGGCGGCAAGCCGGAAGTGTTCGAAAAGGTGAAGCCGCTCTTCGAGAAGATGGGCAAGTCGATCACGCTGATCGGTGAAATTGGTGCGGGGCAGGTGGCCAAGGCCTGCAACCAGATTCTCACCGGCGTCGGCGTGGCTGCAGTGGCCGAGGCCTTCAATTTCGCCGCGAAAAGCGGTGTCGATCCGGCGCGGGTGCGCGAAGCCCTGCTGGGTGGTTTCGCCTACTCGAAGATCCTGGAGAACCATGGCCAGCGCATGCTCGACCGCAATTTCAAGCCCGGCTTCAAGGCCTGGATGCACCAGAAGGATTTGCGCATCGTCATGGAAGAGGCGCACCGCCTCGGCCTGATGCTGCCCTCGGCGGCGGCCACCGCGCAACTCTTCAACGCCATCGTCGGCAGCGGCATGGGCGAGGAAGATTCGGTTGCCGCGCTGAAATTACTGGAGCGCATCAGTTCACCTGCGCAATGAACAGCGGATTGATCCGGCAATGAACATCGGGTTAATAGGGCTATGAACATCGGGTTAATAGGGTTATGAACATCGGGTTCATTGGCCTCGGCGGCATGGGCCAGCCAATGGCGGAACATCTGCTGGCTGCCGGACATGCACTCACGGTCTGGAGTCGCCGCTCATTGAAAACTGAGGCCAGCGCCGACTTTCTGCTGGAACGCGGGGCGCGCTGGGCGGAAAGCCCGACAGAGTTGGCGCGGCACAGCGAGATCGTGTGCACCAACGTCACCGGCAGCGTCGATGTGGCGGCACTCGCCGCACAACTGATCACTGCCTTGAAACCTGGCAGCGTGCATCTCGATTTTTCGACCATCGCGCCGCAAACGGCGCGCGAACTCGCCCTGCGCTACGCAGAAAAAGGCGTCGACTTTGTCGATGCGCCGGTTTCCGGTGGTACGGCGGGTGCGCGCGCGGCGACGCTGGCCATCATGTGGGGTGGAAAGTCGGCGCTGGCGGAACGGCTCGACCCGCTCTTCGCCTGCCTTGGCAAGACCATCGTGCATGCCGGTGCATCCGGCGCCGGGCAGGTGGCGAAAGCCTGCAACCAGTTGGTGATGGTGGCGGCCATCGAGGCGACGGCCGAAGCGGCGCGCCTGGCGGCGGCCGCCGGCGTCGATTTCAACAAGGTGTGGCAGGCGCTGCAAGGCGGCTCGGCAGGTTCGCGCGTCCTCGAATTTTTCGGCGCCAAGATGGCGGCGCGTGATTTCGCCCCGGGCGTCGTGGCGCGCCTGCACCACAAGGACTTCGTCATGGTGATGGCCGAGGCGACGCGCCAGGGCGTGCCGCTGCCGGTTGGCGCCACGGTGATGCAACAGCTCGATGGCCTGATGGCGGCGGGTTGGGGAACCGAAGACACGTCGCGGCTGCTCTGCGTGCTGGAGCGGGCCGGGCCTGCCCATCTGATATAGTCCGGCCCATGCGTTTTTTCCTGCCGCTCTTGCTCGCTATCCTGATTCCGTTCAATGCTGCCTTTGCCGCCGTGACGGCGTTGCAGCACGCAGTGCATCCCGATCACCACGTTCATGTGCTTCTTCACGATCACGCTTGCGCCGACACCGCCGGCAATGTCGGGCAAGACGGCGCCGCCGATCCTGCACAGCAGTCGAGCGACCATCATCACGCGCATGTTCATCCGGTGTTCTCCCTGATACTGCCTACCCCGGCCGGACTGAGCTTGCCGGTCGTCACGGGCGCGCCGTCGCCCCCTAGCGCCGAAAGTTTCAGCTCGGCCATTCCGCTCCGTCTCGAACGTCCCCCGCGCGCCGCGTCCCTCATCGCCTGAGTCGGCGGGACGCCGCTTTTA
>JAUXOM010000077.1 GCA_030682175.1 Rhodocyclaceae bacterium
CCTTCGATCTCGGCACGCCTACGTGTCGCTCGCCTAAACCCAGCAAGCACCTACACCTATCGGTTGTTTAGTTGTTAAAGATCAGTCGCCACCCAGCAGCGAGAGGGGCGCATTATACGGATCAGACTCGGGCCGTCAACAACTCCCCTAGAAATATTTCAAAATATTTTCACTGCGCATCTGTAATGCTTCCCCTTTCTTTTCCAACTCACTGGAATGATTAGGAAAACAATAAAAACTCCACTTTTGCCAGAATATCGCTGACACGCTTTAAAGATAGAACAGGGTCGCCCAAAACCCAAATTTAACTGCCCGCAACTCTCAAACTTTTTGCATGCACGCCCCCTCACCGGGATATCCTTCATCGAGCGACCAACGTGCCAGCACTCGGTAATTCGAGCCTGTGGCTTGCAGAGAGGATTCAACCAGTGTTATTGCATCCACCCCCCAGCTAATCGGCTCCTTCAACTCTGGCAGGCCTTTGCAACGTCCGTTGCGCAGTAGCGTGATATGGGGGAAATACGGGCGGGCATCGACCGAAAATCCTCCGGCAACCAGGGCACGCGTCATTTCATCGAATAACCGGAGCTGACGGGGCGGCACTGCTCGGCTACCCGCCCAGACAATGCCATTGCGTGGCCACCAGCCAAGGTGATCAAGTATCAGATCGAAAGGCTCTACCCGCAGCTTGCCGACGAGATTGAGCAATTTATCCATTTGGGTTTGTGAAACATCACCAATGAAAGCCAGCGTCAGATGCAGACTTTCGCGGCGAATGCGACGCCCGCCGCAACATTCGGTCGCCGCGGCAGCGGCGGCTTCCAGCGCATCAAGCGCAGCCGCATCCGGCCAGAGTGCAAAGAATACCCGCCGTTGAGGCGTTAATTCAGGCACGCTGCAGCAGTGCGACCGCCTCGGCGGCGATACCTTCACCGCGCCCCACGAAACCGAGCCGCTCGGTGGTCTTGCCCTTGACGTTAACGCGATCCGGCGCGATGCCGAGATCGGCGGCAATGTTCTCGCGCATTTGTTCGACATAGGGTGCAATGCGCGGCGCCTGGGCGATCACCGTGCAGTCGACATTACCCACCTGCCAGCCAGCTTTAAGCACAGCTGCATGCGCTCCGCGCAGCAGCATGCGGCTGTCGGCACCCTGCCAGCGCGCATCGCTGTCGGGAAACATGCGGCCAATGTCGCCGAGACCGGCGGCGCCAAGCAAGGCATCGGTAATGACATGGAGCAGCACATCCGCGTCAGAATGCCCATGCAGGCCCATGCTATGGGGAATCGTCACGCCGCCAAGAATCAGTGCGCGTCCTGGCACCAGCGGATGCACGTCGTAACCCTGCCCGATACGGATGTCCATGTCAGCGTTTCCTGTTCTGCAATATCCATTCGGCCAACTGCAGGTCGAGCGGATAGGTTACTTTAAGATTGGTGGCATCGGCCTCGACCAGGCGCGGCTGCAAGCCGAGCGCCTCGATGGCGCTGGCTTCGTCAGTCACCACCGGGGCATATTGGAGTGCATCGACGAGTTGCGCGTGACGGAACATTTGCGGAGTCTGGGCTTGCCAGAGTCCTTCTCGCGGCACGGTGGTCGCTACGCGACAGCCTTGCGAAGTCAAGGTGTGCGCGCGTTTCAAGGTATCGGCTACCGGCACGGCGAGCAAGCCGCCGACCGGGTCATCGCCAACTTCGGCAATCAGTTTCTCAACATGCGCCGGTGTCAGGCAGGCGCGCGCGGCGTCATGCACCAGCACCCAGTCGCCAGCCGCCACCCGGTCGTCCAGGACCGCCATATCGGCCATGGCCTTGAGGCCGTTAGCGACGCTTTCCGCGCGTGTTGCACCGCCGCAGCGCAACACCGTCAGGCGTGCTGCCATGTCATTCCAGTCAAACCCGTCCCAGTGCTGGTCGTCCGGCGCCAGCACGACAAAGGTTCGCGCGATGACCGGCACGGCAGCCAATGTCGCCAAGGCATGGCGAATCAGTGGCTGACCGGCCAGCGGCTGATATTGCTTGGGGCAGTTGCCACCCAGTCGCGTACCACCGCCGGCAGCAGGAACCAATGCGAAATAGGACATGCGGCGATTCTATAATGTCTTTATGACTGCATTCGAACCCGCTGCCTACTCCAACGTGGAGGCTTTCGCCGTAAGTTTGGGAATTGGCTTGTTGATCGGTCTGGAACGCGAGCGCAAACCGGACGCGAAGGCCGGATTGCGCACCTTCGCACTGACGGCGATGCTCGGCTGCCTCGCCGCGCTGCTCAACGAAAAATCCGGTGGCTGGTTGCTGGCGGTGGGTCTGCTGATGGTGGCGACCATGATGATCGTGGCGCTCGCCCGCGACCCGCGGGACAACGGCGATCCCGGCACCACCTCGGTCGTCGCCTTGATGCTCTGTTACGGACTGGGCGCTTTGGTCTGGTATGGTCACGCCACACTGGCAGTAATGATCGCCATCACGACGACGGTGCTGCTTTATTTCAAGGGACAGTTGCAGGTCGTGACGCGCAGCATGACGCACAAGGATCTGCTCTCCATCCTGCAATTCGCCGTGCTTTCGCTGGTCGTGCTGCCGATTCTGCCGGACCGCGATTTCGGCCCCTACCTGGCACTCAACCCGCACCAGATCTGGTGGATGGTGGTCCTGATTTCCGGCCTTTCGCTGGCCGGCTATGCCGCGCTGCGCTTCGTCGGCAACCGGCACGGTGCGCCGCTGCTCGGGTTTTTCGGCGGTCTGGTGTCCTCGACGGCCACCACGATGATCTTCGCCCGCCATGCCCGCTCCGACGCCAGTCTGACCGACACCGCCACACTCGTCATCCTGATCGCCAACCTGGTCGTCACCGTACGGCTTGGCATTGTCGCACTGGTGCTGGCGCCCAGCCTGTTCATGCCGCTGGCCAGCATGTTGGGCGGCGGGCTGCTGCTCGGCCTGGTCGTTACGCTGTTCAAATGGCGCACCCTGACCACTGCCGGTCAGTTGCCATTACCGGAAGTAAAGAATCCGACCGAGATATTCACCGCCTTGACGTTTGGCCTGCTTTACGGCGTCGTGCTGCTGCTCTCCGCCTGGCTGCAGGACATTGCCGGCAGCCAGGGACTCTATCTCGTCGCGCTCGCCTCCGGCCTGACCGACGTCGATGCCATCACTCTTTCCACCCTGCGTCTGTTCAACCAGGAAACACTGACTGCCGAATCCGCCGTCATCGCCATCGGGCTGGCGATCCTGGCCAATCTGGTCTTCAAATCGGGTCTTGTGGCCGTCATCGGCGGCAAACAATTGGCACGTCGAACTCTGCCCGGTATGGCAGTAATTGGACTAGGATTCATTGTAGGCATTGCCCTGTTGGCTTGAGTTTTCTCTTCTCCGCCCCTTCGCAAGGGCCAGAAAGGTTCGCCATCATGGAAACACACCGCATCCGCACCGCCGCTGTCGCCGGCATGTTCTATCCCGGCGAGACCGCCACCCTCAGCCAGGGCCTTGACGCCATGCTTGGCGCCGTCCTGCCAGCGCCGACTTTTGCGAAAACGCCGCCGAAGGCGCTGATCGTGCCGCACGCCGGTTACATTTACTCCGGCCCGGTCGCGGCGAGCGCTTTTGCGCTGCTTGCGCCCCATGCGGCAACGATAACGCGGGTCGTGCTGCTCGGCCCCTGTCACCGCGTTGCCGTGCGCGGATTGGCCGTGCCGCAGTCCCGTGTCTTCGCCACGCCGCTCGGCAATGTGCCACTTGACAGCGCAGCCATCGACCAGGCGCTGCAACTGCAGCAGGTGGTACGACTCGAAGATGCCCATGCCGACGAACATTCTCTCGAAGTGCAACTGCCCTTCCTGCAACAGGTGCTCGGCGACTTCAGCCTGGTGCCCTTCGCCGTCGGTTATGCGACCCCCGACGAAGTCGCCGAGGTGCTGGAACTGCTGTGGGGCGGACCGGAAACGCTGATCGTCATCAGTTCCGACCTTTCGCATTACCACCCCTACACCGACGCCCAACGGCGCGACCGGCACACTACCGACGAGATCATGCATCTGCGTCTGCTCCTCGACCACGAGCAGGCTTGCGGCGCGACACCGATCAACGGCCTGATCGAGGTCGCCCGGCGACGCGGCCTGCAACCCCATCTGCTCGACCTGCGCAATTCCGGCGACACGGCGGGCGACAAATCGCGCGTCGTCGGCTATGCAAGTTTTGCATTCATGGCGGCCGGCCATGCCTGAAGACGCACTCGACACCCTCGGCACCGCGCTGCTGGTCCGCGCCAAGAACGCCATCGGCAGCGAATTCGGCGCGGCAGCGCAGGCCGAACCCGACCACCCGGCACTCGCACAACCCGGCGCCACCTTCGTCACCCTGATGCTGGACGGGCGCTTGCGCGGTTGCATCGGTTCGCTGGAAGCCTGGCGGCCGCTCGACACCGATGTGCGCGAAAACGCCCGCGCCGCCGCCTTCCGCGATCCACGCTTCAATCCGCTCGAACAAGAAGACTTCGCCCTCACCCGCGTCGAGGTATCGCTGCTGAACCCGCCCGTCGAACTACACTTCAGCAACGAAGCCGACGCCCTCGGCCAAATCCGACCGAACATCGACGGCCTTATCTTCGAATGCAATGGCAAGCGCGGCACATTCCTGCCGCAGGTGTGGGAAGGACTGCCCGAGCCCCGTCAGTTTTTCAACCACCTCAAGCAAAAAGCCGGGTTTGCCGCCGACTTCTGGTCGCCGCAGGTGAAACTCTACCGTTACGAGGTGCAGAAATGGAAAACCCCAGAGAAACCCTGAGCGGACACCCGGCCCGCTGGTGGCACAAACTCCCAAGTGAAAAAAATGGGGGCCGCATCCAGTGCGACCTCTGTCCGCGCGACTGCAAACTGCATGACGGCCAGCGCGCCGCCTGCTTCGTGCGCGCCAACCAGGGCGGCGAGATGATCCTCACCACCTACGGCCGCAGTTCCGGCTTCTGCATCGACCCCATTGAAAAGAAACCGCTCAACCACTTCTACCCCGGCACCAGCATCCTCTCCTTCGGCACCGCCGGCTGCAATCTCGCCTGCAAGTTCTGCCAGAACTGGGACATCTCGAAATCGCGCGAGATGGACACCCTGATGGACAGCGCCAGCCCGGCAGTCATCGCGCAGGCGGCAAAGCGTTATGGCGCACAAAGCGTCGCCTTCACCTACAACGACCCGGTGATCTTCGCCGAATACGCCATGGACACCGCCGACGCCTGCCACGACCTCGGCATCAAGACCGTCGCGGTCACCGCCGGCTACATGCACCTGCCGGCGGCGCGCGAGTTCTACGCCAAGCTCGACGCCGCCAATATCGACCTCAAGGCCTTCACCGACGAGTTCTACTTCAAGCTCTGCGCCGGCCATCTGCAACCCGTGCTCGACCTGATCGCCATGGTGCATCACGAAACCGACTGCTGGATCGAACTGACGACCCTGCTGATCCCCGGCAAGAACGATTCCGCGACTGAAATCCAGGCGCTGGCCGACTGGTGCCACAAGGAACTCGGCCCCGACGTGCCGCTGCATTTCTCGGCCTTCCACCCCGACTACAAACTCATCGACGCCCCCGCCACCCCGCCCGCCACGCTCATCTGTGCCCGCGAAATCGCCATGGCGGCCGGGCTGCGCTACGTCTACACCGGCAACGTACACAATCGCAGCGGCGACACAACCACCTGCCCCGGCTGTGGCCAGGCCGTCATCGAACGCGACTGGTATGAAATCCTCAATTACCGGCTGGACGACGCCGGCAAATGCCAGCACTGCGGCACAGCGATTGCCGGCCGCTTCGGGCATTTCGACAAGCCCTTCGGGGCGCGGTGCATTCCGGTGCACCTCGCGGCGTAAAAGTCGGCGCTGGCGGGACGGCGACTTTGCGGCTATAGTGTGCCGCACTTGCTACTTTTGTAGCGTATTGATTCGAGGTGAAGCCATGGGTATGCCTGTCCGCATCGACAACACCCTCTACGAGCAGGCCCGCGCCCAGGCGCAGGCTGAGCGCCGCACCATTGCCGGACAGATCGAATTCTGGGCCATGGTCGGCAAAGCCGCGCTCGACAATCCCGACCTGCCGATTGATTTTGTGCGCGAACTGTTGATAGCCCGCGCCGAGGGTCCGACGCTGGCAACGCCCTTCGTCCCTGAAGGCAAGCGCAACTGACGATGCCCACCGTCCAGATTCTCCAGGCTGCGGCATTCCACCGCGCCTACAAGCGCCTGCACCCCAACCAAAAAGCCGACGTCGACGCCGCAGTGCAGACCATTGTCGCCAACCCGGAAATCGGTGAGCCCAAGAAAGGCGACCTGGCCGGCGTTTTTGTCTACAAATTCAAATGCGTCGGCCAACTGACGCTGCTGGCCTACGAATACGACCCCGCCACCCGGCTCCTGCTACTGCTCGGCTCGCACGAGAATTTTTACCGCGAACTGAAGCTCGGCTAATTTTCTGGTGCATGACATTCGCGTCGAATATGATGCGCTTCCAGAATATCAAACTGGGGATCGCCCCCCTGCAGCGCGGAGGCTCTGACCATGTGCTTCGTCTCCCCGCGCATGCGGGGATCGACAACGAGCAGTCAGTAAGCGTATGTCTATTTTCGCCATCCCGCCAGCGCCGACATTTTCCAGGCTACCCATCAGCAGGCATGATATAAAACATCAATTGATGCTATCTTTAAAGCGCCCATAACAAGGAATAACGCCATGCGCACGACGCTAGCCCTCGATGATGACTTGCTCTCCAAAGCCCAAGCCTTGACCGGTGTGATGGAGAAAACCGCCCTGATCCGCGAAGCCCTGCAGGCCCTGATCCAGCGTGAAAGCGCCAAGCGCTTGGCCCTGCTCGGTGGCTCTGAGCCGCAACTGAAGGATGTACCAAGGCGGCAGACGGGAACAACATGATCCTGGTTGACACCTCGATCTGGATTGACCATTTGCGTCAACATGACGAGCGATTGAGTAACCTGCTGAACCAGGGACAGGTACTCGGGCATCCCTTCGTGACTGGCGAACTGGCGCTGGGCAACCTTCAGAACCGCGATGTCGTGCTGGGTGCGCTACAAAATCTCCCGCAGGCTCCCCTTGCCTCCGAGAGCGAGGTGCTCGGCTTTATCCGGCAAAACGCTCTTTACGGGCTGGGCATTGGTTATATCGATGCCCACTTATTGGCGGCTGCGCGCCTTGCGCCGGGGACAACCTTGTGGACGCGGGACAAGCGCCTGCTCGGCACAGCTTCCAGTTTGGGGCTGGCAGAGACAGCCGCACACTGAGCAAACGGTACGCCGTTCGCTATCCCCGCCGCCAGGTCGTACCGCCGGGGCCATCTTCCAGCACGATGCCGGCGGCCTTGAGTTCTTCACGGATGCGGTCGGCTTCGGCGAAATTTTTCGCTTTTTTCGCCGTGTTGCGAGCGCCGACTTTTGCGTCGATGTCAGCGGTACACAGGCCGTCGGTTGCGGCTGGGCCGGCTTGTAAAAAAGTCACCGGGTCGCGCTGCAGCAGGCCGAGCACCTCGCCCAGTCCCTTGAGTTGCGCGGCGAGCTTGGGGTTCTTGTCGCGATTGAGTTCGTTGGCGATGTCGAACAGCACGGCGACGACTTCGGGGGTGGCGAAGTCGTCGTCCATCGCGTCGTGAAAGCGGCGCGCATGTGCCTCATTCCAGTCAACCGCTGACGTGACAGCAAAGCCCTTCAGCGCCGTGTACAGCCGGGTCAGGCCGGCGCGGGCGTCGTCGAGGTGGGCGTCGGAGTAGTTGAGCGGGCTGCGATAGTGGGCGCGCAGGATGAAGAAGCGCACCACTTCGGCGTCATATTGCTTGAGGATGTCGCGGATGGTGAAGAAGTTGCCGAGCGACTTCGACATCTTCTCGTCATCGACGCGCACGAAGCCGTTGTGCATCCAATAGTTGACGAAGGTATTGCTGTGGGCGCCTTCGGATTGGGCAATCTCGTTTTCGTGATGGGGGAATTGCAGGTCCTGCCCGCCGCCGTGGATGTCGAAGTGCGGGCCGAGTAGTTGCGAGCTCATCGCCGAGCATTCAATGTGCCAGCCGGGACGGCCCGTGCCCCAGTTCGATTGCCACTTCACCTCGTCCGATTCTTCCGGCTTGGCGTGTTTCCAGAGCACGAAGTCGAGCGGGTCCTGCTTGCCGGCCATGACATCGACGCGCTCGCCGGCGCGCAGGTCTTCGAGCGACTTGCCGGAAAGCTTGCCGTAGCCGACGAACTTGCGCACCGAATAGCAGACATCGCTGTTTTCGGCGACGTAGGCGTAGCCGTTTTGTTCCAGCTTGCCGATCAAGTCGAGCATCTGCGGCACGTATTCGGTGGCGCGCGGCTCGTGGTCGGGACGCAGCACGCCCAGCGCATCGGCATCCTCGTGCATCGACGCAATGAAGCGGTCGGTTAACGCGCGCACCGTTTCGCCGTTTTCGGCGGCACGTTTGATGATTTTGTCGTCGATATCGGTGATGTTGCGCACATAAGTCACCGTGAGGCCGCTGGCCTTGAACCAGCGCACCACCATGTCGAACACCACCATGACCCGGCCGTGGCCAAGATGACAGTAGTCATACACCGTCATGCCACAAACGTAGAGGCGCACCTTGCCGGGTTCGATGGGCGTGAATTCCTGGGCTGCGCGGGCGAGGGAGTTGTAGATTTTCAGCATGATGATGGAGCCAATTGAGGGCCGGAGCAGAAAAAACGCATAAAGGGAGGTAAAAGTGCCGTATTGGGGCTTTAGATACCGCCCCGCGCGGCATGCCGTGCCAAGCATCTTTGTTAGAATGATACGTTGAATTCTTCGATACTTGCCAGTACAACATGCCTATTTCTCCCGCTCTTACGACCCTTGCTGCTTCGGCCGCCTTGCGTCTTCGCCTTGGAACACAGACGCTCGTCCTGGCCTTGGGGATCGCGCTAGCCAGTCTGACTGCATTGCCGGCGCGCGCCGACAGTTACAGCGAGGCGAGTCAGCTTTTCAAGTCCGGCCAGCATGCCGAAGCGCTGAAGCGGGTCAACCGGCACCTTGCTGCCAAGCCAAAGGATGCGCAGGGGCGCTTCCTCAAGGGCATCATCCTCACGGGCATGAACAAGCAGAAGGATGCCATCGAGGTCTTCCAGAAACTCACCGAAGACTTTCCCGATCTTCCCGAGCCATATAACAACCTGGCCGTCATTTACGCCCAGCAGAAGCAATACGACAAGGCCAGGCAGGCGCTGGAACAGGCGATCCGCACCCATCCGGCCTATGCCACCGCGCATGAGAATCTGGGTGACATCTATTCGCGACTGGCCAGCCAGGCCTACGGCAAGGCGCTGCAGATCGATTCATCGAACGCCTCGGCGCAGACCAAGCTGGCAATGATCAACGACCTGGTCGGCACTGGCAAGACGGTGGAAAGCAAGCCCGTTGCCGTGACCGCGCCAGCCAAGGCGCCCGCCACAACGCCGGTTACCCCGCCGACACCGGTCGTGGTTGCCAGTGCCGAGAGCAAACCGGCACCGACCCCCGCTGCCCGCCCCGTCGAGAGCAAGCCGGTTGAAACCAAGCCGACACCCGCACCGGCGGTGGTGCCTGTTGCCACACCGGTTGCCCCGCCGACTCCTGCCCCCGCGCCAAAACCCGAACCGGTCAAGGCCGCTGATGCCAACAGCGAGATTACCGCCGCCGTCGATAGCTGGCTGGCTGCCTGGTCGAAGAAAGACGTCAACACCTATCTCGCGCATTACGCCAGGGATTTTCGTACCCCGGATGGCCAGTCGCGCAAGGAATGGGAAGCAGAGCGTACCCAGCGCGTCGGCAAGCCCGGCAAAATCGATGTCAGTCGCGACAAGCTGAATATCAAGGTCGAAGGCAGCGACAAGGCAACCGTGCGCTTTCGTCAGGGCTACAAATCGGCCAGCTTCAATTCGACTTCCGGCAAGACGCTGGTACTGGTCAAGCGTGATGGCAAGTGGCTGATTCAGCAGGAGCGGGTCGGCGGATGAAGTCGACATGCACACTGTTCTGCATTCTCTGCGCCACTCTGTTGTCCGTGCAGGGCGCGGCGGCGCAAACCAGCATCCCGGCGCGCTACACCGATTCAGGCCCCGACCCGCTGCTGGTGCGCATCTTCGAACATATCGAGCAAAACCGCTGGGAGCCCGCGCTCAATGAAACGGAAGCGCTGCTCAAGGCCTACCCGAAATTCCGGCTCGGCCACCTGATCAAGGGCGATCTGCTACTCGCCCGCGCGCGCACGCTCAAGAGCTTTGGCGAAGGCGGCAGGCAACAGAAAGCCGCAAAGGCCGGCGCCCCCATTGCGGAACAGGTTGCCGACCTGCACCAGGAGGCCATCGCCCGCCTGCGCGCCTACAAGAACAGGCCGAACGGAGCCCAGGTGCCGCGTTACCTGTTGCAGATGCGCCCCGACCAGGAACACGCCGTGGTGGTCGATACGCAGAAATCGCGCCTGTACCTCTACCAGAACGACAATGGCACGCCCCGCTTTGTCGCCGACTACTACATTTCGCATGGCAAACTCGGCGCGGAAAAATTCAAGGAAGGCGACCAGAAGACCCCCATCGGTGTCTATCATGTCACCGCCAACCTGCCGCGCAAGAAACTGCCCGATTTATATGGCAGTGGCGCCTTCCCCATCAACTACCCCAACAAATGGGACAAGAAAATGGGCAGGAACGGCCACGGCATCTGGCTGCACGGCACGCCCTCCGACACGTTCTCGCGCCCGCCGCTGGCCTCGGATGGCTGCGTCGTGCTCGCCAACACAGACCTGGATGCCCTGGCGAAGAATCTGCAGGTCGGCACCACCCCCGTCATCATCAGCAACAGCGTCGAATGGACGTCGCTCGACGACTGGCAGGCCGAGCGCAAGTCACTGCTCACCATGATCGACACCTGGCGCAGCGACTGGGAAAGCCGCGATATCCAACGCTATGCGCGCCACTACGCGCGCGATTTTTCCGGCGACGGCAAAACACTGGCCGAATGGCTTGCCCAGAAGAAAAAGGTCAATGCCGGCAAACAGTGGATCAAGGTGGCCACCCACAACCTCAGCATGTTCCGCAATCCCGGCAAGGACGAGTATGTCGTCGTCACCTTCGAGCAGGACTACCAGAGCAGCAACCTGTCGAACCGGATGCAAAAGCGCCAGTACTGGATCAAGGAAGACGGGCGCTGGAAGATTGTTCACGAAGACGCCGCATGAATACAACCGCCCGCCCCCTTCGCCCCCCTCACGGGGGTTCTTGTTTACTCGCTGCGCTCGCTTATTACGGGGTGCTTCGTTGATGCTGTGATACGGGTTGCGCCTGGCGGCGCGTGGCGCATTGCCGCGGGGCGGCCCGTCGGCAACGCTGTCTTGCTTCACCAATCTGAATCTTCACCCTTTTCTGCCTGGAGTCACCCCATGAATAAACTGCTGGTATTGCTATCCACATTTTTTCTCGCGCTTGCTGTTCACGCCGCCAACCCGCAGGTCGAACTCAAGACCAGCCAGGGCGTGATCGTCCTGGAACTCGACGCCCAGAAGGCACCCAAGACGACCGAAAACTTTCTGCAATACGTCAAGGACGGCCATTACAACGGCACCGCCTTCCATCGCGTGATCGATGGTTTCATGATTCAGGGTGGCGGCTTCACCCCGGACATGCGGCAAAAACCCACGCGTGCGCCGATCCAGAATGAAGCGAAAAACGGCCTGCGGAATGTCACCGGCAGCATCGCCATGGCGCGCACCGGCGATCCCCACTCGGCCTCGGCCCAGTTCTTCATCAACCTCGCCAACAACGCCGCGCTCGACTATCCCTCGCGTGATGGCTGGGGTTATGCCGTCTTCGGCAAGGTGGTGCAGGGCCTCGATGTCGTGCAGAAAATCGGCAAGGTCGCCACGGGCAACGCCGCCGGCCACCAGAACGTACCCACCACCCCCATCGTCATCGAATCAGCGCAACTGATCGAACCGAAAAAATAAGGAAACCACATGATCAAGCTCACCACCAACCACGGTGTCATCACCCTCGAACTCGATGCCGAGAAGGCCCCGAAAACCGTCGAGAACTTCCTCGCCTACGTCACGGCCGGCCACTATGACGGCACGGTATTCCATCGCGTCATCAACGGCTTCATGATTCAGGGTGGCGGCTTCGGCGTCGGCATGCAGGAAAAAGCCTGCAACGCGCCGATCGAGAACGAGGCGGCGAATGGCCTGAAGAACGATCGCGGCACTGTCGCCATGGCACGTACCAACGATCCGCATTCCGCCACCGCCCAGTTCTTCATCAACGTCGCCGACAACGATTTCCTCAACCATCGCGCGCCATCCGGCCAGGGTTGGGGTTACTGCGTGTTTGGCCGCGTCGTCGAAGGCCTGGATGTCATGGACAAGATCAAGAACGTCAAGACCGGCAACAAGGGCTTTCACCAGGATGTGCCGGTCGAGGACGTGGTGATCGAGAAGGCCGAAGTCGTCGGCTGAGAAATCGGCCAACGACTTTACGCCGTACCGCCAGCGCCGACTTTCAGGCGGCGCTCCAAACAAGGCGACTTTCATGTCCAGCAGCAACGGCAAGTCGGCGCTGTTCATTTCCGACATCCATCTCTCGCCGCACGAACCGGCAACGGCCGAGCGCTTGCTGGCCTTTCTCGGCGGCCCGGCCCGCACGGCGGCAAGCCTGACGATCCTCGGCGACCTGTTCGACTACTGGGTCGGCGACGATGACCTGGACGACCCGTTCAACGCTCGCATCGTCGCTGCCTTGCGCGCCCTGGCCGATGCCGGGGTAGTCTTATCCTTCATGGCCGGCAATCGCGACTTCCTCATCGGCGATGATTTTGCCGTCGCCGCCGGCCTCGAACTGCTGACCGACCCCTGTATCCGGGACATTGCCGGCACACCAACGCTGCTCACCCACGGCGACTTGCTATGTACCGACGACGCCGACTATCAGCACTTTCGCCGCCAAGTGCGCGGCCCGGCTTGGCGCAGCCAGTTTCTCGCCAAGCCGCTCGGCGTGCGCAAGGCGGAAATTGCGGCCTTACGGGCGCGCAGCGAGCGCGAAAAGAAGATCAAGCCGCTGTCCATCATGGATGTGAATGCCGGCGCCGTCGCCGCCATGCTGCGCCAGCACCGGGTGCGCACCCTGATCCACGGCCATACTCACCGCCAGGGGCAACATAGCCACATGGTCGATGGCCAGGCCTGCGCACGCTGGGTATTGGGCGACTGGGGCATCAGTCGCGGCGGCGGCCTCGTCTGCACCTCGGCGGGCTGGCATTTCGTCGGCTGACACCGCCCCAGGCGACTTCGATCGCCCGAAGGGGATAAAGAAGATTTGGGCTTTGCCCCTTCCTTTATTGTGGAAATCTCCGGCACAATGAGCGCCGCACGGAAAGCGTGTTTTTTCTGGTTTTGGCTCTCACTATCAAAGGGGATCAAGATGAAAAGATTGTCGGGCTTTACAGCATTGCTTACCCTGTGTTCGGCTGCCTCACTATCCTTTGCCCAGGTGGCGGCAGGGATAGACATCAAGGGCGGCCCGATGCATCCCTTGTGCAAGAACTGTCACCAGTCCGACACCAACATGATGCGGGGACAGCTCGATGGCTTCGCGCCGCCGTCGCAGACGATCATGATGGATCTGGGCACCCACAAGGAAGTCGTCAAATATGACGACGACACCGCCGTCAAGAACATCAAGGAGATGGAGGAACTCAAGCTGCATCGCGGCAAGGGCTTCCGCATCAACTATGTCGAAGAAAAAGGCGAGAAGAAAGCCGTCCTCGTCACCCGCTTCGACATCCTCCAGACCATCCAGTCCGGCGACAAACTGTCGCGTGACGAGTTCAAGAAATTCCTCGCCGACAACAAGAATGTCCTGGTACTGGATTCCCGTCCACCGGAACCCTATCAGGAAGCGCACATCCCCGGCTCCAAGCTGTTGCCGGCGCCGGCCTTCGACAAGATGCATGCCCAGGTGCTGCCGCAGGACAAGAGCACGCCGATCGTCTTCTACTGCGTGGGCGGCTGCCTGAGCCCGACCAACTTCATGCGCACCAAGGCAATGGGCTACACGAATGTAAAGGTCTACACGGGTGGCTTCCCCGACTGGATGCAGGCTGAATATGCGACCACCACGCCGGCTTGGCTGAAAACGGCCATCGAGAAGGATTTCGCCTACGTGCTGGTTGATTTGCGGGCTGCGGACGCCGTGAAAGCCGGACATATCAAGTCGGCCGTGTCCATCCCGCTGGCCGACCTCGACCGCGCGAAGGACCAGTTTCCCAAGCAGAAGAACGCCCCGATCGTGCTGTACGGCGACGGCAAGGAAGAAGCCGCCAAAAAGCTGGGTTCCTGGGGCTACCGCAGCGTGAGGGTGCTGCCCGCCAGTTTTGAAGACTGGAAGATGGCGGGCAATCCGGTCGCCGCGGGCGATGCGAAAACCGCCATCGCCTATGTGCCTAAACCCAGGCCAGGCACTGTTGCGGTAGCAGAATTCACGCAACTCGCCGACAAGACCCCGGCCAACATTGCCATCCTCGATGTGCGTAGCCCCAGCGAGGCAGTAGGCGGGAAGATCAAGAACGCCATCAACATCCCGCTCGAAGAGATGCCGCAACGGCTTGCCGAGATTCCCAAGGACAAGGATATCGTCATGCACTGCTCGGGTGGGATGCGTGCCGAGATGGCACACAATCTGCTGAAGAATTCCGGCATCAACAGCCGATTCCTTGCCTCCGCCATCACTGTGGCAAAAGACGGCAGCTTTACGATCAAGGAGTAAGACAAACCCTGCTGCTCCGGCACCAGCCGGCAGCAGCGCTGAAGTCGGGGAGAGGCGGCCATGTAGAATGCGCCGCCTCTTCACGTTTCCGGCTGTCACGACACCAACCCGCAGCCTCACCCCTTATGGCTCTCAAATCCACCATCTTCAAGGTGTCGGTCAGCATTGCCGACATGGATCGCCCCTACTATGGCGAGCACGCGCTCACCCTGGCGCGCCATCCATCCGAAACCGATGAACGCATGATGGTGCGGCTGCTCGCCTTCCTGATGTTTGCCGACGAACGTCTTGAATTCGGCCGCGGTCTGTCAACCGACGATGAACCGGCGCTGTGGTTGAAAAGCTATTCCGGCGAGATCGAGCGCTGGATCGAGGTCGGACTGCCCGACGAACGTCTGCTGCGCAAGGCCGCCGGACGCGCCGCCGAAGTGGTCGTCCTCGTCTACGGCGGCAAGGGTGCCGATATCTGGTGGGGCAAGGAAAGTCGCGCATTGTCACGCCTGAGCAACCTGCGCGTCTTCGCGCTGGACGTCGAGCAGTCGGGCGCGCTCGCTGCACTGGCTGCACGCAACATGCAGCTGCAATGCACGATCCAGGATGGCCAGATCTGGCTCACCGCGGGCGACGGCACGCAATCCGTACTGATCGAACCGCGCCTCTTGACTGCCTGAGCCGCAGTGACGCGTCAGTAAGGACGCTTCTTGCCAGGCGGTTTCGTCCCCGGCTTGGCGAAGGGCTTGCCGGCTCCCGGCCCTTTCCATTCGCCTGCAGGTTTCTTTTCGCCACGATAGGGCGGCTTGTCTGGAAAAGCCGTGCGGGCCGGCGGTTTGGACGTCCCTTCGCTGCGCCCATGTTCGGCGCGGGCGGCAGGTTTGGGCGTCCCGCTGGCGCGCCCATACTCGGCGCTGGCGGCAGGTTTGGACGTCCCGCTGGCGCGCCCAAAGTCGGCGCTGGCGGCCGGCTTTGACGTCCCGCTGGTGCGCCCAAAGTCGGCGCTGGCGGGACGGCGCTCACGTGATTCCCCTGCCGGTTCGCGATCCTTTTCCCAGCGGGGGTTTGCCGGTGGGCGGCGGTTCTCGCCTTCGCCTGCCGCCGCGACGCGAATTTTCAGCGGCAGCTGGCGCACGCGGGTGCGCTGGAGGATATCGAGCACCTCGGGTGGCAGTTCGGGCAACTCGACGGTGCTGTAGTCGTCGAACAGGTTGATCTGGCCGATCAGCTTGCCCTCGATGCCACCCTCGTTGGCGATGGCGCCGACGATTTCCTTGGGCAATGCGCCCTGGTTGCGGCCGACTTCGATGCGGTAGCGCACGACCTGGCTGCTGCTGAAATTGCGGGGCGCGGGGCGCTCCTTGCGTTCCGGACGCTCCTCGCGGTCAGCCCGTGGCTCGCGCACCGGGCGTTCGGCACGATCCCCGCCATCGGGACGCGGCGCACGCGGCCGCTCGGCGGCGGCCGGACGCTCGGCGCGGAAAGACGCGGCGGGCGGCGGCAGCGGAACATCAACGCCGAGGGGCTGCAGGGGCCGTTCGCGCTGGGCGAGAAAGGCCAATGCCGCGGCAATCTGACGGGCAGCGAGGTTATCCTCGCTTTCCATGCGCCGCACCACTTCGAAAAAGAAGTCGAGATTTTCCTCGGCAAGCACGTCGATGATCTGCTGCTTGAATTGACCGATGCGGCGCTCGGCGACCTCGCCCTTCGTCGGCAGGCCGATCGCTTCGATGGGCTGACGCGTGGCGTGTTCGATGGCTTTGAGCATCCTCATCTCGCGCGGCGCGACAAACAGGATGGCGTTGCCGGGGCGCCCGGCGCGGCCGGTGCGGCCGATGCGATGCACATACGATTCGGTGTCGTAGGGCACGTCGTAATTGATGACATGGCTGATGCGCGGCACGTCCAGCCCGCGCGCGGCAACGTCGGTGGCGATGACAATGTCGAGGCTGCCGCTCTTCAGGCGCTCGACCACCTGTTCGCGCAGGCCCTGCGTCATGTCGCCGTTCAACGCTGCGGCTTCGTAGCCACGCGCCTCCAGCTTTTCGGCGAGATCGACCGTCGCCAGCTTGGTGCGCACGAAAATCAGGGCGGCCTCGAAATCCTCTTCGACTTCGAGCATGCGCGTCAGCGCTTCGAGCTTGTCCGCGCCGCGCACCTGCCAGTAGCGCTGGCGGATCGTCGCCACCGTCGTGGTGGCGGAATGTATCCGCACTTCCTGCGGGTCGCGCAGGTAACGCTGGGCGATGCGGCGAATCGGCGCCGGCATGGTCGCCGAGAACAAGGCGGTCTGACGCGTCGCCGGCGTGTGTTCGAGAATCCATTCGACATCGTCGATGAAGCCCATGCGCAGCATCTCGTCGGCTTCGTCGAGCACCAGCGTCGTGAGATTTTCAAGCTGCAGGCTCTTGCGCTCGAGGTGGTCCATGATGCGGCCCGGCGTGCCGACGATGACATGCACACCACGCGACAGCGCGCGTAACTGGATCACCATGCTTTGGCCGCCATACACCGGCAGGACGTGGAAGCCGGGCATGTTGTGCGCGTATTTCTGGAAGGCCTCGGCAACCTGGATGGCCAGTTCGCGTGTCGGCGTCAGCACCAGCACCTGGGGCATCTTTTTGGCGAGGTCGAGTCGCGCCAGCAGCGGCAGGGCGAAGGCCGCCGTCTTGCCGGTGCCCGTCTGCGCCTCGCCCAGCAGGTCACGCCCTGCCAGGAAATGCGGGATGCAGGCTGCCTGGATCGGCGTCGGGGTTTCGTAGCCGACGGCCGCCAGGGCGGTCAACAGGGGCGCAGGCAATTGCAGCGCGGCAAAGGTTTCGATGGATTCGGTCATGGGAGCTCCCGCATTTTGACGGGTGGTAAAGACAGGCCAGTCAGGCCATGGAGTCAAGCATTATCGCAGACGTGTCAAGTAGACTGTCAGCCATGGACAGAAAAGGGGTAATCATCGGCGGCGGGCCGGCCGGATTGATGGCAGCGGAGGTGCTGAGTCGAGCCGGCGTCAGTGTCGATGTTTACGACGCCATGCCTTCGGTCGGCCGCAAATTCCTCATGGCGGGCAAGAGCGGGCTCAACCTCACGCATGCGGAAGCCATCGACAGCTTTCTCGACCGTTATGGCAAAGAGCGCGACTGGGTGGGGCACTGGCTCGCGGATTTCGGGCCCGAACACCTGCGCGACTGGGCGCGCGATCTGGGGATCGATACCTTTGTCGGATCCTCCGGCCGCGTGTTCCCGACTGGCATGAAGGCGGCACCATTGTTGCGCGCCTGGCTACATCGGCTACGAGCAACAGGCGTGCGCTTTCACATGCGGCATCGCTGGCTGGGCTGGGATGAGGACGGTGCCTTGATCTTCACCATGCCGCTTGGCGTGGTAAAAGTCGGCGTGACCGAAGGAAATCCCCTTTTCGGGACTGGCGGTACGGCGATCATTTTTGCGCTGGGCGGCGGCAGCTGGGCGAAGCTCGGTTCCAACGGCGCCTGGGTGCCGCTGCTGCAAGCGCGCGGTGTGGCCATCGCACCGCTCAAGCCCGCCAACTGCGGTTTCGAGATTGCCTGGAGCGAACATTTCTGCAGCAAATTCGCCGGCCAGCCGGTCAAATCGGTGGTGGCGACTTTTGGCGGGGAACGGCGGCAAGGGGATTTCGTCATCACCCGGCATGGCGTCGAGGGCAGCCTGATATACGCCCTCGCCGCATCCTTGCGCGATGCAATCGAGGTGAACGGCCACGCCACGCTGCTGCTCGACCTTGCCCCCGGCAAGACCCTGGAACGCCTGACGCAGGAAATCGCCCACCCGCGCGGCGCGCGCTCGATGGCCAGCCATCTGCAAAGCCGGGCGGGGATTGCCGGCGTCAAGGCCGGTTTGCTGCGCGAATGCACAGCCAGGGACGACTACGCTGATGCGGCGCGCCTGGCTGCCGCGATCAAGGCGCTGCCGCTGCGGCTTGATGCGCCACGCCCGCTCGATGAGGCCATCAGCACTGCCGGAGGGGTGAAGGCCGCGTCACTCGATGCCCGGCTGATGCTGAATGCACTGCCCGGCGTGTTCTGCGCCGGAGAAATGCTGAACTGGGAAGCACCGACCGGTGGTTATCTGCTCACCGCCTGCTTCGCCAGCGGCCATGCCGCCGGTCACGGCGCAATGGCCTGGCTCCAGTCGAAGCGATCCAGCAGCGCCAGGAACTGATCCGGCGCCGTACTACCAGTCCCGAAAAGGGGATTTCCTTCGGTCACGCCGACTTTCGTCCGATGCCGCAACAGATTGCCGTCAATGGCAATTCTTGCGCCGCTGCGCGGATGGCGGAAAGCCATTCCGACACAGGCCAGCAGCAGACGGTGGCAGCCGAACTCGCGCTGGAAAAACCGGTTGTGCAAGCCCTTGCCATGCGTGGCGTCGCCAATGATGGGATGACCGATGTGTTTCATGTGGCGGCGCAGCTGGTGGTGGCGGCCCGTGAGTGGTTTGAGCTCCACCAACGCATAGCGCGAACACGGGTAACGGTCGATGGCCACCGGCAATTCGACCGTCGCCAGACGGCGATAATGGGTAACCGCCGGCTGGGCTGTCGCTGCGGGCAGTTTTCGCCCATAGTCATCGTGTTTTCGGGTTAGTGCATGGTCGATGACGCCGGACTCCGCCGGCCAGCCACGCACCACGGCAAGATAGGTCTTCTCTACTGAACCGCCTTCGAACTGGCGCCCGATCTCCCGCGCCACCGTTGCATCGAAGGCAAACAGCAGCACGCCCGAAGTGCCCTTGTCGAGCCGATGCACCGGTTGCACGCGGCGGCCGATCTGGTCGCGCAGCAATTGCACGGCAAAGCGCGTTTCGTGACGATCGATGTCGCTGCGATGCACCAGCAGACCGGCCGGCTTGTCGATGGCGATCAGTTGATCGTCGCGGTAAAGGATTTCGAGCATGGGGGCGGAGTGAATTTGCGCCGCCGCCAGGTCAAGCGCTGTCGTCGCGCCTTGATCAGGCTTTGCCGTATTGTTGTCCGGCCTTTTGCTCGACGGCAAACACGGCGGCCTCCACGCGCGAGGTGAGGTTCAGCTTGGCCAGGACGTGGCGCACATGCAGTTTGACGGTATCGTGACTGATGTCGAGTTCCCGTGCGATGGCCTTGTTCGACAAGCCGTGCGACAGGTGTTCGAGAATTTCCCGCTCGCGCGGGGTCAACTGATGCAAGGCTTCGGCCTTGGGCGGTTGCGCCCCGCCCTGCAGCAGGTGCACCAGCTTCAGGGTCATGGCCGGCGCCACCACCGTCTCGCCGCGCACCGCGCGCTGCACGGCATCCACCACATCATCGGGTTCCATATCCTTGAGCAGGTAGCCCTGGGCGCCGGAACCCAATGCATTGGCCAGGTCATCCCGCGCGTCGCTGACGGTCAGCACCAGCACCGGCATCTTCCAGCCAGCAGCACGAATTTTGCGCAACAGCGCCAGACCGCCGTGCGGCGGCATGTTCAGATCGGTGATGACCACGTCCGCTTCGGTCGCGCCCAGCAGTTCCATCGCCTCGTCGCCATTCGCCGCATTGCCGACAATCCGGATCGCGCTACGCTGTTCGAGCAACTCGGCCAGTCCCTTGCGGAACAGGGTGTGGTCATCGACCAGGACTACACGAATAGGTTTTGTTTCGGTCATATTGCTGCCTTGGGGTTGGATGGGCTGATCGCCGGGAAAGTCAGCCGCACGCGAAAACCGCGTTCCGGCAGATTGATCATTTCAACACGCCCGCCCACCAGACGGGCGCGCTCCTTCATGATCGACAAACCAAAGTGGTCGCGCTCGTAAGGCAGCTCGTCCGAATCGCCACTGCGATTGGCAATCGGGAAGAAACCCTGGGCGCCACGCCCATTGTCATCGACCGTGATTATGTAATGATCGCAGGTGCCTTCCAGGGTCAGCCAGGCTTGCGTCGCCTTGGAATGGCGCCGGACATTGGCCAGCGCTTCCTGCACGATGAAGAACACCTGCGCTTCCTGATCGACCGACAGGCGCAGGTCGACGACACGATTGCTGAATTCAAGTGCGATGCCGGTGCGATCATGAAAACTTTCTGCCTGCCGCTTCAGTGCCTGCTGCAGACCCAGCGGGTCCATGCGACTGCGAAATTGCGCCAGCAGTTCGCGCAACTGGATGTAGGCGTCATCAAGTGCCTGACCAATATCGCCGGAGTATTTACGGGCTTTTTCTTCATCGCAATCGTGGATCGAATCCTGCAACAAGGCCATGCGCATTTTCATGTAGGACAACGCCTGCGCCAGCGAGTCATGCACTTCCGCGGCCATCATCTGCCGTTCGTTCATCAGCGTGATGCGCAGGTTTTCGCGCTTCAGGCGCGCGTTTTCCAGCGCCATGCCGAGGTGTTCGCCAATGGAGCGAAACAGCAACACCAGTTCCTCGGGCAATTCGAACCGTTCGGACAAAAACAGGTTGTACACGCCCATCAACTGACTGCCATGTTGCAAGGGTACGACCACCATCGCCTGGCACTCGGCGTCGAAATACGGATGCTTGGTGCGCAGCGCGCAGGCGTGCAGGTCGATTTCATAGCGCGCCCGATTGTCACGCACCGCCAGGCCGCACTGACCGCAATCGATCGGCACCAGACGCTCCTTCTCGACCACCTCGGGCGGTAGACCACGCGCCGCCACCAGCCGCAAATGTTTGCCATCCGTGGTCAACACCCGCACGGCGCCGGCACCGGCCTTCGCCAGCCGCAGCATGGTGCCCAGAAAGCGCCCGAGCAACTCCTCGACATCGTCCTCGTCGGCCAGATTGGCCGACACCTCGGAAAAAACATTGAGCGCAAGGAGCCGCGTGCGCTCGTCGCTATCCACTTCCGGCACGATGGCCTGGGGCGTGGCTTCGGCATTCATGAAATCTCGCTCCTTGATTGTCGCCGCCGCATCTGTGGTGGCGGCGGTCGGTTCTTCAGCGGGCATTCTACCGCCTCTGCCGCGGCGTCCGCCGCGCCGCCCCTACAGCGGCAAGGGCCATGCCCCGGACAAGGTTTTTTCGGCCCACAGCAAGGCCGTGATGGTCTTGGCGTCGGTGATCTCGCCGTCACGCACGGCGAGCAGCGCATCGGCGATGGTCAGTTCCGACACATCGAGAATTTCGTCGTGGTCAAGTTCCGCGCCAACATAACTCAGCCCCTGCGCCCAGAAGATTTCGATACGCTCGTCGGCATAGCCGATGGCGGGGTGCATGC
Source organism: Rhodocyclaceae bacterium (assembly GCA_030682175.1). Taxonomy (GTDB): domain Bacteria; phylum Pseudomonadota; class Gammaproteobacteria; order Burkholderiales; family Rhodocyclaceae; genus Sulfuricystis. Next base: position 22,020 of record JAUXOM010000077.1, read on the forward strand.
CGCCCAGATGACGCCACAGGCTGGCCTTGTAACCGGTCTCCTCGCGCAACTCGCGGCGCGCGGTGTCCAGTACGTGCTCACCCGCATCGATCTTGCCGGCCGGCATTTCGAGAAACACCCGCCGTAGCGGATAGCGAAACTGGCGCTCGAACAGCAGTTTGCCGTTATCGAGCAGCGCGATGATCACCACCGCCCCCGGATGCCGGATGATTTCGCGCACCGATTCGCGCCCGTTCGGCAAACGCACCTGGTCGGCAAACACCTTGAGCAGGCGGCCATCGAATACTTGTTCGCTACTCAGCGTTTCCTCGATGAAATTTTTTTCGTTCATGTCATCCGCAGCCATAAAAAAGTCGGCGCTGGCGAGACGGCGTCAAGATCGCCCCACCGCAGTCTCGCCGCCGGGCCGCCCCAAGGGGAGACGGCACGCGCCGCCAGGCGCAATCCGCTCCCAAGCATGAACGGGGGCACCCCGTGATAAACGAGCAACAGTCACCTCCCCCGCGAGGGGAGGCCGGGAGGGGGCGGGCTACCTTTCCCAGATCGTCGTAATACCCTGGCCGCCGCCGATGCACATGGTGGCCATGCCGTAGCGGGCATTGACCCGCAGCATTTCGTGCAGCAGCTTGGTGACGATCACCGCACCCGTCGCACCCACCGGGTGGCCGATGGCGATGGCGCCGCCGTTCGGGTTGGTCTTGGCCGGGTCGAGGCCGAGACCCTTGGCCACTGTAATCGACTGGGCGGCAAAGGCTTCGTTCGACTCAATAACATCCATCTGGTCAAGCGTCAGGCCGGCCTTTTGCAGCGCCACCTTGGACGAGGGGATCGGGCCTTCGCCCATGATGTCGTTGGGCACGCCGGCAATGGCGTAGGCCACCAGGCGGGCCAGCGGCTTGTGTCCGGCGGCGGCCGCCTTGGCGGCATCGGCCAGCACCAGGAAGGCGGCGGCGTCATTAATGCCGGAAGCATTGCCGGCGGTGACCGTGCCATCCTTCTTGAACGCAGGGCGCATCTTGGACAGCGACTCCAGCGTGGTGGTCGGCTTCAGGTGCTCGTCGGTATCGAACACGACATCGCCCTTGCGCGTTTTGAGCGTGATCGGGGCGATCTGCGACTTGAAGTAGCCAGCCGCCTGGGCGCGGGCGGCACGCGTCTGCGATTCCAGGGCGAAGGCATCCTGCTCCTCGCGGGTGATCCCCCACTTGGCGGCCAGATTTTCCGCGGTG
>JAUXOM010000078.1 GCA_030682175.1 Rhodocyclaceae bacterium
GCGCCGCGTGCCGTCTCGCCTTGGGGCGGCCCGGCGGCGAGACTGCTGGGGTTGGCTTTCTCCCCTCGCCCCTTGCGGGAGAGGGGGCGGGGGAGAGGGGGTGCCATCAGAATGCCCTTCACCCGCAAAGCGGGAGAAGGGCGGCCCGGCGGCGAGACTGCTTTGTGAATTGCCGCTACCTATCAGACCTGCTTCGCTGCCAGTCAGACCTGCTCGTGTGTGGCGGTCGTGACCGGTATGGATGAAAGTCGGCGCTGGTGGGACGCCGGTTTCTTGCTGGCGAGTTCGCGGGCGAGAATTTCGAGGGTGGCGCGGCCGATGTATTCGCCCTGCGTGTCGTCCATCTTGCTCGAGTATTCCAAAGCCTCAAGATAGGCGCGCCCGATCAGGCGGCCCAGCGGTTGCGGGTTATAGAGCAGCTTCTTGATGAGGAAGGGGTTGAGCGTCAGCGGATCGTAACTCTTCGGCAGGTAGCCGGCATCGATGAGCTTTCTCTCGATGGGGGTGTTGGGCTGGACGCCGACGAAGAAGATGAAGGGCAGCACCTTGTCGCGGCCGAACATCTCATAAAGCTCGTCGACGCGGTCAATGGTGGCAAACAGCGTTTCGGGCGACTCGTCGGGAGCATTCAGCGGCAGGTAGAGCTTGATCATCTGGTCGGTCATGCCGGCGTCCTGGAAGAGGCGGAACGCCGCCATCTGCTGGTCGAGCGCATAGCCGAGCGTCAGGCTGTCGATCATGTCCTGCGAACCGGTGAAGGATAGGTCGATGCTCTCCAGGCCGCTGGCCACCATCTTCCTGGCAATCCCGGCGGTCAGGTAATTCAGGCGCAAATAGCCGGTCCACCGCACCTTGACATTGCGCGCCAGCATTTCGTCGAGAATGGCCTCGACATGGGCCATGCTGCGGCGGGTTGAACAAAACTGGGCATCGGTGAACCAGATGTGCGTGACGCCATAAACCTTGCTGAGCGTTTCAACCTCCTTTGCGACCTCGGCCGGGTCACGGTAGCGCTGATGCGCGCCCTCGATCTTGTTGTACAGGCAGAAGTTGCACTGGAAGGGGCAGCCGCGCTTGGTATGGACGCCGATGGCTTCCTTGCCCGGGCCGACATACTCGCGGAACGCCGGAAAGATAGAATCGATGTAGGGGAAGTCGATGGCCGTCAGGCTCGGCAGGTCGAAGGTCTCTTCCGCCGGATGATGGTGGACCTGCCCGGTCGCATCCTTGTGGTAATAGTTTCCCGCCGGCGCGGTGAAGCCATCGACGATCGACAGCATGGCGTCCTCGCCCTCGCCAACCACCACCACGGTGTCGGTGGGACAACGCTCGACAATATATTTGCCGAAGATCGATACGGCGGTGCCGCCGACCACCAGTCGCGACAGCGGCAACAGCTGGCGTACCAGCTTCAGATAACCGAAGTTGCGCACGCGCTGCATGGCGTAGTCGGTGATGATGCCTACCGCCTGCCAGGCCGCCTTGACCCTTTTCCAGGGACTGGGCGAGTGATCGAAATTCATCACCACATCGAGCGCATCGTTTTCCGGATGCGGCCCGAAGGTTTGCATGTTGCGCCAGGAAAAGGCAACCACATCAGGATTCAGCGTGGCCAGCCGTTCGCTTAATATGGCCTTGCGTCGATCAGCAGGAATGACCGCCAGGTCAAGGATTTCCTGCCCGATATCAGGCCGCTGCTTGTGGATGTAGTCAGCCACATATACGACGCCCCCCGGCCAGATTTTCCAGACCGGCAGACGTACATAGAGGACCGACTTCACTGGGCGTACCTGCTGCGACATGATGCAACTCCTAAACCAGCCGGAATGCATACCGGCAAGGGGATGTGTTGCTGTCCCCGGTATTTTCTCGGGAAAAAAGCGGCCCAGGCCAACTAGCCTGGAAGCCATCAAAAGCCGGGCCACATATTACTTGAGTGGCAGGCAATGAGAAAATCAGAATAATCTAATTGCACCGCACAAAATCAAATACTGTGCGTATTTTATGCGGCTCGCTGGTTGTTCCGGTGCTGCCTGCGCCGGTCGAGCCACCAGGCCAATACCGGCAAAGCCAGAAAAGAACCCGGCATTGCCAATACGACCAGATACGGTGACAAATGCGCCAAGGCTCGCAGCTGCAGGAGTAATTCTCCGCGCTCTACCGTGGACCAGCGCGTGCCGTTGCGGCGTTTCATCAGGAGCGGCATCAGCCCTTTCACCTTGACGAGTTCGGCGGTAAGTTGCAGGCGTTCGCGTTGCTGTGCCTCAAGCATGCGCCCCACCAGCAAAGAAGATCCCGCGCGCCGATTGGTGGCCAATTGCTGTTGCCGGGAGACCTCCCGAACGGCCTCACGGCTATTCATGGACATCAGGGGTGAGTCGGCTGATTCAGCCAGTGATCGCCTCTTCGCCACAATCGCCAGGCAATGAAACCGCGCCGTCCCCACCGCCAGGCGAAGCGCCGCACGCCTGGTCTAACCGCCACCAGCAGCGCCAGGATAACCGCCACCACTTCCGGATGCCGTCCCACCCAGCGTACCCCGGCATTGACCTGATCTGCCACATCGAACAGGGGCGTCAGACCTGCAGCATGATGGGCCAGCGCTTCGCGTTGGGCTGCTGCATCAAGTACCAGGAGTTGTTTTTTCAGCGCGAATTCGATCGCATTCATGACGGTACGTCCGGGCCCTGGTCTTTGGCGGGGTTCAACGCCGCCTCGTCACGACGCAGTTCCGCCAGACTGGCGGCAAACATCCGCGAACCTTGTCGAGACAAGCGCAGCGTCATGAAAATCGCCACGCCGGCAACGGTGAAGAACAGTACTGAAAAAATTCCGAGAACGAGCAGTCGGTGGCTATCCCAGAGCAACACGGTGAAGAAAATGGCAAAAAATATGACAGCAACCACCGCGCACAACACGGCAGCAAAGCCCCACAAATACAGGCTTGAAAGGCGCACAAACTCCTCACGCGCCTCAAGCTTCAACAACTCGAGGCGCGTGCGCAGGAGGCTGACCGCGGTGGTCGCAAAGCCCCGCAAAGAGGCCAGCAGACCTTCAGGTGCTTCGCTCATCTAAGCCAGGTCGAGGTAATCGACAGGTCGCTTGGGACAGGGCCCGGGCAAATGTGCTCAGCGCCGGCCGATCAACAAGCCGATGACGAAGCCGATCCCGGCCGCAATGCCAACGGAGCGCCACGGATTGTCATGCACATAGTCATCCGCGGCGTGGCCAACCTGCTTGGCGCGGTCAATCACTACAGCCTCTGCGTCCGTGAGCTTCACTTTCGCTTCGGCCAGACGGTTTTGTATCTTGGTGCGCAGATCGGCGGCCTTGTCCCCCGCTTGACTGGCGGTGGCACGCAGCAATTCTTCGGCATCAGCGACTACCACCTTGAAATCGGCGATCAGCTTTTCCTTGCTGACATCGGCTGTTTCGGTCATTTTCGGCTCCTTTGATGAAACGTCAACGCGACGCGGGGTATTTCTCACCCCGAAGATTAGCAGGGTTTTCGCTAGCCGGACAGAGAACAATGGACGATAAGTGGCTAAGGCCATGCGTAATCGATTATCAAGGGTGCATGATCGGAAAAGCGCAGGTCCTTGAACACCCGCGCCGCGTTCGAGCGCGCGGCCAGCCCCGGGGAGGCGATCTGGTAATCGATGCGCCAGCCCACGTTGTTTGCCCAGGCCTGTCCGCGATTCGACCACCAGGTGTAAGCCGCGGCCTCGGCGTCAGGGTAAAGAAGACGATAAGCGTCGGCCCATCCCAGTTCGGTTTTGACCTGGTCTATCCAGGCGCGCTCTTCGGGCAAAAAACCGGAATTCTTCTGGTTCGACCGCCAGTTTTTCAGGTCTTTTTGGGTGGGGGCGATGTTCCAGTCGCCGCAGAGCACGATTTCCCTGGCTGAACCGGTCGTTTCTTTGCGCAGATCAGCCAGATGGGGGTAGAAGACGTCCATGAAGCGAAATTTTGCCGCCTGGCGTTCCGGCGAGGACGATCCGGATGGCAGGTACAGGGAAATCACCGACAAGCCTGGCCAATCGGCGCGCAGAAAGCGGCCCTCGGCATCGAACTCGGGGGTGCCGATGCCTTCGATCAAGCGTTCGGGCGGGACTTTTGCGTAGAGACCGACACCGCTGTAGCCTTTTTTTTCTGCATGGTGAAAATATCCAGTCAGTCCGGCGACCTTGCGCATTTCTTCCGTAATGTCGGCGGCTTGTGCCTTGATCTCCTGAACGCAGACGATATCGGCATTTTGAGCTGCCAGCCAGTCGAGCCAGCCCTTCCTGACGGCGGAGCGGATTCCATTCAAATTCAGCGTGATGATTCTGAGCATGTAGAATTGTTCTCACTATGAGTAAAGCCGATTTTAGCCGGGAGTTCATCGCCTTTGCCTGTGACAGGGGCGTACTGCGTTTTGGCGAGTTCACAACCAAGGCGGGTCGACTGTCCCCCTACTTTTTCAACGCCGGACTGTTCAACGATGGTGCCGCGCTTGGCCGGCTGGCCGACTTTTATGCGCAGGCGATTCTTGCCGCCAACATCGAGTTCGACATGCTGTTCGGACCGGCATACAAAGGCATTCCATTAGTTGCCGCGACGGCCATGGCGCTCGCGACCCGGAAGGACGGGGGGCGCAATCTGCCCTTTGCCTACAACCGCAAGGAAGCCAAGGACCACGGCGAAGGCGGTACGCTGATCGGTGCGCCGCTCGAAGGGCGCGTGCTGATCGTCGATGACGTCATCTCGGCGGGCACCTCGGTGCGCGAGTCGGTGGACATCATTCGGGCTGCGGGTGCAATGCCGGCCGGCGTCGTCATTGCCATCGATCGCCAGGAACGCGGTACGGGGGAACGGTCCGCCGTGCAGGAAGTGGAACAGAGCCTGCACATGCCGGTAATCGCCGTCGCGCGACTGACCGATGTGATCGATTACCTGGCCGGCCAACCGGCCCTTGAACAAAATCTTGTCGCGGTACAGCGCTATCGGGAGACTTATGGCGTTGCTTAAGAAACCCTTATCACTGTTTGCCGTAATCCTGCTTCTGGGCCTTGACCCAAACATTGCAACGGCAGTGCAAATTACCTGTTGTGATGTGAACAAACAACGGATTTGCGGCGACCCGCCGCCGCCACAATGCCTTCACAAGCCCAAGAAAGTGTTCAAGAAAGGCGTGGCGCATGAAGTCGAGGCACCGCCGACCCCCGAGCAGCGGGTTGCCCGCGAGGCTGCGGCAGTGCGCAAGGCCGAGGAAGAGAAACTGGCTGACGAACAGGCACGCCGCGACCGGGCCCTGATGGATAGCTATACGAGCGAAAAAGAAATCGATCTGGCGCGTGATCGGGCGCTCGCCGATATCGATAAAAACGCGGGTCAGGCCAGCGCTCGTCTTGAGGCCGCCCTGAAGCAGCAGAAAAAGCTGGAACTGGACAAGGAGTTCTATCAGAAGAAGCCGCTGCCAGCGCGGCTGCAGGCGCAGATCAGGGACAACAATAACGAGATTGCGACGCAGCAAAAAACCTTGCGTGAAAAAGACGAGAGCAGTGCCGCGATCCGGGCCCGCTTCGAGGCAGACAAGGCAAGATACCGGCAGATTGCCCGGGGAACTGGCCGCACCACCCAGCAGTAAGTTGGCAACCAAAAACACCGTTCCGCCAGTCCCGGAAAAGGGATTCCCTTCGGTCACGCCGACTCAACCTCAGCAGGCTCGCCGCCGGGCCGTCCCAAGGCGAGACGGCACGCGGCGAAGCCGCAATCCGTGCCCAAGTTTGAATGGGGGCTCCCCGTAACAGACGAGCGCAGCAAGTCAACAGTCACCCCTCCCGCGAGGGAGGGGCTGGGGGAGGGTGGGTTTACCCTAATTTTTTCCGCAACAAATCATGCACCTGTTGCGGATTGGCTTTGCCTTTGCTGGCCTTCATCACCTGACCGACCAGGGCATTGAATGCCTTGTCCTTGCCAGAGCGGAATTCTTCGACGGATTTCGTATTGGCGGCAAGCACCGCGTCGATGATGGGCTCGATGCTGGCGGCATCGCTCACCTGCCGGAGGCCGCGCGCTTCGATGACGGTGTCGGCGCTGCTTGCCGCATCGGTCCAGAGTGACTCGAAAACTTCCTTGGCAAGTTTTGAGGAGAGCGTGCCGTCGGCAATGCGCAGGATCATGCCGGCGAGGCGGGGCGCCGACACCGGGCTGGCACTGAACTCCAGTTCGTCGCGGTTGAGGCGCGCCGCCAGTTCGCCCATGACCCAGTTGGCGCAAAGCTTGGCATTGGCGGTGCCTGCCGCCGCAACCACGGCTTCGAAATATGCGGCAATCTCGCGCGTGGACGTCAGTGTCGCGGCGTCGTAGGCGGAAAGGGCGTAATCGGTTGCCAGGCGCTGTTGCATGGCTTGCGGCAGTTCCGGCAGCTTGCTCCTGACCTCGTCAATCCATGCCGCGGTGATTTCCAGCGGCAACAGATCGGGATCGGGGAAGTAGCGGTAGTCGTGGGCGTCTTCCTTGCTGCGCATGGCGCGGGTCTCGCCCGTGTCGGGATCGAACAGCACGGTGGCCTGGTGGATCTGGCGGCCCTCTTCGATCTCGTTGATTTGCCACTGGATTTCGTAGTCGATGGCCTGCTGCAGAAAGCGGAAGGAGTTGAGGTTCTTGACCTCGCGGCGCGTGCCCAGGGGGGCTCCTGGTTTGCGCACCGAGACGTTGGCGTCACAGCGGAAACTGCCTTCCTGCATGTTGCCGTCGCAGATGCCGATCCAGGTGACCAGCGCGTGCAACGCCTTGGCGTAGGCGACCGCTTCGGCGCTGGAGCACATGTCGGGCTCGGTGACGATTTCCAGCAAGGGCGTGCCGGCACGATTGAGGTCGATGCCGGTCTTGCCATGAAAATCTTCATGCAGCGACTTGCCGGCGTCCTCTTCGAGGTGGGCGCGGGTCAGGTGGACGAACTTTTCGGCTTCGCCAACGTGAACCGTCAGACCGCCGCCCGAAACCACGGGGGTCTCGAACTGGCTGATCTGGTAGCCCTTGGGCAAGTCGGGGTAGAAGTAATTCTTGCGCGCGAAGATCGAGCGTGGCGCAATGTTGGCGCCGACGGCCAGACCGAACTTGATGGCGCAAACGACGGCTTCGCGGTTGAGTACCGGCAGCACGCCGGGCAGGGCAATATCCACCGCGCAGGCCTGCCGGTTGGGCGCGGCGCCAAAGGCGATGGCCGCACCGGAAAAAATCTTCGATCGGGTCTGCAACTGGGTATGGGTTTCCAGCCCGATAACGACTTCCCAACTCATATGCGGCCCTTCATGAACAACTGCCCTTCTGGCTGTCGACCAGAATGGGCCAGAGATAATCGACCGAATCGCCGCTGCATGCGGCGCGGCAGTTACGGAAGGCGACCGTGACCTGCTTGCCCTGTTCCCACAGGCTGATTTTGCAGTTGCCCTGCCGCGCGGCCAGCACCACGATTGGCTGGCTGTCGGTCTGCTGGAAATCCGCCAGCCGGAACTGGCAGCTGCCATGCTTTGGCACATCGATGCGGGCATCGAGTTGTTCGACCGCCGCATTTCTGACGCTCAATTCCAGCTGACCGCGATATCCGTTCTCGTCGCGAAAGCTGCAGTTGGCGCTGGCATTCAGGGCATTTCCCGTGATTGGCGTGAGTTTGCGTTTGGCCAGATAGGCGAGGGTCTCTTTTTTCAGGGCGGGTGTTTGTGGTGCCGACAGCGGGGCCGGGCCTGGAACCGGGGCGGGCGCAGGTGCCGGTGCAGGAGAGGGTAATGGCGTGGCGCAGCCACCCAGCAGGGCCAGCAACAGAACTACCCAGACTGCCGGCATTTTCATGACTTACCCAGGCCGCTTGGCATGCGGTGGTGCCAGTCGGTCAATAGCTGGTACTGATGGGCGACATTGAGCATTTTCGCCTCTCCGAACCATGGGCCGACGATCTGCAGGCCGACCGGCAGGGCATTGTCGAAGCCGCAGGGAATCGACATGCCGGGCAGTCCGGCGAGGTTCACGGCGATGGTGTAGATGTCCGAGAGATACATCTGCACCGGGTCGGCGGCCTTCGCGCCGAACTTGAAGGCAGGTGAGGGTGTCGTCGGCCCGAGAATGACATCGCATTCCTTGAAGGCGGCGGCAAAGTCGGCGGCGATGAGACGGCGGATTTTCTGCGCCTTGAGGTAGTAGGCGTCGTAATAGCCGTGCGACAGCACGTAGGTACCGATCAGGATGCGGCGCTTCACTTCCGCGCCGAAGCCTTGCGCACGGCTCTTGGCATACATGTCGTTGAGATCGGCATAGTCCGGCGCGCGATGGCCGTAGCGCACGCCGTCGAAACGCGACAGGTTGGAACTCGCCTCGGCCGGGGCGATGACGTAATAGGCGGGCACCGACAGATTTGAATTCGGCAGGCCGACCTCGACGGTGGTCGCGCCGAGCTTGCGGTATTCGGCGAGGGCGGCCTCGACAGCGGCGCGCACGCCAGCGTCCATGCCCGCGCCAAAAAATTCGCGTGGCAGGCCGATCTTCAGACCGGCCAGGGGCTTCTCGAGATCGCGGCTGTAGTCCTCCGCCGGGCGCTCCAGGGAGGTGGAGTCGCGCGGATCGAACCCGGCCATGGCATTCAGCAGCAAGGCGCAGTCCTCGGCCGATTTGGCCATCGGTCCGCCCTGGTCGAGCGACGAGGCAAAGGCGATCATGCCGTAGCGCGACACCACGCCATAAGTCGGCTTGAGGCCGGTCAGTCCGCACAGGGCGGCCGGTTGGCGGATCGAGCCGCCCGTGTCGGTGCCGGTGGCGGCTGGGGTCAGGCGTGCCGCCACGGCGGCGGCCGAACCGCCCGAGGAGCCGCCCGGGACGCGGGTGGTGTCCCAGGGATTTTTCACCGGGCCGAAATGGGAGGTCTCGTTTGACGAACCCATGGCGAATTCGTCCATGTTGCACTTGCCGAGCATCACCATCCCGGCGTTGCTGAAGCGTTCGACAACGTGGGCATCGTAGGGCGACACGAAATTGGCCAGCATCTTCGAACCGCAGGTGGTGCGCCAGCCCGCCGTGCAGAAAATGTCCTTGTGCGCCAACGGGATGCCGGTGAGTGGCGCTGCCGCCGCCCCCATGTTGGCGACGGTCCGGCTTGATGCCGTCCCGCCAGCGCCGACTTTTGCCAGCTGCACATCGGCGGCGCGCGCAGCGGCCAGTGTCCGCTCGTGGTCGAGCGTGACGAAGGCATTCAGTGTCGGGTTGTACTGTTCGATGCGCTCGAGGAACAGCGTCGTCAGCTCGACGCTGGAGATCTTTTTTTGCGCCAGCGCGGCGGACAGTTGTTTGAGACTGGCTTCCAGCATCACTCGATTACCCGGGGAACGAGGTACAGTCCAGCTTCGGTCTCTGGCGCGATGGCCTGAAAGTCGTCACGGCGGTCGGTCTCGGTAACCGTGTCGGGGCGCAACCGCTGGACCACGTCGACGGCATGGGCCAGCGGTTCGATGCCAGTGGTATCAACGGCCTGCAGTTGCTCGACGAAGGCAAGTATCCCGTTGAGCTGGTCGCGGGTATGGGTGGCTTCGGCAGGGGATATTTCGATGCGCGCCAGGCGGGCAATGCGGCTGACGTCGTCCAGGCTCAGGGACATGATTTATTTGAAATGACTGGGCTGATTGGGCAAGGCGGGCGCTTAATTCGCGAAGCGCGTTAGGGTATCATAGGCGACCATTCACGGCAGCACCGCGTTTGTCTCGCCCGGAGCCGCCCCAGCATATTTTTACAGGACACCGATGTTCTCCTTTTTCCGCTCCTATTTTTCCAATGATCTGGCCATCGACCTCGGTACCGCCAACACACTGATCTACGTGCGCGGCAAGGGTATCGTTCTGGATGAGCCTTCCGTGGTTGCGATCCGCACCGAAGGCGGGCCCAACGCCAAGAAGACCATTCAGGCCGTCGGTGCCGCTGCCAAGCAAATGCTTGGCAAGACGCCCGGCAACATCACCGCCATCCGCCCGATGCGGGATGGCGTGATCGCCGACTTCACCGTCACCGAGCAGATGCTGAAGCAATTCATCAAGCGCGTGCATGAATCGCGCCTGCTCTCGCCAAGTCCGCGCATCATCATCTGCGTGCCCTGCGGCTCGACCCAGGTGGAGCGTCGCGCCATTCGCGAATCGGCCATGGGCGCCGGCGCATCGCAGGTCTATCTGATCGAGGAACCGATGGCTGCGGCGATTGGCGCCGGTCTGCCGGTGTCCGACGCCACCGGATCGATGGTGGTCGACATCGGCGGCGGCACCACCGAGGTTGGCGTGATTTCGCTGGGCGGCATGGTTTATGCGGGCTCGGTGCGCGTCGGTGGCGACAAGTTTGACGACGCCATCATCAACTACATTCGCCGCAACTACGGCATGTTGATCGGCGAAGCCACGGCAGAGGCGATCAAAAAGCAAATCGGCTCGGCCTTTCCCGGTTCCGAGGTCAAGGAAATGGAAGTCAAGGGCCGCAACCTGGCCGAGGGCATCCCGCGCAGTTTCACCATCTCCTCCAACGAGATTCTCGAGGCCTTGTCCGACCCCCTCAACCAGATCGTCGGCGCGGTGAAAGTCGCCCTAGAGCACACACCGCCAGAACTGGGCGCCGACATTGCCGAAAGAGGCATGGTGTTGACCGGTGGTGGTGCGCTGTTGCGCGACATCGATCGCCTGCTGATGGAGGAGACCGGGCTGCCGGTAATCGTCGCGGAGGGGCCGCTCACCTGCGTGGTGCGCGGTTCCGGCCTCGCGCTCGAAAAGATGGACAATCTCGGCAGTATTTTTGCCAACGAATAAGGTCTCTCCCGGTAGTCTGAGCGGTGGTGTACGCATTGGCGTACTTTCCGTACCGCAGTCATGTTCCCCCGGAGGGAAATTCCAGCCGTGATGTCCACAGCGGGTCATACTGGCCACACGCCGCCGCCGTTCTTCAAGCGCGGCCCGGCGCCGCTTGCCCGGCTGGCCTTCTTCGTCACGCTTGCGCTGCTGTTGCTGGTGGCCGATCTGCGTTTCCGGACGCTGGAAGTGGCGCGCATGGCGGTGGCGACCGTGCTCTGGCCATTGCAAAAGGCCGTCCTGCTGCCGGTTGAAGGGGCGGGCGAGGCCGGCAATTATTTTTCCAACCTGGCCAGCCTGCAACTGGAAAACGTCGAACTGCGCAAGCGTCAGCTGGCCCAGGCCAATTTACTGCTGCGGCAGGCGCACCTGGAAGATGAAAATCGCCGCCTGCGCGCCCTGCTCGCAATGCAGGAAAGACTTGACGTGCCGGTGCGGGCTGCCGAAATTCTTTACGCAGCACGTGACCCGTTTTCCCGCCGCATCATCATTGATCATGGCCTGAACCATGGCATCGAAAGCGGTCAGGCGGTCATCGATGATCTCGGTGTGGTTGGCCAGGTTACGCGCGCTTTCCCGCTGACCAGCGAAGTCACCCTGCTGACCGACAAGAACCAGTTGATTCCCGTGCAGGTGGCGCGCAACGGACTGCGTGCCGTGGTGGCCGGGGCCGGCAGCGGCGCGATGGAACTGAAATTCCTGCCGGCCAATGCCGACGTGCAGCCCGGTGATACGCTGGTGACCTCGGGCCTCGATGGCATCTATCTGCCCGGCTTGCCGGTGGCCAAAGTGATCAGCATCGACCGCAACACTTCATTTTCCTTCGCCCGCATCGATTGTGCGCCGCTCGCCGGTGTCGAACGCCACGGCCAGGTACTGGTGCTCGGCAAACGCATTGCGCCCGAGATGCCCGAAGAGCCCAATGAACCGAGCAAGAACACGGTCAAAGGTCGCAGGACAGCGAAATGATTCAACCCACACACTCATCACGGCGCATTCTGCTACCGGCACGCGGCTGGTTCGTCTACCTGTCGCTCTGCGTAGCGCTGGTATTGAACCTGATCCCGTTCGGCCGCTTGCCCGGCATCCCCGACTGGTTTGCGCTGGCTCTGGTTTTCTGGTGTATTCATCAGCCGCTCAAGGTTGGCATGGGGGCCGGTTTCTTTTTCGGTTTGGTGATCGATGTCGCCAATGGTAGTGTCATGGGCCAGCATGCGTTGGCCTATGTGCTGCTGGCCTTCGCCGCCGGGGGGCTGTCGCGACGTATCCTGTGGTTTCCGGTCGCCCAGCAGGCACTGCACGTATTGCCCCTGCTGCTTGGCGCCCAGCTGGTGATGCTGCTGATTCGTCTCGCTGCCGGAGCGGAGTTCCCGGGCGTGTTGTATTTCCTTTCCAGCTTTTTCGCTGTATTACTTTGGCATCCGCTCAACTATGTATTGCTGCTGCCGCAGTATCAGGCGGTGGAGCGGGATGAAAATAGACCTATATGAGACCGCCCCTCCCATCCTCCCCTCGCGGGGAGGTGACTGTGGCTCGCTGCGCTCGTCTGTTACGGGGAGCCCACGTTCGGGCATGGGAGCGGATTGCGGCTGGCGCCGCGTGCCGCCTCGCCTTGGGGCGGCCTGGCGGCGAGGCTGCTGCGGGGTGCTTTTCTCCCCTTTCCCCTGGCGGGAAAGGGGCGGGGGAAAGGGGGAGCCATCAGAATGCCCTTTTCCCGCAAAGCGGGAGAAGGGCGGCCCGGCGGCGAGGCTGCTGGGATGCGGGCTGCGGTGTTGCCGGTTTTCTCCCTCGCCCCTTGCGGGAGAGGGTCGGGGAGAAGGGGAGCCATCAGAAAGCCTTTCTCCCGCAAGCGGGAGAAAGGCGGCCCGGCGGCGAGACTGCTGGGGGTGTTTCTCTCCCCCTTGCCGGTGATATAGCGTTGTTTGCCCATGGAATTTAAGAATCCGCAGGAACATCTGGAGCAGTTCAATCGGCGCGTTGCGGTAGTCGGTGCCCTGGTCCTGGCCTGCTTTGTGTTGTTGTTCGGGCGCCTGGTCTGGTTGCAGGTCATCCAGCACGATTACTATCAGACGCGCGCCGAAGACAATCGCATTTCCCTGGTGCCGATCACGCCGATTCGCGGCTTGATCGTTGATCGCAAGGGCGAGGTGTTGGCGCGCAATTACTCGGCCTACACGCTCGAAATTACACCGAGCCAGGTGCCCGACCTGGAGGCCACCATTGACCGCCTGGCCGAGTTCATCGACATCCAGCACAAGGATCGGCGGCGCTTCAAGAAGTTGATGGAGGAGAACAAGCGCTTCGAATCGTTGCCGATCCGCACCCGCCTGTCCGATGCCGAGGTGGCAAAGTTCATCGCGCGGCGCTTTCGCTTTCCCGGGGTGGATATCAAGGCCCGCCTGTTCAGGGAGTATCCGCGCGGCGCCTTTGCCTCGCACTTGATCGGTTACATCGGCCGGGTGACAGAGCGTGACCAGGCGCGCATTGAAGCGCAGGAAGCCGAGGCCAACTATCGTGGCACCGACCACTTCGGCAAGAGTGGCCTGGAACAGCGCTACGAATTCGACCTGCACGGCATTACCGGCTTCGAAAAGGTCGAGGTCGATGCGGGCGGTCGACCGGTGCGCACCATGGCGCGCACCGCGCCGATTCCCGGGAACAACCTGACGCTGACGCTCGATGTGAAGTTGCAGGAGATTGCCGAGACGGCTTTTGGCGATCGCCGTGGTGCGCTGGTGGCCATCGAGCCGTCTACCGGCGGCATCCTGGCGCTGGTATCGATGCCGAACTACGACCCCAATCTGTTTGTCGATGGCATCAATGTGGCGGACTGGGGCGAGTTGAATAATTCACCCGATAAACCGATGGTCAACCGTGCCTTGAACGGTGCCTACCCGCCCGGGTCGACCTTCAAGCCGTTCATGGCGCTGGCGGCGC
The DNA here is from genome assembly GCA_030682175.1 of Rhodocyclaceae bacterium. Classification (GTDB taxonomy): domain Bacteria; phylum Pseudomonadota; class Gammaproteobacteria; order Burkholderiales; family Rhodocyclaceae; genus Sulfuricystis. The sequence continues at coordinate 13,791 of JAUXOM010000078.1, forward strand.
TGGAACTCGGCAAACGGCGTCCCGAGCAGGCCATCTTCGATCCGGGTTACTTCAACTTCGGCAGCCATACTTTCCGCGACGACAAAAAGGGCGGCCATGGCACGGTCGACATGTACAAGTCCATTGTGGAGTCGTGTAACACCTACTACTATCAACTTGCCAATGACATGGGCATCGACAACATCGCCGCCTTCATGGGCAGCATCGGCCTTGGCAGCCGCACCGGCGTGGACATCGAGGGCGAATCGACGGGCGTGCTGCCATCCCAGGCCTGGAAGAAGAAGCGCTTCAAGAAGGCGGAGCAGCAGAAGTGGTTTGCCGGCGAGACCATTTCCGTCGGCATCGGCCAGGGCTACAACGCCTATACACCGATCCAGCTCGCCCAGGCGATCGCCACGGTCGCCAACGACGGCGTGATGTTTCGCCCGCATCTCGTCAAGCACATCACCGACACGCGTACCGGGCAACTCACCCCGATCGAGCCGCAGCCCCTGAAAACCCTGCCGTGGAAGCAGGCCAACATCGATGTGATCAAGCGCGCCATGGTCGGGGTCAACATCGAGGGTACCGGTGCGCGCGCCTTTGCCGGCGCCGGTTATGTCTCTGGCGGCAAGACTGGCACCTCGCAGGTGTATTCGCTCAAAGGCGCCGAGTACAAGCGTCACGGTACGAAAGAGGAATTGCGTGACCATTCCTTGTTCATTGCCTATGCGCCGGCCGAGCGGCCGGCCATCGCGCTGGCGGTGCTGGTCGAGAACGGCGGCTTCGGCTCGCAGGCCGCCGCACCCATCGCCCGGCAGGTCTTCGACTATTACCTCCTTGGAAAGCTGCCGCAAGGCGCCGCACCGGCCGACGAGGAGGCGAAGGAGGCCGATGAATAACGCTCATCCATTGTCAGTCGGGGCGCCCTTCCTCCGCTTTGCGGGCGAAGGGCCTTCTGATGGCCCCCCCTCTCCCCCGGCCCCTCTCCCGCAAGGGGCGAGGGGAGAAAACCAGCAGCCTTGCCGCCGGGCCGCCCCAAGGCGAGGCGGCTCGCGGTGCAAGCCGCAATCCGCACCCAGGCATGAACGGGGGCTCCCCGTAACTGACGAGCACAAGGCCGAAGGCCGCAGGACAGCCCAAGGCTGGTCCCGCAAAGCGGGATGCGGCCTTGCCGCACAAAGCGAGCCACAGTCACCGCCCCCGCGAGGGGGAGGCCGGGAGGGGATGGGCGTCTATTCTCCCCGCGAGGGGAGGATGGGAGGGGTGGGTCAACAGTGATTCGCGAACTCTGGCAAAAACTCGTCACACCCATCGACGGACCGTTGATGAGCTTTATCGGGCTGTTGTTGCTGGTCGCCCTGATCGCCATGGCCAGCGCTTCGCCGGGCCGCATGATGACGCATCTGGCGCACATCGCGGTGGCGCTGACCGTGATGCGCCTGGCTGCCCAGATACCGCCGCAACGATTGATAGCGCTGGCGCCGGCACTGTATGTCTTCGGCGTCATGCTGCTGGTTGGCGTAGCCTTGTTTGGCGATGTCTCGAAGGGTGCGCGCCGTTGGCTGAACCTGGGCTTTATCCGCATCCAGCCATCGGAACTCATGAAGATTGCCCTGCCGTTGATGCTGGCCTGGTACTTCCAGAAGCACGAAGCCATGTTGCGGCTGAAGGATTACGCCTTTGCCACGGTGATCCTGCTGATTCCCGTGGCCCTGATCGTCAGGCAGCCCGACCTGGGCACCTCTATCCTGGTCTTTGCAGCGGGCTTCTTCGTCATTTTTCTGGCCGGCCTGCCATGGAAGGTGATCATTGGTCTTGCGGCTTCTGCCGCCGCCGCGGCCCCGTTTGCCTGGACACTGCTGCACGATTATCAGCGGCAGCGCATCCTGATGCTGCTTGACCCCGAGAAAGATCCCCTCGGCAAGGGTTTCCACATCATCCAGTCGACCATCGCCATCGGCTCCGGAGGCATTCTTGGCAAGGGCTGGGGGCAGGGCACGCAGGCGCAACTCGACTTCCTGCCCGAGCGCCACACCGATTTCATCTTTGCCGTGTATGCCGAGGAACTCGGCTTGATCGGCAACTTCGTGCTGCTGGTGCTGTATGCCCTGCTGATCGGTCGCGGCCTGCAGATCGCGGCCAAGGCCGCGAACCTCTTTGCGCGGCTGGTGGCCGGCGCCATCACGCTGATCTTTTTCACCTATGCCTTCGTCAACATCGGCATGGTTTCCGGCCTTTTACCGGTAGTTGGGGTGCCGCTACCCTTCGTCAGTTATGGTGGCACCGCGCTGGTGACGCTGATGCTGGGCGTGGGCATTTTGATGTCGATCCACAAGAACCGCATGCTTGTCCAAAAATGAAAATATTGTTTGCTTTTCTTGCCCTAGCTTTTCTTGCCGCCTGCGGCGGCCAACCACCTAAACCGGGCGGCGAAGGCACTGGGGCAGCCCCTGCCGCCGTCCCGCCAGTCCCGCAAAAGGGATTCCCTTCGGTCACGCCGACTTTGCCGGCCAAGCCGCCGGGCTACACCCTCAAGCGTGGCGGCGGCTTTTATCAGGACGATGGTCCTGCCGCCGATATCCCGGTTGATCTGGCCAGCGTGCCCGACGCCGTGCCGCGCGCGGAGCCCCTGCATCGTTTCGCCAATCGCCCCTATACGGTGCTCGGCCGCGATTATGTGCCGCTGCAGTCGCATGCGCCGTTTCGTCAACAGGGCATCGCCAGCTGGTATGGCCGCAAGTTCCATGGCCAGAAAACCTCGAGCGGCGAACCCTACGACATGTTCGGCATGACGGCCGCCCATCCGACGCTGCCGATCCCCTCCTATGTCCGGGTGACCCGGCCGGAAACCGGCAAGGCGGTGGTGGTGCGGGTCAACGACCGCGGCCCGTTCCTGCACGATCGCGTCATCGACCTCTCCTACACCGCCGCATGGAAGCTCGACCTGATCGGCAATGGCAGCGGCACGGTGATCGTTGAAAACCTGTTGGCTGGCGGCGTCCCCTTACCCGACGCCTTGGAGCCGCCGCTCATTGCCGTCGCGCCAGCAGCGCCCGTAGCCCCACTGGTTGCTGAAAAGCCGGTTGTGCTGCGGGATATCGAGGAGCGCGGCGGGCACTATCTGCAATTGGGCGCCTTCGGCAGCCGCGACAATGCCGAATCGCTGCGGGCGCGGCTGGCCCTCACCCTGGGCGAGCTTGGCGACCGGCTGTCGATCCGCAGCACCGGCAATCTGCATCGACTGCAGCTGGGCCCCTGGCCGGATATCGGCGCAGCCCGGCGCATCGCCGAGCAACTGCAGTCGAGCTTCGACTTGCCGAGCGTGCTGGTCAGATAGGGGCCCGCCCCCTCCCGACCGCCCCCTCGCGGAGATTAAACGCCCGCCCCCCCGACCTCCCCCGCGAGGGGGAGGATGGGAGGGGGTGGGTCAGTAAACGCCCTGAGCAAGCATCGCGTCGGCCACCTTGACGAAGCCGGCGGTGTTCGCGCCATTGACGTAATTGACGAAGCCGCCTTCCTGCTCGCCGTAACGGACGCAGTTCTGGTGAATGTTGGTCATGATGCCGGAGAGGCGGGCATCGACTTCGTCGCGCGACCAGTAAAGCCGTTGCGAGCTTTGCACCATTTCCAAACCGGAAGTGGCGACGCCACCGGCGTTGGCCGCCTTGCCTGGCCCGAACAAAACCTTTGCCGCGATCAGGGCTTCGGTCGCTTCCAGGGTGGTGGGCATGTTCGCACCTTCAGCGACGCACTTGACGCCATTCTTGATCAGTTCGCGGGCATCGTTGATGTCCAGTTCGTTCTGCGTAGCGCAGGGCAGGGCGACATCGACCGGCACGCTCCAGGGATTCTTGCCGGCAACAAACGACAGACCGAAATGCTTGGCATATTCCTCGATGCGCCCGTACTGGTTGTTCTTGATGTCCATCAACACGGCGAGTTTTTCGGTGGTGAAGCCCGCCTCGTCGATCACTGTGCCGCTGGAATCGGAGGCCGTCACCACCTTGGCGCCGAGCTCCAGCGACTTTTCGATCGCATACTGAGCGACGTTGCCGGAACCCGACACCGAAACGCGCATGCCGTCGAGCGTCTTGTTCTGGTGTGCCAGCATCTCCTTGACGAAATACACTAGGCCGTAGCCGGTGGCTTCGGGGCGGATCAGGCTGCCGCCGAAGGACAGGCCGCGACCGGTGAACACGCAGGCGGCGTTGTTCGAGAGTTTTTTCATCATGCCGGCCATGAAGCCGACTTCACGACCGCCCACGCCGATGTCGCCGGCCGGCACGTCGGTGTCGGGACCGAGATGGCGATACAGTTCGACGATCAGCGCCTGGCAGAAACGCATTATCTCGTTACGGCTCTTGCCCTTGGGATCGAAATCGGAACCACCCTTGCCGCCGCCCATCGGCAGCGTCGTCAGCGCATTCTTGAAGGTCTGCTCGTAAGCGAGGAACTTGAGGATCGACAGATTGACTGAGGGGTGAAATCGCATGCCGCCCTTGAAGGGGCCGATGGCGGAGTTGTGCTGGACGCGAAAGGCGCGATTGGTCTGGGTCTGGCCCTTGTCGTCCACCCAGGAAACGCGGAACTGGATGACCCGCTCGGATTCGACGAGCCGCTCAAGGATCGCGTCTTCGGCATAGCGCGGATTGGCGGCAATGAAGCCCCACACGCTGCCCATGACCTCATGCACCGCCTGAAGAAACTCCGGCTGATGCGGATCGCGGGCTTTGACGTAGTTGAGAAAATCATCCAGTTTTTGGTATTTCATGGCACTCCCCTTTGATTGCTGAAATGTTCAAGTTGTTGGTATCGGCGCCGCGCCCCTTGGCGTGGCGGGTCGGGAAGTTTATTCCGGCCCGCGCAGCGGCGCAATATTCTCGTTGGTGCCGTCCCGCCAGCGCCGACTTTTGCGATTGGGCCGTGCGCAACTGGATTGAAATATTGGCTAGGGATAATATTGACCCGGATCAATTTACTTCGACTTAATAGCCATGTAGCATTGTCAGGATTATGGTTGCTACCTCCTCATCCCCAATGCTGCCCGAGTGCGATAGCTGTCACATCGCCGCCGCGCTGCGTGTGCATGCCAGCATCGTCGAGCACAGCGGCGAGGCGGTTCTCGTCACCGACGCCGCCAACCGCATCGTCGCCGCCAACCCGGAGCTGACCCGCCTCACCGGCTACGCAGCGGAAGAATTGCTCGGCCACGATCCGCGCATATTTACCAGCGGCGAAACGCCGCCCGAGACTTTCCGCGAGATGTGGGACGCCCTGAACCAGCAGGGCCGCTGGGAGGGTGAATTGCGCGACCGGCGCAAGGACGGCACCACCTTCCCGAAATGGGTCCGGATCACGGCGCTGCGGGATAGCGGCATCACCAGCGGTTACATTGCCAGCTTCACCGATATCGGCAAACGAAAATTTGACGAGGCGCGGCTGCGCCACCTGGCTTTCAATGACAGCCTAACCGGGCTGCTCAATCGCCATGGCCTGAAAATCCAGCTGGATCGGGCGATCACCGCGGAGGGCGCACCGCTGGCCGTGCTGCTGTTGGGACTGGAACATCTCAAGGACATCAACAAGACGCTGGGGCATGCCGTCGGTGATCAGCTGCTGGTTGCCGTGGCGGAGCGCCTGAGCGCCTGCGTGCCCGACACCAGCATTTTCGCCACCCTGGGCGGCGGCGAGTTTGTCATCGTGCTGACGGGCCCGCAAGACAGCGCCGCGGCCCGCACGCTGGCCAACGGGATGCTCGGCGCGCTGGGTGATTTCCACATGATCGACGGACGCAAGGTGCATACGGACGCATGCATCGGCGCCGCCCTGTTTCCCGCCGACGGCGCGGATGCCGCAACCCTGCTCCAGCACGCCGCCACCGCGATGTACGCCGTCAGGGAAAAAGGCCGCGCCAACGTACAGTTCTTCGACACCGCGATGGAAATGCGCGCACTGGCGCGGCTCGAACTTGAAGCCGACCTGCGCGGCGCGCTAGAAGCCGGCCAGCTCAGTCTGCACTACCAGCCGCAGGTGACGGCGGCGGATGGACGCATTTGCGGCTTCGAAGCCTTGTTGCGCTGGCGCCATCCGCTGCGCGGCATGGTGTCACCGGCCGAGTTCATCCCCGTCGCCGAGGAATCCGGCCTGATCGAACCCATCGGCGCCTGGGTGCTTGACACCGCCTGTCGCCAGCTCGCCGCCTGGCGGGTGGACGGCGTCAAGGGGCTACGGATGGCCGTCAATCTCTCCGCGCGCCAGTTGCACGCCGCTGACCTGGTCCTACAGGTGCAAGCCCTGCTCGACCGGCATGGCATCTTGCCCGGAGAACTGGAGATCGAAGTCACCGAGTCGGTGGCGATGAGCGACCCGGAACAGGGCATCGAACGCTTGCGCGCCCTGCGCGCGCTGGGGATCACGCTCGCCATCGACGATTTCGGCACCGGCTATTCCTCGCTCGCCTATCTGAAGTTGCTGCCGATCCACGTGCTCAAGATCGACCGTGCTTTCGTGCGCGACGTCGAAACCAACGCCAACGACACCGCCATCTGCGCCGCCACCGTCGCGCTGGCGCATACGCTCGGTCTCAAGGTCGTCGCCGAAGGCATCGAGACAGAGGCGCAACGGCACGTCCTCATCGGACAAGGCTGCGATTATCTGCAAGGCTATCTTTTCGGCTGGCCGGCGCCGGCCGAGGCCTGGCCTGAACACCTGAAACAACTGATGAATAACCCCCACCATACAGAGGCTGCTCAATGAAAAATCTCACAATAAGCAAACGCATCCTGATCCTCATGCTAGTCAACGTGGTGCTGCTCCTGGCCGTCGCCGGCATCGGCTGGAAGCTTGGCAATGATGGTGTCACGGGGCTCCAAACCGTCTACGCGGACCGCGCGGTGCCCCTGCGCGATCTGGGGAAGATCAGCGAACTGCTCGGCGACAACACCCGCGAAGTCTTGCTGGCCATGCAGCACGACCCAAAGGCGCCGTCGGCGGCGCTGCATGACCATCCGGTCGACGCGCATATGGAGCGCTTCAAGCAACGGCGCGCCGAAATCACCGCGCTGTGGGATCAATATATGGCGACCTATCTCACCGCGGAGGAAAAACTTCTCGCGGCGGATTTCGCCGCCAAGCGCAAGGTCTGGGTTGAAACCGCCGCCGACAAGCTCGAACGCATCAAGGGCGGCGATTACTCCTTCTCGGTCCTGAATGGGCTGCTCGTGGCGCAGCGCACCGAAGGCCAGGCGGCGCAGACGGCGCTCGACCGCTTGCTCGACTATCAGATCAGCGTGGCGAAGCAAACCTACGAGACTGATCTGGCGCTCTTTCGCACCGGCATGCTGTGGTTCACCATCATCCTCGTGGGTGGGCTGGCCGGCGTCGGCGCTTTCTCCTGGTTCCTCGCCCGCGCCATCACCGTGCCGATCAACGCCTCGGTGGGCATCGCCGAGGCCATCGCCAACGGCGATCTGACCACCCGCGTCCCGGCCGGCGGCCGCGACGAAGCCGGCCGCCTGCTGGCGGCTTTTGCCCGCATGCAGGACGGTCTGCGCGTCATGGTCGATGGCTCGCAAAAGAGCGCAGCCGAGCTGGTGCGTGCCGCCGATGACCTGACCGGCGCCGCGCGCCAATCCGCCGCCGCGACGGCAACACAGAGCGAGGCGGCATCTGGCATGGCGGCAGCCGTGGAAGAAATGTCGGTGTCGATCGATCAGGTGCGCGACCACGCGAAGGATGCGAAAAACCTCGCCAGCGGCGCCGGGGAGCAATCGAAGGCCGGCGGACAGGTGGTGCATTCCGCCGCCAGCGAAATGGGGCAGGTATCGACCGCGGTCAATGAAGCGGCCAGCACCATTCGCGAGCTGGAAAACTATTCGAACGAAATTTCATCGATCATCAATGTCATCCGTGAAGTGGCCGACCAGACCAACCTGCTGGCGCTGAATGCGGCCATCGAGGCGGCGCGGGCAGGCGAGCAGGGCAGAGGCTTTGCGGTCGTCGCCGACGAAGTGAGGAAACTGGCCGAGCGCACCGCCACATCGACGCAGACCATCGCCAGCGTGATCGGCAAGGTGCAGGAAGGCGCCCGGCGCGCCGCGCATGAAATGGAGGCCGGCGTCGCCCGCGTCGATGGCGGCGTCAAGCTCGCCCATCAGGCCGGCGAGTCGATAACAGGTATTCAAGCCAGTGCCGAGCGCGTCCGCGCGGCGGTCGATGATATTGGCAGCGCTCTTGACGAACAGGCGGTCGCCGCGCAAGAGGTTGCGAAAGGTGTCGAACGCATCGCCAGCATGGCGGAAGAAAACAGTGCCAGCGTACGTCAGACCTCGGCCGCCGCCGGGCGTTTACATGAACTGGCGGGCGAACTGGAGCGTTCGGTGGCGCGCTTCAGGGTGTAAGCAACGCCCGCCCCCCTTCGCCCCCCTCGCGGGGGGTTCTTAACGGCTCGCTGCGCTCGTCTATTACGGGGCGCCCCCGTTCATGCTTGTGCGCGGATTGCGGCTGGCGCCGCGTGCCGCCTTGCCTTGGGGCGGCCCGGCAGCAAGGCTACCGGGGTATGGGCCGCAGTGGTGCGGGTTTTCTCCCTCTCCCATTGCGGGAGAGCAACCGTGTTCCAAGTCAAGCGGTTTTTGGTGTCCAAGGCGCATTATTTTTCAGCATGGCATTCATGATCGTCAGCAGTTTTCGCATGCACGCGACGATGACGACCTTGGCAGGTTTGCCGGCTTGCTTGAGGCGGT
>JAUXOM010000148.1 GCA_030682175.1 Rhodocyclaceae bacterium
TAGGCTATTGACCGGCATAAGTCAATCTATTTAGTGACTACATAATCAATCAAGAACAAGCCGAATAACTCTCCAATTCCCCATCAATATCAGGCAGTTGGCGTGTTCATCGTGACTACGGCAGAGCGGAACTTCAGGTTAATGGCTGAGTATCTTTGACAGAAACAACTGCGCTCTTTCAGAGCGCGGCGTCCCAAAAAACTCCTCCGTAGCTGCATCTTCGACGATGCTGCCGTTGTCCATGAAGATTACCCGGTCGGCTACCTTGCGGGCAAAGCCCATTTCGTGTGTGACTACCATCATGGTCATGCCCTCATTGGCGAGTCCAACCATGACATCCAAAACTTCATTAATCATTTCTGGATCGAGCGCCGAGGTTGGCTCGTCAAACAGCATGCAGATCGGATCCATGGCCAGCGCCCGGGCGATGGCGACACGCTGCTGTTGTCCGCCGGATAACTGCCCGGGAAATTTGTCCGCCTGCGAGTTAAGGCCGACGCGATCCAGTAATTGAAGCGCGCGTTGTTGCGCTTCATCCTTGCTGCGTCCGAGCACCTTGACCTGGCCGATGGTGAGATTTTGCGTGATGGTCATGTGCGGAAACAACTCGAAATGCTGGAAGACCATGCCGACGTGAGCACGCAATTGGGGAAGATTGGTTTTGGGATCACCAATCGAGATGTCATTGACAATGATGTCGCCCTGCTGGAAGGGTTCAAGCCCGTTCACGCACTTGATCAGGGTAGATTTTCCGGAGCCGGATGGGCCGCAGACGACAACCACCTCGCCTTTTGTTATATGTGTCGAGCAGTCGGACAGCACCTTGAACTGACCATACCATTTGCTGATGTTGTCGATTTTTATCATGGGTGCTTAGCGGACGATGGCGGTACGTGACTGAAGTTGTTTCACAAGGAGCGAAAGGGCGAAGCAGATTACAAAATAAACCAACGCAACAAATACATACATCTCAAGCGGCCGGCCGTAGTTCTTGCCGGCGATTTCAGCGGCCTTGAGAAGATCCTTGGCGCCAATGGCATATACCAGGGAGGTGTCCTGAAACAGGATGATCGTCTGGGTGAGCAGGATTGGCAACATATTGCGGAAGGCCTGTGGCAACACAACGTAGGACATGGTCTGCCAGTAAGTCATACCAATCGCCTGCCCGGCATGCACTTGGCCGCGAGGCACGCTCTGAATGCCGGCGCGCATGATCTCGCTGAAATAGGCTGCCTCGAAGGCAGTGAAGGTAATGATCGCCGAAGTTTCCGCGCCCATCGGTTTGCCGGTGAAAATCGGAATTACCAGAAAGAACCAAAGGATTACCATCAACAGAGGGATGGAGCGCATCAAATTCACATACCACGTCGCTGCCATCGCCAACGGAGTAATGGAGGAAAGTCGTGCCAAAGCCAGCAGCGTGCCGAGGAATATGCCGCCGGCCATCGCAATCAAGGTCAGCTTGGCGGTAAATTTGAGCCCTTCCCAAAGGAAGGGCAGGCTGGGTGCGATGACCGAAAAATCGAATTGGGTGAAAAAACTCATTTGGCGCCACCGATATAACCTGGAACGCGCGTGCGTCGCTCGATAAGGGCCATGCCTCGATTGGCAGAAAAGGCAACAATGAAATACAGCAGGGTGACCGCCAGATAGGTTTCAATGCCCTGCTCAGAATCTTCCTGCATCTGCCGCGCCTGGAAGGTCAACTCAAGCACTCCAATGGCGAAGGCGACTGACGAGTTCTTGATGATGTTCATGAACTCTGAAGTGAGCGGCGGGATGATGATGCGAAACGCCATCGGCAGGAGGACGTAACGGTAGGTCTGCGGTAGGGTAAAACCGATCGCCAGTCCCGCCATCTTCTGACCGCGCGACAAGCTCTGGATGCCGGCGCGCACCTGTTCGGCGACGCGCGCCGAGGTGAACAGGCCGAGGCAAATCACCGCAGTGAAAAACTCCTTGGCAGGCATGTCTTGCTTGACCCAAAGGGAAAGATCCCGCGGCAACAACTCGGGGACAACAAAAAACCAGAGCAACAACTGCACCAGCAGCGGAACGTTGCGAAATAATTCGACATGCGCGGTGGCAGCCATCGCCAACCAGCGATTGGGTAAGGTGCGCAACGTGCCGATCAAGCTGCCGATGAGCAGGGCAATTGACCATGCCGCCAGTGCGACCGCCACTGTCCAGCCCAGGCCGGAGATCAGCCAGTCAAGGTAAGTTTCCTCGCCAGCTTGTACCTGCTGAAGGAAAATTCCCCAGTTCCAGTGATAATTCATGGCGTTACCAGAAAAACGGGACGGCATGCGCCGTCCCGTCAGCGCCGACTTTACAGGGCGGGCTTATTTCTTGTTGTAGGTCTCGGCGGGTGCGTCGCTCGGGTTTTTGATGAGTTCCTTGAGTTTGTCACTCATCGGGAAATTCATATTGGCACCCTTCGGCGGAATCGGCGCCATGAACCACTTGGCATAGAGCTTGTCAAGCGCACCTGTCTTGGCGAGATCCCGTATCACAGTATTGACCAGGCCCTGGAACTGCGGGTCATCCTTGCGGATCATGATGGCGATCGGTTCGATGTTGAGTACTTCCCCGACGATGGCGTAGTCAGACGGATTCTTCGAGGTGACGATCAGGCCAGCGAGAAGGTTGTCATCCATGACGAAGGCGACGGAACGGTCCGTTTCCAGCATCAGGAAGGCGTCGGCGTGATCCTTGCCATAGACCTCCTTGAAATTAATGTTCTTGCCCTTCTCATGGGCGCGCATCAACTGGACGGAAGTGGTTCCGGTAGTCGTTGCCACTGGTTTGCCATCCAGTTGTGACAGGCTGGTGATGCCGGAAGCCTTCTTGACCGCCATCCGTACGTTGGTGACGAAGGTCGTCGGGGCGAAGGCGACCTGGTTCTGGCGCGCGACATTATTGGTGGTAGAGCCACATTCCAGGTCGACAGTACCATTGGTGACCAGCGGGATACGGTTCTGCGAGGTGACAGCCTGATGTATCACCTTGAGATTTTTCAGATCGAGCTTGGTCTTGACGGCGCCGACGATATTGTTGCAGATGTCGATGTGGTAGCCAATCGGTAGCTGTTTGTCATCCAGATAGGAAAGTGGATAAGACGATTCACGGATGCCCATGGTGATGCTGCCGGAACTCTTGACCTTGGCCAGGGTGTCGGCCAAAACCGGTTGCGACAGGGCGAAGGCCGAGGCGATTGTTAAACCTAAGGCAAAAGTCTTTTTCATGGAGCTCTCCAATTGGAAGGGTGCATGACTATACATCTTTCGATATTGGCAAGCTAGATAGCATCTTCCTGTTGTTGCAGCCACCACATCTTTGCGTAGGCGCCGGCACGCTCCAGCAGCGCGCGATGGTTGCCGTGTTCGACAATCCGCCCTTGATCCATCACCAGAATCTCGTCGGCATTCATCACGGTGGATAGCCGGTGGGCGATGATCAGGGTGGTGCGGCCGCGCGCCACCGATTCCAGTTCGGCTTGAATTGATTTTTCGGTCTGCGAATCGAGGGCGGATGTCGCCTCATCGAAGATCAGGATGGGGGGGTTCTTCAGTAGCGTGCGGGCGATGGCGACGCGCTGTTTCTCGCCACCCGACAGCTTGAGGCCGCGCTCGCCAACCCGTGTTGCATAGCCATCCGGCAGGCGCTCGATGAACTCGGCGAGATGTGCGGCGCGCGCGGCCGCCTTGACCTCGTCAAAGGTGGCGGTCGGCCGGCCGTACTGGATGTTGTAGGCCAGCGTGTCATTGAACAGCACGGTGTCCTGCGGGACGATACCGATGGCGGAGCGCAGCGAAGCCTGTGTCAATTGGCGGATATCCTGACCATTGATGCGAATCGCCCCGCCGCTGACGTCGTAAAAGCGAAACAGCAGCCGCGCCAGCGTGCTCTTTCCCGCGCCGCTGTGACCGACTACCGCCAGCGTACGACCCGCGGGAATGTCGAAGCTGACATCCTGCAGGATCGCGCGCCGCGGTTCGTAGGCAAAGCTGACATTTTCGAAGCGCACCGCACAGGCACCCTGGGTGTCTGGCGCAATCGTGCGGGCGTCGGCAGAGTCGCGGATTTCGCGGTTTTCGTTCAGCAAACCGAATAGCCGCTCAATGTCGGTCAGCGATTGGCGGATCTCGCGGTAGAGCACACCCAGGAAGTTGAGCGGGATGTAAAGCTGGATCAGAAAAGCGTTGACCAGCACGATGTCGCCGATCGTCATGCTGCCGTTGGCGACACCGACGGCGGCGCGCCACATCATCAATGCCACGCCGACGGCGATGATGGCGGCCTGGCCCAGATTGAGGTAGGAAAGCGAAAACTGGCTCTTGATCTGGGCGGCAGCCCACTTCTGCATCTGCTGGTCGTAGCGTTCCTTTTCCCAGCTTTCGTTATTGAAGTATTTGACCGTCTCATAGTTGAGCAGACTGTCGATGGCGCGGATATTGGCGGCGGAGTCGAGTTCATTCACCTCGCGGCGGATCTGCACACGCCAGTTCGACAGCGTGATCGTGTAAGCGACATAGACCACCAGGGTGCTGCTGGCGATGATGACAAAGCTCGATTCATAGCGGGAAGCCAGAATGCCGAGAACGAGGGCCACCTCGACCAGCGTCGGCAGAATCGAGTAGATCGTGTAGCTGATCAGGGAACCAATGGCGCGTGTGCCGCGTTCGATGTCGCGTGTCAGCCCGCCGGTCTGGCGTTCCAGGTGAAAGCGGAGCGACAACTGGTGCAGGTGCTCGAAAACCTGCAGGGCAATGGAACGAACCGCCTGCTGCGTGATGCGCGTGAAGAGCAGTTCGCGCAATTCGGTGAATAGGGATACGGAAAAGCGCAACACGCCATAGGCGGCAATCAGCCCCAGCGGGACCAGCAACATGGCCTGTGCGCCACCGTCCGGAGCGAAGCCGTCAATGATGTCCTTGAATATCAGTGGAACGGCGACGTTGGCCAGTTTTGCGGCGAGCAGGCAGGCCAGCGCGAGCAGAATGCGGCCGCGCCACTGCAGCAGGTAAGGCAGCAGCGTCCTGACGGTTTGCCAGTCATGACGTTGGGTGGCGGGGGGGGCGGGCAGGGCGATGTCGCGGCGCATGGCAGAAATTCTAGCAGCGGCTGTGCTGCGGTATGATCCGGTGCATGAAACAACACACCGATGTGACGATGCCCGACCGGGAACCGGTGCTGCGGGTGATGCCGATGCCGGCAGACGTAAACGCCTCCGGCGACATATTCGGCGGCTGGGTGATGGCGCAGGCCGACATCGCCGGCGCCATTGCCGTGATGCGGCGCGCACGGGGCCGCATTGCCACCGTGGCGGTCAATTCCTTCCTGTTCAAGCAGCCTATCTCGGTCGGCGACGTGGTCAGTTTTTACGCCACGATCACCAATATCGGCCGTACTTCAATTACCGTTGACGTTCAGGTCTATGCCGAGCGCGATCCGGTGCATCCCATTGTGGTAAAGGTCACCGAAGCGACGTTGACCTATGTTTGCCTCAACGCCGACGGCAGCAAACGTCAAGTGCCTGCCGCCGAGGAGTTAAGCTAGGCAATTACCAGATGCCGGGCCAGTTGCTGGTTAACCAGTGAAGCCAGCGTATCGGACTGCCGCTCCACTGGCGCCGACTTGTCAGTAGCGTTGGCCTGGGCTTCCATCTGCTCGAAAGTGTCGATTTCCGGTTGAACAATGGTGCGCGTAACCCGCGAACGCTCGGGTGTATTGTTGAAACACTGGGGTTGCAGCACCTCGATAAGGGTCAGCCGCCTGCGGTTCATTGCAAAAATCCTTTCATTCAATTGTGATGGACATGATGCGACCTTGTCTCTGCAGCCGTGGTTCCCCATCAACACGTCAATATTTGTAACTGGATGTGAGGGCTGGCGGACGTACTTCAAGCGCCGCACACCAGCTTTTGTTAGACATTAACCTCTTCGCCAAAGCTGTTTTCCAGGCATTGCATCTGGCGTTGCACCAGAAACGTGGCGGAAACAACACCCTGCTCGCCATTTTGCAAGGTTTGCGGCAGGGCTATGATCGGCGCAATTTACCCGGAATGGGGGTTGGACCGTGTGCCCGCAACATTAATGCCCTGCTGCGCCCTGAATTGTGATGAACTGCACCGCGGGTGCGGGGGCCGCTTTGCGGCCCGGACGGCTGGGTGACTGGCGGCAATGATGGAATCGATCGGACTTGACTGGCGTGCCGGGATATTCCTCCTGCTGGGAATTGCCGTCATTTATCTGGTGGCGATGCTGCTCCGGCTTGCAAACATCGCGCGCTGTCGTCAGCTCGGTGGTGATGTTGATCTCCTGCGGGAGCCGTTAAGCAGCAGGGATATTGCCGCGGCGCCAAGTGCCGCCGTATCGCCAGCGCCGACTTTTGGCGCAGCGGCGAATCGGCCGGACCCGATCACTGGCCCGGCGTTCGAGTGGGCAGAGGTCAAGGATCTGTTCAGCGAAACGACGGCATCAGCCACGGTGTCCGAGCCGCCGGCAACACCTCTGGCAACACCTGCGGGTGGCTTCGGCGAACATCTGGCCGAACATCTGGCGCGTGCCGAATTGGAAATGGAAGTACAGCGCATGCGTGCCGAAATTGGACGCATGCGTGCCGAAATGGACGAATTGCGCATGGCGCGACGGGTGTCGCCCCAATATGCCGAGGCGATGGAGCTGGCCCAGCGCGGACTTCCCGCACAGGCCGTGGCCGACCGCCTGGGAATTTCACTCGCCGAGGCCGAACTCGTACATGCCTTGAGTCGCGGCGACAAGAACTTTGCAGAAGGAGATGAGCATGGCGCAGACGGATACGCCCCACACGACGGACCCAGCGAACTCGACAACCGCCGTTCCGGCTGAGGACGATGCAGCACTGAGAAAACGGCTGCTGTCGCGCATTGCCGTCGCCGGCGTGGTCATTGCCGGCCTGCTGGGCAGCCTGGCGGTGTATGACTCGCTCAACAAACCGCAAGCGCCGGCCCTGCCGAAAATGGCTGCGGCACCTGAACCCGTCACGGTGCCGGAAACGCCCGTTGTACCGGCGGCAGCCGAGCCTGCTGCGCCCTCTGTGGATGAAAAGGCGGCCGAGGCAAGCGCGGAGGAAAGCCGGGTCGCCAGTGCCGAACCGGCAGTGGTGGCAGTAGTTCCCGAGCGTACCGACACCCCGCTTGCGCCGTCACTGGGAGAGAAACCTCTCAAGGCAGCCAAACCCGTGACCGCGCCAGCCACCGCCCGCTCTGCCGCAATCAAGCCCACCCCCCCCGCCGCCGCACCGCTCAAGCCCGACGCCCAGCGCGAAATTGCCCGCGTCATGCCGGAACGCAGCACTGCAGCCCGGGCTGTCGCCCCCGCATCGCGACCGCTCACGCAGGCGGGCGAAACTGCACACCGGTTTCTGGTGCAGGTTGGGGTATTCAGCAATCATGCCAACGCCGAGGAACTGGTGGCACGCCTGCAACAGGCGGGTATTCCGGCGCAGATCGAGTCGCGCGTGCAAGTCGGCCCCTTTGCCTCGCGTGCCGAAGTGGATGCCGCGCGCGCCAAGCTGAAATCCCTCGGGATGGATGATGGCATGCTGGTGAGGCGCTAGACTCCGCATCTGGCCAAACGTAACGCCTAACCCTGGATTCACGCCAATGTCCGCCATGAATATCGATACCCCGAATTCCACAACGCTCGCCGTCGCTGCCGACCGCATCATCGAATTTCCCGATGGTCTGGCCGGGTTTGAGACCTGCCGCCGCTACACCCTGTTCCATCCGGAAACGGTGGGTGATGTACTGCCCAGCTATTTCATTCTGCAATCTCTCGATGACCCGGCGGTTGCCTTCAATATCGCCGACCCGTCCCTGTTCGGCTTCAGCTACGAGATCAATCTGTCCGACGCCGAGTCCGCCGCGCTCGAACTCGCCGACCCCTCCGATGCCGCGGTGGTGGTGATTCTTGCCAAAGACGCGCAAGCGGATGGCAATGCTCAGTTGCGCGCCAATCTACAGGCGCCGCTGGTGCTCAATGTGCGTGCCCGCCGGGGTATCCAGCACGTTTTCGCCCGTCTCAACTATCAAGTCACGCTCAAATCACCGGAGTAATAATGGCCCCCACGCTCACTACGTTCGCTGCCCCCACAGGGGGCCTCATTTGCCAACTAAGCTCCTTCGGGGCGGCCCTTCAGGAGGCATGACATGCCGCGCCAGATCATCAGCACCCCGGACGCACCCGCCGCCATCGGCCCCTATTCGCAGGCCGTGCGGGTCTGTGACACCATTTACCTGTCCGGCCAGATCGGCCTTGATCCGGCCAGCATGCAAATGGTCGAGGGCATCGACGCCCAGATCGTGCGGGTCTTCGACAATCTCAAGGCCGTTGCCGCCGCCGCCGGGACGACCCTTGATGCGACGGCCAAGCTCAATATCTTTCTCACCGACCTGGGCAATTTCGCCAAGGTGAATGAGGTGATGGCGCGCTATTTCAAGGAACCCTATCCGGCCCGTGCCGCCATCGGCGTCAAGGAACTGCCGCGCGGTGCCCTGGTTGAAGCTGACGCCGTGCTGGTGATTGGCTGATAGCAAGCCCCCCCCGAAGCCGCCGCTGCGCAGCGTCCTCCCCCCAGGGGGCGAAGAAACACTTGGCGCGGCCCGGCGTGTTTCATCGCCGATCCCCGGGGCGACGCCAGCCGTCGCCGAAAGACTCAAACGCCTCGGCCTGAATTCCCAGGCCGACCTCGTCCTGCATCTGCCGCTGCGCTTTGAGGACGAAACCCGCATCAGCTTGATCGCCGCAGCCGTGCCGGGCGCGGCGGCCCAGTTCGACGTGACGGTGATCTCCAGCGAAATCGTCTATCGTCCGCGCCGGCAGTTGGTCTGTCGCGTCGAGGATGCCTCGGGTGGACTGGTGCTGCGCTTCATGAATTTCTATCCCAGCCAGCAAAAAGTCCTGCAGCCAGGAGCGCGGCTCAGGGTCTTCGGCGAGGTACGCGGCGGTTTCTGGGGCACCGAAATGATTCATCCCCGCTTCCGCGCGCTGCATGGCGATGAAGCGCTGCCGACTGGCCTGACGCCGGTGTATCCGACCACTGCCGGGCTGGGCCAGGCGACGCTGCGGCGCTTGATCGAGCGCGCCCTGCAGGAAGTCGATCTGGCCGAGACCTTGCCAGAAGCCATCGTCAAGCGCATGCAATTGTCAGATTTCGCCGCGAGCGTGCGCTCACTGCATAGCGTGCCGGCGGATGCAGTACAGCCCTCCATTTGGCAGCGCATCGCTTTCGATGAGCTGCTGGCGCAGCAGATTTCCTTGCGGCAATCTTACGCAGCGCGCCGCATGCACCGGGCACCGCGCCTGGCGGGCGATGACGCATTGACGGATCGCTTGCTGGCCCAATTGCCTTTCAAGCTGACGGGTGCGCAACAGCGCGTCTGGCAGGAAATCGCCCACGACCTGGCCGAGTCCCACCCGATGCAGCGCCTCCTGCAGGGCGATGTCGGCAGTGGCAAAACCGTACTTGCCGCATTGGCGATGCTGCGGACTGTCGAGGCCGGTTACCAGGCCGCCCTGATGGCGCCGACCGAAATCCTCGCGGAACAGCACTACCGAAAACTGGCCGGCTGGCTGACGCCGCTGGGCCTTGAGGTTGCCTGGCTGTCGGGCAGCCAGAAAAAGCGCGACAAACTTGCGGCACTGGCAAAAGTCGGCGCTGGCGAGACGGCGTTGATGGTGGGCACCCACGCGCTGATCGAGGAGGGCGTCGAATTTGCCCGGCTTGGCCTCGCCATCGTCGACGAACAGCACCGCTTCGGCGTGCGCCAGCGCCTGGCGCTCAAGCAGAAGGGCCTGCACAGCCATCAGCTGGCCATGTCGGCCACGCCCATCCCGCGTACGCTGGCAATGAGCTACTACGCCGACCTCGATGTCTCCGTGCTCGACGAACTGCCGCCCGGCCGCACAGCGGTGGTCACCAAGCTGGTCGGCGCTGCCCGGCGCGACGAAATCACTGCCCGGGTGCGAATGGCCTGTCGACAGGGCCAGCAGGCTTACTGGGTTTGTCCGCTGATCGAAGAATCCGAAGCGTTGCAATTGAAAACGGCGGAAGAAACCTACGCGCACCTGAGCGCCGAATTGCCGGAGTTGCGCATCGGCCTGGTGCATGGCCGGCTGAAAACCGAGGCAAAAGCCGCCGTGATGGCGGCCTTCGTGCGCAACGAAATCCAGTTGCTGGTGGCGACGACCGTGATCGAGGTCGGCGTCGATGTGCCGAATGCCAGCCTGATGGTCATCGAACACGCCGAACGTTTCGGGCTGGCCCAGCTGCATCAGTTGCGCGGTCGCGTCGGGCGTGGCGTAGCCGAGTCGGCCTGCATCCTGTTGTATCAACAGCCATTGACCGAAACCGCCCGCGCGCGGCTCAAAATCATCTACGAAAATAGCGACGGCTTCGAAATTGCCCGCCAGGACCTGCATTTGCGCGGCCCCGGGGAATTCATCGGCAGTCGCCAAAGCGGCTTGCCGCTGCTGCGTTTTGCCGATCTCGAAGACGTGCCGCTGGTCGAATCGGCACGCGCGGTAGCCGAGGAAATGCTGGCCCAGTGGCCTGAACATGCCGAGCGTCATCTGGCCCGCTGGTTGGGCGGCCGCAGCGAAATGCTCAAGGCCTGACGCTTGATCGGTCAGCCGTTAGCGAAAAAACGGTAGCCATCGCGGCCGGTATTTTTGGTCTGATACATGGCGATATCGGCCCGTCTCATCAATTCATCGAGGTCGTCACTTGCATCGGCCGCATGCACAGCGATACCGATGCTGACGGTGATGGAGAGTGTCTGGCCGGCGACAGCGACAGGCAGCGCACAGCTGGCAATGATCTTTTTCGCCACCAGGGCCGCATCGTCAGGCCGGGATATTTCGGTCAGCACGACAATGAATTCGTCACCGCCGGTACGCGCAACCGTGTCGTCCTGACGGACACAGGCTGACACGCGTTGCCCGATCTGCTTGAGCACCTCGTCGCCAAAGGCATGTCCCAGGGTGTCGTTGATCTGTTTGAAGCGATCCAGATCGAGGAACATGATGGCCAATGCGCGGTGGTGGCGTCTGGCTTGGGCAAGGGCGTGGCTGAGCCGGTCATGCAGGAGACGACGATTGGGCAGGCCGGTCAGGGTGTCGTAGTAGGCGAGCTGGCGGATCTGCTCCTCGGCCAGCATGCGCTCGGTGATGTCGTGCGTGCTTTCGACAATGCCGATGATGGTGCCGGTTTCGTTGTGCAGCGGTGTGGCCGTCAACTCGACCAGCCTGGTCGCGCCTGCCGCATCGAAATGCCGATGGATGACGCTGACCACCTGCTCGCCGGCGAGTACGCGTTGCAGCGGGCAGGGGTGTTCGCTGCCATCACACGGCGTTTCGCGGTGGTGGGACAGCTGGTGACAGCGGAGATCACTCTGCACCGCGGGGAGGAGGGCGATGGCGGTGCGATTCGCCAGCATGATGCGATAGTCGAGGCCGATAACCATCACCGGTTCCGGAACGCTGTCGATGACCTCGCGCAAGAAAGTCCCTTGTTGCGCGATTTTTGCGGCGACCTGATCCACCTCGGCATGCAGATGGTGGGTCAGGCGATGATTGTTGAGCAGGCGGCCAAGGAACTGACAAAACAACAGTGCCAGCCGTTCGTGCCACATGTTGAAAATTTCGGGGAGCGGATAAAAGACATTGAGCACCCCCAACACCTGTTCTTCGCAAACGATGGGCACGCACATCAGTGCGCCTTCCATTCCGGCACAGTCCTTCCCGTGCTTCAGTTCGTCCGGACCGGATGAGAAGTGAACCAGCATGCCGCTCTTGTTCGCTTCCCCCATGATGTCATTGCAGCAGCGCGACTGCCTGGATGACAGCGGCCTGGTTTGCGCGGTACCCTCGGCACTCAGGCCGCGCAGCATTTCATTCCAGTCGAGGCCTGCCGCGCAACGCGGCAGCCCGCTCGGGTCAGGCAGGAAGATCGAGCACCGCTCCATGTCCTGGTTGGCCATCAGGGCGGCGAGCGCCTGCTTCAGAAGGCGCTCCTCATCCATCTCGTGAATGGACAGTTGTGCCAGCTCGGCCAATGCCGACAGTGAATCGAGCAGGTTGACGATATGCCGATTGAATCCAAGCGAAAGATTGGCAATATGCTGGTCGTTCATGACGTTACTGGGTTACAAATGCCCCGGCGATGGCCCGGATGCGATCGAGATGGTCGAACATGCCCTGCCAGGCCTTTTCAATTGCCGGTTCCGACAGTCCCAGCGCGGAAATCTCCTCGGGGTCTGCCTCGAAACAGGTTTGTCCGCCAATGATGCAATCCGCCCAGTGTGCGCAAAGGCCTTGCAGCAGCACCGCCGGCCAGTGGTCGCCGCGATAGCTGGGGTCGTAATGATGCTCCATCACAAGGAGCAGGTTATTGGGGAAATGCCACTTGCTGCCCAGCCAGACGCCGGCCTGATAATGGTCGGTTCCCAACACGTCGTGGATATGGTCACCGAGCCTGCGCTGCGGGTCGTTGGCATAGGCGGTGAAGGCCCGGTCCATTTCGAGGGGATGAAGGTGCACCAGCGCCAACAGACCGATGTTGTGCAGGAGGCCGGCGAGATATGCGCTGTCTGAGGACGGACGCAGGTCGGCGGCGACCAGCGGTGCTATCCGCTGCGCCAGCGTAGCCGACAGGGCGGCCGACAACCAGTAAAGGTCGGGGCGAAAGCTCGGGCAGTGGCGCGTGTCAAGGGTGCCCGCCAAGGCGAGGCCGGCAGAGATGCTTCTGACCGTCACAAACCCGAGCACGGAGATCGCATGCGGGAGCGCATGTACACCGCCGCGCTGACCGAAAAAAGCCGAGTTCGCCAAGCCAAGTATGCGTGCGGCGATGGGCGGCGATTCTCCCAGTATGTCCGCCAATTCGGTCTGGTTGATGTCGTTATCCTGGCAGGCAGTGAGAATGCGCTGGATGTCCGGCGTCAGTGTCGGCAATTCCTTTTGCTGCTGGATTTTCTGACGCGTTAACTCGGCGGTCACGATAGGCGATCCTGTGTTGGCACGGCGCTGCAAGACCCGAAGCGAGTCTTCATGTACGTATTGTAAGCCGCAAGAATGCAAATTGCCGGGCAAGCTGTTGTTTCTTCTGGTGAGATTGTTGCTGCAGCACCGTGCTTTCGTTATTCCCGAGCATGTTTATCAGATATATCTTTTGATTTAATCGGATCCCGGCCGGGCACATTTGCCTGAAGAAATTCACCCAGCGCCTGCATCCAGGTCTCGCGCACGAAAATGAATCCTTCGTTGTGCCCCCCTTGCAGTTCCAGGAAGCGCTTTGGCTGTTGGGCTGCTTCGAATAGCGCGCGACCATGCCGGATCGGAATGATTTCATCGTCCGGGCTGTGGGCGATGAAGACTGGCACGGTGGTCGCCCGCAGGTAGGCGCGCGTGTCGTAGCTGAAGCGCGCCAGCCATCTGACCGGCAGCCAGGGGTAGATGTCCGCGGCAAGATCGGGCACCGAGGTGAAGCCCGAGGAAATGACCAACGCAGCCGGAGTGTGCCGGCTGGCCAGCCAGGCTGCAATCGACCCACCCAGCGATTCGCCGAACAGTACGATGGATGAGGGAGGAATATTTCGGGTCTGCGTCAGATAGTCCCAGGCTGCCATGGCGTCACGGTAGGTGCCCTGTTCCGTCGGTTCGCCGCTACTGTTGCCATAGCCGCGATAATCGAAGATCAGGGTGCGATAACCGAGCCGATGGAACATGCGCAGCGAATCGAGGCGATGGGAGATATTGCCGGCATTGCCATGGAAAAACAGCACGGTGCCGCGAGGCGGCTCCTCGGCCGGAACCAGCCAGCCATGCAGGGCAATGCCATCCGCGGTGACCAGCTTGACGTCCTCATAGGGGAGGCCGGCCTGTTGCGGCGTGGTGGCAAGTTCGCGGTCGATTTCCGGGAAATAAATCAGGCTGGGCTGCAACAGATACAGCACCAGGGCAAAGCCGGCGTAGGTCATTGCCGCGATTCCGAGCAGGGTTCCGAGCATGCGCACTCCGCAGTTTCCTCTACAGTGGCTGCTGGTCATGATGTCACAGTTCTCGGCAAAAGTCGGCGTGACCGCAGGGAATCCCAGGGCCGGAGCATGAAAAGTCGTTAACAGTCAGCCCCTTACGACAAGGGGTTGTAAACCCTGTTGAAATCACGTTTACTCGCGCATTTTGGGAGCGAGAAATGGCGGAGAAAGAGTCGATCACCGGACTGATCGAG
>JAUXOM010000039.1 GCA_030682175.1 Rhodocyclaceae bacterium
ACCAGCCGTCGCGCCAGTTCCTCGTCTCTCACCATTTCGTGCCCACTCACTTTCTCATGGACACAATCTTTACAAATCCAGTTCAGTTTCGCCAGACGTGGTTTATAGGGCGCTTACAGTCAATTCGTTCAGGCCTTAGCGTGGATGGAAATAATCATGGTGCCGGGGCTTGCATCACTCAAGCCCCGGCGGCCAATCCCTTGCGCAAGAGCTCGCCAACCAGTTCATTCAAGCCCATCTGCCTGGCCATGGCCTGAGCACGGATTTCTTCAGCCAGTTGCGCATCCAGTTTGACCGCGAACGGGATCAGACCCTGCGCCTGATCCAGCTTACGTTGCTCCTTGCGGTCAAGCAGCGCACCTCCGGCAAAACGCTCGGGTGTGCCAGAATGTTTCAAGCGGCTGTCGAGCTTGTGGGCCTTGTTCTTTTCAAGATCGGTTCTTTTCATTTGGGGAGTCCGGATAGGGGTGGTCGATAACTCATGTCCTCTGGCGCTGAAAATGCCAGACTTGGAGCGGGTAAAACCGCATGCCTTGATGATACACGGTGGCTTTAGCGTATTCTGCCGGCTGGCAGCCAGCACTGTGTGCCACTCGATTTGACGATGGCTGATCAATGCCTTCGACTGGCAGCCAGTCGGGCTTGAATTCGTGAAACTCATCCTTTCCTATCTGCTTACTGTGGACGCAATCCCCGCATGCGAAAAGAAGTCAAAGAGAAGCCCAAATACGCTGTCGTGGCGGCCGTCCAGCTGCCCAATGTAAGCGACGTCGAGTTCGATGCGTCACTGGCCGAACTGCGCGATCTCGCCAAGACACTCGGTTACGAGATTACTGCCACATTTACGCAGAAGCGCACCAGCTTCGACACAACCGCCTACCTGGGCACCGGCAAGCGGGAAGAGATGCGCGCCTTCATGGACAGCGAACCCGCTCCCGTCGCGTTCGAGAAAATGCCACAGGCCGCTGCCGATCCCGAGGCCGGCAGGATCGACGTCATTTTCGTCGATCATGAGATATCGCCATCGCAGGCGCGCAATCTCGAAAAAGAGGTTGGCTGCGAAGTGATGGACCGCACCATGGTCATCCTGGAGATCTTTCACCGCAACGCGCGCTCCCGCGCCGCCCGGGCACAGGTGGAGATCGCCCGTCTCGGCTACATGGCGCCGCGCCTGCGCGAGGCGGCCAAGCTCGCCGGACCACAAGGACGGCAGCGCAGCGGCGTCGGTGGTCGCGGTGCCGGCGAATCACATACCGAGCTGGATAAACGCAAAATTCGCGACCGGATTGCCGAACTCCAGCAAGAGATCGCCGCGATGGACGTCGAACGCGAGACGCAGCGCGCGCGGCGGCAAGAGCGGCAGGGGCTCGCCAGCGTGGCGCTCGTCGGCTATACCAACGCGGGCAAGTCCACCCTGATGCGCGCACTCACCGGCAGCGACGTGCTGGTCGAAAACAAACTCTTCGCCACGCTCGACACCACCGTGCGCACCCTCCAGCCCGAGAGCCGGCCGCGCGTGCTCGTCAGCGACACGGTCGGCTTCATCAAGAACCTGCCGCACGATCTCGTCGCTTCGTTCAAGTCAACGCTTGAGGAGGCACTTGATGCAGCGCTGCTCCTCCATGTCATCGACGCGAGCGATCCCGGGTTCGCACGGCAGCTTGAGGTCACCGACAAGGTACTGGCAGAGATCGGTGCGCAGGACGTGCCACGCCTCCGCGTGTTCAACAAGATCGACCATGTTGGTGACGCAGCGGCGCAAGCCGGACGCGAGGCCGCGCTGCGTGCACTGTTCCCGGATTGCATCGTGATGAGCGCGCGCCGCGCTGGCGACATAGCGTTGCTGCACGAAACGATAGTTGCTTTTTTCCAGCAGGGGCTCGTCGAGGCCGAGCTTTTTCTTCCCTGGTCGGCACAGCAAGCGCGCAACGAAATCTTCGCGAACTGTCAGGTGCTGAATGAGCGCGCCGATGCAGATGGCGCGTTCTTGCATGTTCGCGGTGAGCGCGAGACCGTCAAGAGCCTGTGCGAACGATTCAACCACCGGCCAATGGCTGTGCCCGACTGATATCTCAGCAATTCCTGACTAGCGAACCTTCCGAACGCCGCCAGACTTACGAACGACATCACCAGATCAATAGATGGCACTGTAAAATAAAAGCTTACCTCTAATATCGAAGAAAGGGCCAGTTGTGCCTTATACGTCTGACTTGGTGGAAGAACTGAATACGTTGATTCGTTATGACCTTGCCACCAATCAACACGGGGTCAAGGTGCATAGTACTGCCGATGCAGCAGTAGTGGCTGCTACCGCTCGATTGCATAGCAAGGGAATGATCACCCAAGTGGATGGTGGTTATTTAACGAGCTTAGGACGGAATGCTGCGGAGCATGCTCAGACGACGCTGGCTTTGCTGACTACCGGTACGGCACTCTCAGCGTCTTAAGCCCTCAATGTGAGACGGCAGCCTTAGAACCACCCCGTTCGCCGTCTCTTCGCGCCATCTTTACGGTTCGAATCCACGTTCAAACCAAGATACACGCCAACGCGAACTCGCCCTACATCGCCCGGAAACCCACGCCAGAAACCCCACAGAGCGCGGGGCTCGGTGGGGTTATCGCCCAGTCAGAGACTGGTTTTGCCAATGCTCATGGCGGACCAAAAGGCATACCAACAAAAACTAATCAGCACCGGCAAATGAATAGCCTTGCTTGTTGAGCTTTGCCCGGTACATGGCCTTGTCAGCAACATCGAGCAGCGCATCTGCAGTCGTGCCGTCTTTCGGGAAGATCGATATTCCAATGCTGGGGTTGATGCTCAGGCTGATGCTAATGTCCCGCACCCGAATGTCACAGGGCACCTGAACCGCCTTGATAATTTTTTCCGCGACGATCGCGATGTCGCGATCGCTCTCGGTTTTCATCAAAAGGTACAGGAATTCGTCACCGCCATGGCGACAGACCGTGTCATCGTCCCGCGTTGTCTCCTTGAGTCGTCCGGCAATCATTTGCAAGACGAGATCACCCACGTCGTGCCCATACGAATCGTTAATCATCTTGAAATCATCCAGATCCAGGAACATCACGGCAAAATGAAGACCATTCCGATTGGCCACTGCCAGTCCATGTTCCAGTCGATCATTGAACAGCGCGCGGTTAGGCAGGCCAGTTAACGGGTCGTGGAGGGACGCATGGCGCGCTTCGTCCCCCTGCTTGGTAGCCGTGGCCAATTGAGCTTCCAGAACATGCCGCTCGTTGACCTCTTCCTTTAGCGCTTTATTGACCAGCGCCAACGCTTCGGAAGCATCCTGTACCTTACTCTCGACGGCCTCGCTTTTTTCGAGAGCGTTTTCAACGCCTGGCGAAATATCCCCGTCCTGTAGTTCAATCTTTAGATCGGCATTGACCGACGACAAGTCGTCCGCACACTCTTCGACGATTTCCTTGACGCGCTCGCTTTGGCCCAACACCTGGGTCAGCGACTTGGCGGACGGAGGGCTTTTCAACAACTGTGCGATTTGATTTTTTGACATGCGTTCATGCATCCATGATGGTAGGCGAATCAAGATCGCCACAAGCAAACTCGGCAAAGTGTGACGAAACGTTCAAGCATGCTCCACGATCATAAATATTTTTACATTAGGCGAAAAGGTAGTCAGTGCGCAAACGCACAGAGCGCGGCTAGTTGCACCTTACGAACCTATGCCTTGGATGGCAATTGGGGAAAGGTAGTTCTTCACTATCGGCCCGAAGTCATCGTCTAAAAGAATGATCAAGGACACTTCACGGGATACTTTTGTACCGCGCCGCCCACAGGAGCGAAGGAGGAAGGCGAAGATGAGAGCAGTTACAAGCAGTTACAAGCAGCTCAAACGAATCGTATTTATTTACAAACCGTGGCAAGAAAATCTGCACTGAAGACAGTTTTTGTACGGATTTTTTGAGAGCCAGAAAGCGAAAATTCTCTTCTGGACGGTACAGTCCAGAGTTGTCGGAACCATGGGAGGTCAAGAGGCTGTTGCCCGGAACCCATTGTGGCAAAGGGTTTCAGTGGTTTGTTACACCAATTTCAAAGAGTTCGCGTTGGCGTACCTTGCTATTACTGGCGGGCCAGAAGGTATGCCAACACAAACCGTCTACTCTTTAACTATATGATTTAATTGTATTAAAGACTAGGCAACAAACCGAAAATCGGTCACGTTGGCAACCGGATGCGCATTGTTGCGCTCGCGCTTCATTTCGACACCGCCACCTTTAATAGTGACTTGACTTATTAATGACTGAAGCAGTAGTCTTTAACTGTCATCACATTTATTAAAGGCATCGTGAAACGTTCCGACCTCAGCCCCGCACACCAGAAGCGATTCGTTCCGGTTCCCGACCGGTCCGGGGCATTCGCGCTCATTCCCCTGCCGACACCGACCATGGTGCCACTGGCAGGCATCGAGCATGAGGTACTCAAGGCACATGAATCCCTAGGACTGGTTCGGCAGTTGATCACCGACCTGCCCAATCCGGATCTGATCGCCCGCACGCTGGATCGGCGCGAGGCGGTGAAGAGCAGCCAGATCGAGGGCACCCACGCCGAGGTCGATGAATTGTTTGAATATGAAGTGACCGGCGACGATGAAGGCTTGCCCGGCGACGTGCGGGTCACGCTCAATTACGTCAAGGCGCTCGATGTCGGATTACAGGCAGCTCGACAGGCCGGCAATTCGGCGATCACAAAGTCGCTGATCCAGGATCTGCATCGCGTGCTGATGGAAGGTGTCAAGGACTACCGCGACGTGCCGGGGGAACTGCGCACCATCCAGAACTGGATCGGCAGCGGCAACATCTACGACGCCAGCCTGGTGCCGCCGCCGCCCAACCAGGTCAGCCCCTGTCTCGACGACCTGATGGGCCTGTTGCAGTATCAAGCGGACGGCGTCGCCGTGGTCTCGATCGTGGTGCGGCTAGCGATAGCGCATGCCCAGTTCGAGGCCATCCACCCTTTCCGTGATGGTAATGGTCGTGTCGGACGACTGTTGCTGCCAATCATGCTGGCGGCGGAGGACTATCCGCCGGTCTATCTGGCGGGCTATCTGAAGTCGAACCAGCGCAGTTACTACGACACCCTGCTGGCCGTACAGACGCGGGGCGAGTGGCAGGCGTGGGTGCGCTTCCTGGCACGTGGGATTGTCGAGTCCTGTAATGAAGCAGCCGAGATGACGCGTCGGCTGCTTGCACTGCGTGACGAGTGGCGCCAGCGGGTATCGTCATTGCGTGGCGATGCCACGGGTCGCAAGCTGGTAGAGGTCCTGATCGGCTCGCCGATCGTGACGGCGAATTCGGTCAAGGAGCAACTCGGCGTCAGCTTCCCGGCAGCCAATACGGCGATCGGGCAACTGGTCGACCTGGGCATCCTGCAGTCCTCCGAGCGGCGGCGTAACCGGATATTTGTTGCGGGTCAGGTGGTAGCGCTGCTAAAACGAGGCGGTGAATGATCGTTTCAAAGACTCATCCAATGCAACCTTGACTTCTTCCTGAGGTTACGGATTTATGCCGGCTCACCCGACTTTGGCTTGTAGTCTCCGCGAGCAATCGAGAAGACGCGTTCCCGAATCTTGTCCTGCGGCATGATGCCGATCACGATAGCGTTCATTTCGGTCTCGCCTCCTTCAGAACCCGGTCGACCTCGTTGAAAAAGTCGATCAGGAGTTGCTGTGCATCCTGAAACTCATAGGTCACACCTTTGTCGCTGACATGTTCCTGCATCATTATCCCAACGTCGCTACCATCTCAATTTTCGGCGCAATCGAGCGCACGACCTTTTGGATGCCGTGTCCTGGATTGGCCAGACGCTGGGATACGACAAGCCCAACTTTTTCCAACAGACCGACATCCTTGGTGATTGCCGATCGGTTGCGATGCAGGCTTTGCGTTAGCTCGTTAATCGTCTTCGGTTCGTGCATAACCTCAAGCATGAGGCGACGACGTGCATCCGACAGAACGGTGAACATCCGCTGTGGATCCTCGAAGGCTAGCGTGATCTTGCCATCGAAGGGCTGACCGCGATCAGCACGACGAGCAGCATCTTTTGACCGCGCGAAGAAGCCGTCGACATCATCGGTGCGAATAACTACTTTGGTCATGACTTTTTGCCTCCTACCGATTTAACGATTTCCATCCACTCCCGCTGAAACCGCTCCTGCGTTGCTTCAAAACTGTTGAACTCGACTGCCTCGACCTTACCCATGGAATGGCGATGGTGGTAACCATGTGCATTATCGAAGCCAAGAACCCGTCCGTTGTCCCCGCGATAGATGGCATGGTTGATGTACGCCAGGTTGTAGCGGGTCACAATGGTCTTTCCGCGTTCCTGATATCCCCAGACCTCGTAACTCAGCAATCCCCCTCCAGATTTTGGCTTCAGTTCGAAGCGCTCTTGTTCGAGCAGGGATTCCTTGGGAAGTATGTTCATGAGATGTGACGCATCAGATGTGTCATACGATAGCACATCTGACCGGGCAAGTCAGGCAGAAATTGACTTCTACGTATTCGCAACCTTGACTTCTTCCCTTGGTTACGGGATTTATGCGGATACCACGAAACCAAGAGGAATCCGACATGCCGACATCTGCCTACCCTGTAACTCCGCTGCGCCAAATCGCAATTATTCTGGCCCACTGTGTGTTGAGAATCCAGAACAAACGATTGACTGTCTTACCACCGCCTACCTAATCCGCACCGGTGCCCGATACAAACTTCACGCAGAGGGTGGCGACTATTGCGTTCAGGTCCAGAGAGAGTCGCGGATTTCGATCAACCGCTTTATCATGACGGTGTCTTCATCGTCATAGGCTTGCTCGATCTCGTTGGTCATGTCCAGGGCTTGCTTACTCATGGCGCGATCTTCATCCGTACGGTCTTCATGGAGGACAGCGTCGCCATAATTGGCGCGCATGTAGTCGCAGTAGGCGGACCAGCCGCCCTCATCCATTGGGTCCGGGCGCTTCGGGCGGACATTTACCCACCAGTTGTAGAGTTCGCCAATTTCGCTGGCATTCCTGGCTTGTGGCGTCATCTGTCCGTAGTTCGGGTAGTTGGCTTTTTCCGCGTCCGTGAACTCGCGATCGGGATAGCCATACCAGCTTTCGTTGTAAGCCAGGCGCTTCTCCCACTCCAAGTACGCCAGCCCCAGTTCGGGATAGTTGAGGTTGGTGAAGTGGCGAAAGGGCCACGTTGTCTTCCAGAACGGAAGGTGGCGGTACTGATCAGGATGGCTGATGTATTCCATCCAGGATTTCTGCTCGCTTACGAACCAGTCTAGTTCGTTGAACAGGCCATGTAGCATTCGCTCGCCGGTCTCGTGCCACTCTCCCTTCTTCAGCCCGGTGCGGCACACGTGGGTCTGCTCGACGAACCGGTTGTTGAGCCAGTACGTCAGATTGTGCAGTCGGTCCATTGGCCAGTTGACAACGTCCTGGGCTTTATCGAGAAACTCCTCTGCAAGCCAGAAGCGCAGGGGGTTTTGGGCTTTCGCATCCTCCTTCCAATCACGCCAGCCCCCGGCGGTTTCGCTATGCGGCTTCGCAGTGCCGCGAATCCAGTCCGCAAGCAGGGTGCCGCTCCAGTAGCGAATTCGCTGTTTCATGTGCCCTCCGCCACGTTCACGATCTCCAATCCCAGCGTCTTTGGCGCGTGATCCAGCCAAAGGTCATCGCCCGCACGATAGAAGAAGGCATCGTTGTCGACGATCCGGATTTCCACGTCGGAGTGGGCCAGTCGGTAGTCCCGAAACTCCGTTCCGTGACGCACGCGCAGGAAGTACCCGTCGCCCGCACCGGAAACCAGCAGCGTGCCGTGGATGCCCTTGGCCGGTTCCACATCCGCTTCGCGGCCGGAACGCAGCTTCACTTGCATCTTCACCCCCCCGCGTCAGAATAGTTGTCGCCCCGATATGATCTTGAACTTGGGGGCGATAAGGACGAACGATGGCACGGTACGGAGAAGCATTCAGGAACAGGACGGTGGCGCGGTTGTTGCCGCCGGAGAGCGCCGATGCAGGTG
>JAUXOM010000089.1 GCA_030682175.1 Rhodocyclaceae bacterium
CGGCTTCATCAGCTTCCCCGGCGGCATGATGGCCAGCTTGCGCGGCATTCCGCTGGTGTTGCATGAACAGAACTCCATCGCCGGCTTGGCCAACCGCGTGCTGGCCGGCGTCGCGGATCGCGTGCTGACCGGGTTTCCCGAAGTGCGGAAGAAAGGCCAATGGGTCGGCAATCCTGTGCGGCATGCCGACGCCGTCCTGCCAGCGCCGACTTTGCGCTATGGCGAACGCAGCGGGAAGCTGAATCTGCTGGTGCTGGGCGGCAGCCTCGGCGCCCAGGCGCTCAATGAAACGCTGCCGCTGGCGCTGGCCTTGCTACCTGCGGATGAACGGCCGGCGGTCGTCCACCAAGCTGGCGAAAAGCATAGCGCGGCGCTCGCCGCGGCCTACGCCGCAGCCGGCGTCGAAGCGCACACGACTGCCTTCATCGAAGACATGGCGGGCGCCTATGCCTGGGCCGATCTGGTGATCTGCCGTGCCGGCGCGCTGACCATCGCCGAACTGGCGGCCGCCGGCGTGGCCAGCATCCTGGTGCCGTTCCCGCATGCCGTGGATGACCATCAGACCTCGAACGCACGCTTCCTGGCGCATGCCGGCGCGGCGATGCTGCTACCGCAAAATGAATTGACCGCGGAGCGGCTGGCGCTGATCCGCAACCTGACGCGCGCCCAGTTGCTCGAAATGGCCGAAAAGGCACGTGCCCTGGCGTTACCTGAGGCGACGGCGGCCGTGGCCCAAGCATGCCGGGAGACCAGCAAATGAAAAATGAAATATCGACTCACCACGGAGAGCACAGAGAGCACGGAGGAAAACGAATGAAGCCAGGATGCAGACTCAAAAAGTGTGCGACGGCCAGGTCTTTCGAATTTTCTTGTTCTTTTCTCTGTGTCCTCCGTGCCCTCCGTGGTGTGAATTGAGGTTCCAAGCATGAAACACAAAGTCAAACGCATCCATTTCGTCGGCGTCGGCGGTGCCGGCATGAGCGGCATCGCCGAGGTGCTGGCCAACCAGGGCTACACGGTGAGCGGTTCCGACCTCGCGACTTCAGCAACGACGCGCCGACTGATCGAAAAGGGCGTTCGCGTCACCATTGGCCACGCTGCCGGCAATGTGCAGAACGCCGATGCGGTGGTGGTGTCGACCGCGGTCAAGGAAGACAATCCGGAAGTCGTCGCCGCGCGTGAGCGTCATGTGCCGGTCGTGCCGCGCGCCCAGATGCTGGCCGAGCTGATGCGCATCAAACAGGGCATCGCGATTGCCGGCACCCACGGCAAGACGACGACCACCAGCCTGGTCGCCAGTTGCCTCGCCGAAGGCGGTTTCGACCCGACCTTCGTCATCGGCGGCCGGCTGAATTCGGCTGACGCAAACGCGCGTCTCGGCAGTGGCGAATTCCTCGTCGCCGAGGCCGACGAGTCGGATGCCTCGTTTCTCTTTCTTTCCCCGGTGATTTCGGTCGTCACCAACATCGACGCCGACCACATGGACACCTATGGCCAGAGCTTCGACCGCCTCAAGCAGGCCTTTGTCGACTTCATTCATCGCCTGCCGTTCTATGGCGTCGCCGTGGTGTGCATCGACGATCCGCACGTGCGCGAAATCCTGCCGGCCATCGCCAAGCAGGTGGTGACTTATGGCTTCACAGCGACAGCCAACATCCGCGCCGAAAATGTGCGGGCTGACGCTGACGGCAGCGGCCGCATGCATTTCGACTGTGTGCGCACCAACGGCACCGAGTCGCGCTTTGCCGTCACGCTCAACCTGCCGGGCGAGCATAACGTGAGGAACGCGCTGGCCGCGATTGCGGTAGCGACGGAAGTCGGCGCTGGCGATACGGCGATCCAGAAAGCCCTGGCCGAATTCCACGGGGTCGACCGCCGCTTCCAGCGTTACGGCGAAATTGCCATTCCCGGCGGGGGCCAGGATGGCCCCCCACGCTCGCAAGACCCGCTCGCTGCCCCCCACGGGGGGGCGTCTGCCGCCTTGGGGCGGCCCGGCGGCGGCAGCTTCACGCTGATCGACGACTACGGCCACCATCCGACCGAAATGGCCGCGACACTGGCCGCCGCGCGCGGCGCCTTTCCCGGCCGCCGCATCGTGCTGGCCTTCCAGCCGCACCGCTACACGCGCACCCGCGACTGCTTCGAGGATTTCGTCAAGGTGCTCTCCGCAGCGGATGCCCTGCTGCTGGCCGAGGTGTACGCCGCTGGCGAAACGCCCATCGTCGCTGCCGATGCGCGTGCACTGGCACGTGCGCTGCGTGTCGCCGGCAAGCTTGAGCCCATCTTCGTCGAGGACATTACCGCCATGCCGGAAGCGATTCTTGCCGCCGCACAGGATGGCGATGTCGTCATCACCCTCGGTGCCGGCTCGATTGGCTCAGTACCGGCCAAACTGGTGAACCCCTGATGGAAATCCGTAGCAACGAACCCATGGCTAAGCATGTGACCTGGCGTGCCGGTGGCAAGGTCGCGTGTGCCTGCTTTCCACAGGATCTGGCCGATCTGGCCGCCTTCATGGGCACGCTGCGCCATGACGAACCGCTGCTGATGGTGGGCCTGGGTTCCAACCTGCTGATCCGCGATGGCGGCTTCGACGGCACGGCCATCTTCACCCACGGCGCGCTCGACAAATTGCGCCTTGAGCCGGATGGCACGATCTACGCCGAGGCCGGCGTGCCCTCGCCCAAGCTGGCGCGCTTTGCCGCGCAGCACGACCGCTCCGGCGCTGAATTTCTCGCCGGCATTCCGGGCACGCTCGGCGGCGCACTGGCGCTGAATGCCGGCTGCCATGGCGGTGAGACCTGGTCTTTCGTCGAGCGCGTACAGATGTTGAACCGGCACGGCGAATTGATCGTGCGCACGCCAGCGGATTTCGCCATCGCTTACCGGCGCGCCGGTCTCAAGGAATCCACCGACGAAATCTTCGTCGCCGCCTGGCTGCGCTTCCCGGCGGGCGATGGCGCCACGGCGCGGGCGCGCATCAAGGAACTGCTCGAAAAGCGCAGTGCCACCCAACCCCTGCAATTGCCGAACGCCGGCTCGGTGTTCCGCAATCCGCCGGGCGACTATGCCGCACGACTCATCGAGGCGGCCGGTCTGAAGGGGATCGAGGAGGACGGCGCGCGGGTGTCCGAAAAGCATGCGAATTTCATCGTTAATCCGGACGGCAAAGCGACGGCTGCCGCGATAGAAAGCTTAATCGGCCGAATTCAGGTCGCGGTGCGGGAACAATTTGGCGTGGAACTGGTGCGCGAAGTGCGCATCCTCGGGGTAAAGAATTGAAAGCTAAAGACTTTGGTCGTGTGGCGGTGCTGATGGGCGGATCTTCCGCCGAGCGCGAGATTTCGCTAATTTCCGGCGCGGCAGTGCTGGCGGCACTCAAGGATTTCGGCGTCGATGCCTTTGCGTTCGATCCGGCCGAGCAGCCGATCTGGAAACTGGCCGGGATGGGCATCGACCGCGTG
Source organism: Rhodocyclaceae bacterium (assembly GCA_030682175.1). Classification (GTDB taxonomy): domain Bacteria; phylum Pseudomonadota; class Gammaproteobacteria; order Burkholderiales; family Rhodocyclaceae; genus Sulfuricystis. The sequence goes on from JAUXOM010000089.1 coordinate 3,465, forward strand.
TTCTGCATTCTGCATGGCGGCGCCGGTGAAGACGGCACGGTGCAGGGCGCGCTCGACCTGCTGCAGATTCCCTACACCGGCAGCGGCGTGCTGGCCTCGGCGCTGGCCATGGACAAGATCCGCACCAAGTGGGTCTGGCAGGCGGCGGGCGTGCCGACGCCGCGCTCGCGCCGCGTCCAGACGGCTGACGAAGGCGTGGCGCTGGCCGGCGAGTTCGGCTTGCCGCTAATCGTCAAGCCGGTGCGCGAAGGCTCGTCGCTCGGGGTAACCAAGGTGGCAAACGTCGGCGAATTTTCCGCCGCCTTCGCTGCGGCGCAAACACTTCCCGATGGCCGCCAGGAAGAAGTGATGGCCGAGGAATTCGTTGCCGGCATCGAACTGACCGCCGCCGTGCTGGGACGCGAGGTGCTGCCATTGGTGCGCATCGAGGCGCCGGAAGGCCGCTACGATTACCAGAACAAATATTTCACCGATGTCGTGCATTACCACTGCCCGGCCGGGCTGCCGGCGGATGTCGAAGCGGCCATCGGCAAGACAGTATTGGCGGCATTCGATGCCCTCGACTGTCGTGGCTGGGGACGTGCCGACCTGATCCTCGCTGCCGATGGCAGCTACAGCCTGCTCGAGATGAATACCGCACCGGGCATGACCAGCCACTCGCTGGTGCCAATGGCCGCCCGCGCCGCCGGCATTTCATTTGAAACCCTGGTGCTGAGGATTCTTGCGGAGGCGCGCTGTGGCTAGGCACCAGGCGAATACCCGCAACGCGCCAACTGGCGCGCCAGCCGGACTGTGGCACCAGCCGGCGCTGATGAACCTGTTGTCCGACGTGCTGACCGTACTGGCCGTGGCCGGCCTGGCCTGGGCGGCACTGACGGCCCTGCAGCGGCTACCGGTATTCCCCTTGCGCGAACTGGTGCTGACCTCGTCACCCCAGCATGTGACCGCGCAACAACTGGAGCATGCGGCGCGCGGCATCATGGTTGGCAATTTTTTCACGGTAGACCTCGATGCGGCGCGGAGCGCCTTCGAGAAACTGCCCTGGGTGCGCAAGGCCGCCGTGAGTCGGCAATGGCCGGACGGCCTGAAACTGACGCTGGAAGAACACGACCCCGTGGCGCGCTGGCGGCATTTGAATGGCGATCATGGACTGGTCAATCGCCAGGGTGAGATATTTGTCGCCGAGCATCCCGGCGGTGCTCCGGAACTGCCGCAACTGAGCGGCCCCGAGGGCAGTGCGCGCGAATTGCTGGAGCGCTATGTCGAGTTCAACAGCGTGCTGGCCGGCATTGGCAGACGCATCGACGCCGTCGCGCTGTCGCCGCGCCGCGCCTGGCAGATCAGGCTGGATGACGGCGTGGCCGTCGAACTGGGGCGCGACCAAGCGCGCCACCCGCTCGGCGAGCGGCTTGATCGCTTCGCCGCGCATTACGATGCATTGCGCCAGCGTGTCGGGGTCATCCGCGTGGCCGACATGCGTTATCCAAATGGCTTTGTATTACGTGGCCTGGAAAACACCCGGTCCACCCGGACAGAATCTGCAGGACGGAAGTCATGAGCAATGAAAAACACCGCGACCTGATCGTCGGCCTCGACATCGGCACCTCGAAGATTGTCGCCATCGTCGCCGAACTGAACCAGGAAGGGCAACTCGCCATTCTCGGCATCGGCACGCAGGGCACCCAGGACACGCGCGGCTTGAAAAAGGGCGTGGTGGTCAATATCGAGGCAACCGTGAGCAGCATTTCGAAAGCCATCGCCGAGGTGGAAATGATGGCCGGCTGCAAGGTCCGCGAGGTCTATACCGGCATCGCCGGTGGTCACATCAAGAGCAAGGATTCCAACGGCATGGCCGTGGTGCGCGACAAGGAGGTCACGCAATTCGATGTCGCGCGCGCCATCGAGGCCGCCAATGCCACGCCGATTTCGGCCGACGACCAGATTCTCCACACGCTGGTGCAGGAATTCATCGTCGATGGCCAGGACGGCGTGAAAGAACCGATCGGCATGGATGCCAAGCGGCTGGAGGTGAAGGTACACCTGGTCACCGGCGCCGTCACTGCCGTGCAGAACATCGTCAAGTGCGTGCGCCGCTGCGGACTGGAAGTGGTCGATCTGGTGCTGCAACCACTCGCGTCTGGCAATGCGGTGCTGACCGAGGACGAAAAGGACGTGGGGGTCTGCCTGGTCGACATCGGCGGCGGCACCACCGACATTGCCGTCTTCAGTCAGGGTGCCATCCGCCACACCGCGGTCATCTCCATCGCCGGCGATCAGATCACCGCCGACATCGGCATTGCGCTGCGCACCTCGACCCAGGACGCCGAAGAAATCAAGCTGCGCTACGGGGTTGCGCTGCAGCAGCTGGCCGATCCGGAAGAGATGCTCGAAGTACCGGGCGTCGGCGAACGGCCGGCCTCCAGCCTGTCGCGCCAGACGCTGGCGGGCTTCATCCAGCCGCGCGTCGAGGAAATTTTTCAGAAGGTGCAGGACGAACTGGTCAGAAGCGGCTACGCGCGTTTATTGCGCGCCGGCATCGTGCTGACCGGCGGCACCGCACAGATGCCGGGCATGACGCAGCTTGGCGAAGAAATCTTCCACAACACGGTCAAGGTCGGCATGCCGCATTACTCAGGCAACCTGCGCGACTTCGTGAAAAACCCCCGCTACGCGTCGGCGATGGGATTGCTGATGGAAGGTGTGGCACAGAAACAGCGCGGGCTCAAGGACCAGGGCCCGATGACGATGGGACAGGCCGTGACGCGCATGCGCGCCTGGTTTGCACGGAATCTTTAACGTGAAAGCCATGGCTTTCACGTTAAAGATCAAGAGTACGAACAAGGGGAGACCTCCCCTTGTTTATCCCCCGCAAACCGGGGCCATGAATTGAATTTGTCCGATTAATTTTTTTGCAACAAGGAGAGGCGATATGTTTGAAATAATCGATAGGGACCCAAACACCACCATCATCAAGGTGATCGGGGTCGGCGGCGCCGGCGGCAATGCCGTCGAACACATGATCCGGGAAAACGTTGGCGGCGTGGAATTCATCTGCTGCAACACCGATGCCCAGGCGCTCAAGAACTCCTCGGCCGGCACCAAGCTGCAACTCGGCCCCGGCCTTGGCGCGGGCGGCAAGCCGGAGCGTGCCCGCGAGCATGCGCAGAACGAGCGGGAGAAAATTGCCGAGGCACTCGCTGGCGCGCACATGGCCTTCATTACCGCGGGCATGGGCGGGGGCACCGGCACCGGCGCCGCGCCGATCATCGCCGAAGTGGCGCGCGAGCTGGGCATCCTGACGGTGGCCGTCGTCACCAAGCCATTCGAGTTCGAAGGGCGCCGCAACAAGCTCGCCGAAGAAGGACTGGCCGAGCTCGGGCTGCACGTCGATTCGCTGATCGTCGTCCTCAACGAAAAACTGATGGAAGTACTCGGCGAGGAAGTCAGCATGCTCGACGCCTTCAAGTCGGCCGACAACGTGCTGAAGAATGCCGTTGGTGGCATCGCCGAAATCATCAACGTGCCGGGCCTGGTGAATGTGGACTTTGAAGACGTGCGTACCGTGATGGGCGAGATGGGCAAGGCCATGATGGGTTCGGCCGCCGCAGCCGGCGTCGATCGCGCCCGCCTCGCCGCCGAGTCCGCCGTTGCCAGCCCGCTGCTGGAAGGCATCGAGCTCTCCGGGGCACGTGGCGTGCTGGTAAATATCACCGCCAGCGGCTCGCTCGGCCTCAAGGAATACAAGGAAGTGATGGCCACCATCCGCAATTACACCGCGCCTGACGCCACCGTAATTTGCGGCGCGGTGTTCGACGATGCGATGGAAGACCAGTTGCGCGTAACGGTCGTCGCAACCGGCCTCGGCTCAACGGCACTGGCGCGACGCAAGCCGGAATTGAAAGCCTATGTCACCGAGGGGCTCGGCCTGCGCACCGGTACCGACAACCTGCCGCTCGGCACCGGCATGTCGGCTGCCACCGCGGGTACCACTGGCACCACTGGAAGCCTCGACCTGGAAGGCATGTTCGTCAGCAATCGCAGCAGGGGCGACAATCGCGCGCAAGCCATGTCAGATACCGGCATGGACAAGTACGATATCCCGGCTTTCCTGCGCAAGCAGGCGGACTGAGCCGATCACGGCAATTGCCACTATCCCTGATCATGAAACCCGTCATTCCGGGCTTGCCCTGGAATCCAGTGATTTTCTTCTGGATACCGGCCTGCGCCGGCATGACAGGCAGGGAGCGTTTCACGCTAAGCAGCACAAGATAATCCCCGGGGAATCGCCTCCTCCGGGGGTTATTTTGTTTGCGTCTGCGCAGTCAGCACATTTGCCAGGCGCACAAAGTCGGCAACCGCCAGCGTTTCGGCGCGCGCCGTCGGCGCAAAACCCTGCGCTTCAAGCAAGGCCTCGCCGCCAAATTCCTTCAGCGTGTTTCTCAGCATCTTGCGCCGCTGGGAAAAGGCTGCCTGCACCAGACGGGCGAACAACGCGTGGTCAATCGCCGTCTCACCAGTCCCACGGGGATTTCCTTCGGTCACACCGACTTTTCGCGGAATCATGCGCACCACTGCCGAATCGACTTTTGGTGCCGGGTTGAACGAACCCGGCGGCACGACGAACAGTCGCTCCATGCTATAGCGGTATTGCAGCATCACCGACAGCCGGCCATAGTCGCCACCGCCAGGCGCGGCCACCATGCGGTCAACCACTTCCTTTTGCAGCATGAAGTGCATCTCGCTCACCACCGCGGCGTATTCGGCCAGATGGAACAACAAGGGACTGGAGATGTTGTAAGGCAGGTTGCCGACAATCTTGAGGGGGCCTGCCGCTTTCAGCGCGCCGAAGTCGAATTCCAGCGCATCACCGGCATGGATGGTCAGTCGTTCGGCAGGAAAGCGCTGGTGCAGGCGCGCGATCAGGTCGCGGTCGATTTCGACGACATGCAGATGTTCCAGTCGTTCGAGCAAGGGCTCCGTCAGTGCACCCAGCCCCGGCCCGATCTCCACCACGGTATCGCCCGCGCGCGGGGCAACCGCATCGACAATTTTGCGGATGACGCCCGGTGAAACGAGGAAGTTCTGCCCAAACCGCTTGCGCGGCTGGTGCCCCTTCATGCCACCTCCGCTTGGAATGTGGCAATGGCGCAGGCCCGGCGCCGGGCCGCCTCAAGCCGGGCCGTCACGCGCCGGAGGGGCGATCCGCAGCGCAGACTACCCGGAGCCGCCCATGATATTCGAGCGCAGCGAGCAACAGTCACCCCCTTTCCCCGGGAAGGGGGGCGGGGGGGATGGGGGCCATACGACTCATGTCGATCGCTGCCGCAACTGCGGAAAACAGGCTGATTGTAGAGGCCTTGCCGGTGCCCGCCAGGTCGAGCGCGGTACCGTGGTCGACCGATGTGCGAATGATCGGCAGACCCAGCGTGACGTTGTAGCCCTCGTCGAAGGCCGCGTACTTCAGCACCCCCAGCCCCTGATCGTGGTACATCGCCAGTTGGGCGTGCGAGCCGGCCAGCACATTTTTGGTGAACAGGGTGTCGGCCGGCAGCGGGCCGATCAGGTTCATGCCCTCCGCGCGCAATTTCTCCAGCACCGGCACGATCACCTCGATCTCCTCGCGCCCCATGTGGCCGCCCTCGCCGGCATGCGGATTAAGTCCCGCCACGAGGATGCGCGGCTTGTCGAAACCGAACTTGCTGTACAGATCGGCGTGGAGGATGCGCAGTGTCGTTTCCAGTTCTGCCGGCGTAATGGCGGCGGCGACATCCTTCAACGGCAAATGCGTGGTCGCCAGTGCCACGCGCAAGCCGGCGCCGGCCAGCATCATCACCACGCGCGGTGTGCCGGTTTTTTCCGCCAGATACTCGGTATGGCCGGTGAAGGGTATGCCGGCGTCGCTGATGATGCCCTTGTGTACCGGCGCGGTGACCATGGCGGAAAATTCACCGGAGCGACAGCCCGCCAGCGCACGATCGAGCAGCGCCAGCACATAAGGTGCGTTCGCCACGTCCGGAAAACCCGGCTGGCTGGGTGCGGCCAGCGGCACATGCAGGATGTCGAGTCGTTCCAGGCTCAGTCCCGATTGGCGCGCCCGGGCGGCCAGCAGGGCTGCGTCGCCCAGCACCACAATGCGTGCCGGCAAATTGCAGTCCGCCAGTGCGAGGCAGATTTCCGGGCCAATGCCGGCCGGTTCGCCCGAGGTGACAGCAATGACCGGCACGCCGCCAGCGAGCCGGCCCCACACCGGGAACGGCGCGGGCTGCGCGCCGCGGTCAGGTGCGGCGGGATGCTGGTTCAGCGCACAGCGCTCAGCGCTCTTCAAGTCGATACTCGACATAGGCGCGGTCGCGCAACTGCCGCAACCAGTCTTCGTAGGCCTCGTCGGACTTGCGCTCGCGCAGGGCCTGCTTGGCTACCAGACGCTTGCGTTCGTCGCCCGCTTCGGCGTTCTTGCGCTCCAGCACCTGGATCAGGTGCCAGCCGAACGGCGATTGCACCGGGGCGCTGGTTTCGCCGATCTTCATGGCATCCATTGCCCGCTCAAATTCGGGTACGGTATCGCCCTGATACAGCCAGCCCAGATCACCACCCTTGGCCGCCGACAGGTCGTTCGAGTGCAGGCGTGCCAATTCGGCGAAATCGGCGCCGTTGTCCAGCCGCTCCTTGAGACCGGCCAGCTTGTGGCGTGCCTCTTCGGACGACACCAGTTCATTGACCTTGAGCAGGATATGCCGGGCGCGCGTCTGGCGAATGGTAGCGCCGACCATGCTGCCACCGCGCCGCTCGATCAACTTGACGATATGGAAGCCCGCCGGGCTGCGCAGGATGCCGCTCGTCTCGCCGGGCTTAAGCCCGGCAATGGCATCAGCATAAAGGATGGGCAGCCGGTCGGCCGGACGCGGTTCCAGCAAGCCACCGGACATGGCGTCGGCCGCCTCGGAATAACTGGCGGCGACCTGGCCGAAATCCTGCCCGGCCTTGATGCGTGCCAAAGCCTCTTCGGCGCGCGCGCGCAACTGGGCCAGCTTGATGGGATCAGCCTGCTCCGGTACGCGCACGATGACATGGCCGAGCGCAACCAGCGCGGACTGGTTGGCCTGTTCCGGGTGGGCGAGATAATTGTCGATCTCGCCATCGGAAACGACAATGCGATTTTCAACTTCGCGCTCGCGCAACCGGGAAATAGTCATTTCGTCGCGAATCTCTTCGCGGAAACGCCGCCATTCAATGCCATCCCGCTCAAGGGCGGCACGAAATTCGGCAAGCGACATGCGGTTGTTCTCGGCAATGCGCCGCAGGGCGACATCGAGCTCGGCATCCGCAATGCGCAGGCCGGTTTCGTTGGCGAATTGCTTTTGCAGGCGATCCACGATCAGCCGTTCCAGCAACTGCTTTTCCAGCACGTCGCGCGGCGGCTGGGGCGTGCCGCGCTGCCGCAACTGGCGCTCGACATTGGCCAGGCGGTCGCGCAACTCATGCTGCGTAATGACTTCGTCATTAACGACAGCGATCACCCGGTCGATGGCAATCGGCATGACGGACTGGCGGGTTTGTGCCGCGGCAAGCGACGGTAACAATGCCAGGCACACCAGGAATAAGGGCAGAAATCTCATGGGCAATCAGTCGGGTTATGGAGCAATTTATTGGGCGGCGAATACCGGGTCTGCAGTGGGTTGATTGATAACACCATAGCCAGGAATGTTGCGCCGGAGAAGTTCCAGCGGGTTGGAACCGATGCGCGAGAAATCGTTGAGTTCGAGCTGGAAGAACATGGCAGTGGTCGGCTTGTCGGCGATGGTGGCCAGGCGTTGCACAACGAAGCGCCCGACCCAGCAGCCGGCGTTGTACTCAAGGCCGGCAATGGTTTCGATGACCCGCTTCTCCTTGGTCGAATAATTGTAACGGCCCACCCCATGCCAGCCAGCACCCAGCACCCCGGCGAGCGGCCACTGGCCGGACACGTCGATCTGACCGAGCAGATCGCGGGAATAGCGGTAACCCGCGTTGAATATCTTGCCCGGTGCCGGATGGTACCGCCCGCCGACTGCCAGCCGTTCGGTAAGCTTGTCGCGGGGATTGTATTGCCAGCCAAAATCGGCATAGGTCTTGGGCATCACCATGCCAGATAGCGCGGCCAGAATGTCCGCCGTACGTCCGGTGCGCGCCGTCTCGCCCGGCAGGGTCACCTCCTGGAGCGTGAAGTAATGCAGCTGACCGAGCGTGGCACGTAATAGTTCCGCGCCACTGGTCGGATCAAGCAGGCGCGAAGTCACTGCCAGGGTGATCTGGTTGGCATTGGCAATGCGGTCACCGCCGGCATAGCGGTTTTCAGCGAACATCTGGGCATGGCTGAAGCTGGCAATGCCCGTGTCAAAGATGGGCACGGCGCTCTGGTCGCGCGTCGGCACGTACAGATAGTAAGCGCGCGGTTCGAGCGTCTGCAGCAGCGCGCGGTCGAACCAATGGGTGTCACGTTCCATGACAAACCCACCGTCGACGCTGAAGATCGGCAGTGCGCGATCCTGCTTGGTCGGCACATTCTTCCGGTAATCCGCCGCCGCCAGTCGCTCCTGCCCGCTCAACTGATAGCTGGTGGAATGAAAACCGACTTTCGGCGTCAGCCAGAATGCCGCGGTGGTCAGCGGCAACGACAGTTGCGGATAAAGGGTGGTGCGCTTGCCGAGCAATTCAGTCGGATGATCGAAGTTCACATACTCCGCATTCATGTTGAACGCCAGTCCGAGCGGCAGGTCGTAACGGTTGGCCGTCCCGGTCAACTGAGGCAGGCGGCGATACGGCGACGGCAGATCCGCCAGGGTCTGATAGGTTTGCACATTCAATGCGGCGCTGTACCAGGGCCCGCCGTAGCTCAAGATACCCTGGCGCAGCAGGTTGCCCTGCGATACGGCCGCCACGCGTGTCGACAGGTCGCTGAAATAATTGTCGTCGGAAACGCCATTGAGGTTCACTGCTGCCGAGAAACCATGACCCAGCGTCTGATTGTGGAGCAGCGCATAGCCATAGCGATCACGCTGCGCCAGCCTGTCATCAGGCAGGTATTCGACACGCGCCTGGCCGCTGTAGGTGTAGTCGAGATAACGGAACTCGGTGTTGAGTTGCAAACCGCGGCGCGTCATCAGGCGCGGTGCGATGGTCGCATCCATGTTGGGCGCGATGTTCCAGTACCACGGCATCGTGATCTCGAGGCCGCTCTTGCTGGTGGTGCCGATCGTCGGCGTCAGCAGGCCGCTCTTCCGCGCATTGTCGAGCGGGAAGCTGAGCCAGGGGGTATACAGGAGTGGCACGTCCTTGAAGCGCACCGTGGCATGGCGCGCCTCGCCGGTCGCCGTGGTGTAATCGAGATCAAGTTCATCGACAACCAGTTCCCAGTCGCGCTCGTTCGACGCGCAGGTGCTGTAGGTCGCTTTCTTCAGGTGGTACAGATCCTCGCCACGAAACTCGATGCGGTCGGCAGAACCGCTCGCGATCACCGGCGGGGATAACAGCATTTTCCCGGTCGTTGCGAAGACCTTGCCTTTCGGGCCGACGGCCGGCAATCCGCCCATGGTCAGCGCCGGTTCGGGAATCTCCTTCGGCTGGCTTTTGATAATGTAAGCCGGGGACTCGAATTCGCCGGTGCTGTCTGCCATGCGCATGCGCAAACGGGGACCGGTGATAATGGCATCGGGATTCGTCAGACGCACGTCGCCAATCGCCTCCACTTCATCCTCGGCCTGGCGGTAAATGATACGCTCGGCCCGCAGAATATCGTCGGCGCGTTTGAGTTCAGCATCGCCCGCGGCGGTCACCTCGATCTCGTTGACGCCGCTGATGTTGCGCGCCGTCACCTGGGTCGGTGCGGTTTTTTTGTCAATCGGCGGATCTGATCGGGGCGGGAAACCGGCAATGACACCTGCCGCGACGTGGGCGGAATACAGGGGCGCCAAGGCAGGACGTTCTGCCACTTCGGGCGGGCGCTCCGCTAACCGCGGCGCTGGCGCGGCGGCACCCAAAAGGCCCGGATCGACGCGCAGCGAAGGCAGATTTTGCGGGCCTTTGACTGCGGTATTGCCCCCCGGAGCGGCAGCCAGGGCCGGCACAGCGATGCCCGCCGGGCGTGGCGTAGCGGTCACTGGCTTGGCGGGGGCCGCCGCCGCGGCAGGCGGCATTACCGGACTCACCGCTGCCACGCCGCCTTTCGGGTCGACCGGTTTGACCGCCCCGGTGGCAGCAGCCTGGCCCTCAATTTGCCCTGCCTGATTGGCGCTCTTGTCTGATTCGGATTGTTCTGCTGGCTGCGTCGTTACCGTGGTTTGCACAGGCGGTTGCCGCACCGGCGGTGCAGCCTTGGCTGGCGCAGGCTTGAGGGGGGCGTCGCCCAATAGCGCAGGATCAACGCGCAGGGTTGGCAGACTATCGCTGGCCAGGGCAATACCGCTGGTCGCAATGGCACCACTGGTGCTGGCAAACGCCAGCCAGCCCACTGTTTTCACCGCCCGCCGAAGCCATGCCAATAACATCGTTGCCGTATTTTTATCCGTGCTGAGCGCCGGGGTGCCCGGGCGCCCACGCCCTGGTGCCAGCTAAGCCAATGGTAGAATTTGCGATTCTATCATTTGAGCGAATCAAGCAGGATGCCTTGCGTGGAGCGGATCAAGCTAATTCAGGACTGGCTGGCGGCACAATTCCCTGAGCGACTTTTTACCCTGGCGCCCGCCTCCAATGACGCCAGCTTCCGCAGCTATCTGCGTGTCACGTTTAGCGATGGCGCGACACTGATTGTCATGGACGCGCCGCCAGCGCATGAAGACGTTCGCCCCTGGCTGCATGTGCGGCAATTGCTCAGCAGTGCCGGCGCCAACGTGCCGGCAGTTCTGGCGCAGGATCTGGCGCGGGGATTTCTGCTGATTTCAGACCTTGGATCGACGACCTATCTTGCTGCGCTCAACGCCGCCAGTGACCCCGACACACTGTACCGCGCCGCCATCGACACGTTGCTCGACATTCAGCGCGCCAGCCGGCCGGATGCCTTGCCTGCCTATGACCGTGCATTGCTCAAGCGCGAACTCGATCTGTTTCCCGACTGGTACATCGACAAGCATCTGCCGATCAATTTCGGCAACGAACAACGCAACACATTGGCGGCCGTGTTTGAAAAGATCCTCGCCGTCAATCTGGCCGAGCCACAAGTTTATGTACACCGCGACTATCACTCGCGCAACCTGATGGCCACTGCTGCGGCGCCAGGCGTGATTGATTTCCAGGATGCCGTCTACGGCCCGATCAGCTACGACCTCGTCTCGCTGCTCAAGGACGCCTACATCGAATGGGACGAGGAACGTTCGCTCGACTGGCTGGCGCGCTACTGGGAAAAGGCCAGAAAGGCCGGCCTGCCGGTGCGCGCCGACTTCGGCGACTTCTTTCGCGATTACGAATGGATGGGCGTGCAACGGCATGTCAAGGTGTTGGGCATCTTCGCCCGCCTGTGCCATCGCGATGGCAAGGACGGCTACCTCAAGGACATGCCGCTGGTGGCCAAATATCTGCGCACGGCCTGCGCGCGTTACGGTGAGTTGTTTCCGCTGCTGCGCCTGCTCGATCAGCTGGAAAACCGGCAAGTACAGGTTGGTTATACCTTCTGAATAATGGCCCCCCACGCTCGTCCCACAGGGATTTCCTTCAGTCACAAATTCGACTCGCTGCCCCCCATGAAATCACCCGAAGGGGTGACGGGGGGGCCTCATTTGGCAATTGAGTCCTCTTGGGGCGGCCCGGCGAGAACATGAAAGCCATGATTCTCGCGGCCGGCCGTGGCGAGCGCATGCGCCCGCTCACCGACCGGTGCCCCAAGCCACTCCTGCCGGTCGCCGGAAAACCTTTAATTGTCTGGCATCTCGAACGACTGGCACGCGCCGGCTGGCGCGAGATCGTCATCAACCATGCGCATCTCGGCTACCAGATTGAAGCCCTGCTTGGCGACGGCGCTGCCTGGGGGCTCGCCATCCAGTATTCCGCGGAACCGGCCGGCGCCCTCGAAACGGCCGGAGGCATCGCCAATGCCCTGCCCCTGCTGGATCCGGCAAATGACAATGCACCGTTCCTGGTCATCAATGGCGACATCTTCTGCGATTGGGATGTCCGCCGCGCCCCTGCCGCACTCGCTCCGAACCATCTCGCGCACCTGGTGCTGGTCGACAATCCGCCCCAGCACCCCGCCGGCGACTTCGCGCTGGTCAATGGGATGGTCACTGTTAACAGTGCGGCCAAATTAACCTTCAGCGGCATCGGCATCTATCGGCCGTCACTCTTCGCCGGCATGGTCCGTGGCCAGGCAGCCAAACTCGCTCCTTTGCTGCTTGAAACCATAGCCGCCGGACAGATCAGCGGCGAACATCACCGCGGTCGCTGGGTCGATGTCGGCACCCCCGAACGACTCGCCGCCCTCGATACCGAGTTGCAGCACGCATGCTAGGATCAAATCCATGGACATCACGCCGCTCATTTCACCATTTGCCCAGCGCCGACTTTCACTGCTCGAACACATGCAGTCCGGTGTGGCGGTCATCCCCACCGCACCGGAGCGTTTGCGCAATCGCGACACCAGCTTCCCCTATCGCGCCGACAGCTATTTTCATTACCTGACCGGCTTCCCCGAACCCGAGGCCATCTTGGTGCTGGTTGCCGGCGAGAAACCGCAATCCATCCTGTTCTGCCGTGACAAGGACGTCGACAAGGAAATCTGGGATGGTTTCCGCCATGGCCCAGCGGCGGCGCGCGAAACCTTCGGCTGCGACGCGGCCCATTCGATCAAGGAATTCGACAGCAAGCTGGCGGAACTGCTGGCCGACCAGCCCTCATTATGGTTCTCGCTCGGTCATGACGCCGGCTGGGATGCGCGCATCGCTGTTGCTTTAAACACGGTTCGCGCCCAGGCGCGCGCCGGCAAGAGCGCCCCGTCCGTCATTCATGACGTGCGCGCCCGGCTCGACGAGATGCGCCTCGTCAAGGACGAATATGAAATCGCCCTGATGCAAAAGGCCGCCACCATCGCCTGCACCGCGCATCGGCGCGCCATGCGGTTTACCGCAGCCGGAAAATTCGAATACGAAGTCGAAGCCGAGTTCCTGCATGAGTTCCGCCGCCACGGCAGCCAGTACCCGGCCTATTCGCCGATTGTCGCCGGCGGCGCCAATGCCTGCATCCTGCATTATGTGGAAAACCACCAGGCCCTGCGGGCGGGAGACCTGCTGCTGATCGACGCCGGCTGCGAGGTCGACGGCTATGCCAGCGACATTACGCGGACCTTTCCGGTTAACGGCCGTTTTTCCGGCCCGCAGGCCGACATCTACGATCTGGTATTTGACGCACAAGCGGCAGCGATTGCCGCCATCCGTCCCGGCGCGACCTTTCTCGATCCGCACACCGCCGCAGTGCAAGTGCTCGCTCAGGGCATGCTCGACCTGAAGCTGCTCGAAGGCAGCCTTGACGGCGTGATCGAATCGGAGGCCTACAAACGCTTCTACATGCACCGCACCGGCCACTGGCTGGGCATGGACGTGCACGACGCCGGCACCTACCGCAGCGGCGATGACTGGCGCGTTTTGGCACCCGGCATGCTGCTGACCGTCGAGCCGGGGTGCTACATCCGCCCGGCCGTCGATGTGCCCGAGGCGTTCTGGAACATCGGCGTGCGCATCGAGGACGATGCGCTGGTGACAGCACGCGGCTGCGAAATCATCACCGCCGCCGCACCGAAGGCCATCGCCGACATCGAAGCCTTGATGGCCGAGGGCCGCGGTGGCTGACATGGTTGCGATTGTCGGCGGCGGGCCAGCGGGAATGGCCTTGGCTCTGGCGTTGCACCAGCAAGGCATCGCCAGCGAGATTTTCGACGCCCGCGCGCGCGGCGCGGCAAAGAATGACCAGCGGATTCTTGCACTCTCTTACGGCACGCGCCAGATCCTCGAACGCCTCGGTGTCTGGCACGGCGTCTCGGCAACCGCCATCGACACCATCCACATCTCGCAACGCGGGCGACTGGGCCGCACCAGGCTGACGGCGCGCGATGAAGGCGTGCCGGCACTGGGCTACGTGCTTAATGCCGGCGCACTCGCCGCGGAGCTGGATGCCGCGGTTGCCCAGGCGGGGATCACCTACCACGACCAGCAAAAAGTCGGCACTGGCGCTACGGCGCAGTACGCGCTCACCGCCTGGGCCGAAGGTGCCGTGGCGGACGACGCCGCCACCGTGCGCGACTACGATCAGCGCGCCGTGCTGTGCACGGCCACCACCCGCGAGCCGCACCACCACACCGCATGGGAGCGCTTCACTCCGGACGGGCCACTGGCGCTGTTGCCCTATGGCAAGGACAAAGGCAACCAGTACGCCGTCGTCTTCACCTGCAGCACCGCCGATGCCATACAACTCGCCGCGCAGGGCGATGCCGATTTTCTGGCCCGGCTGCAAAACCAGTTCGGCACGCGACTCACTTTTGCCACTGTCGGCCCGCGCGTCAGCTACCCGCTCGGCCTGCGCTACCGCGCGCAAGTCGTCGCCGCGCGTCAGGTCTGGATCGGCAATGCCGCCCAGACCCTGCACCCGGTTGCCGGCCAGGGCTTCAACCTGGCCCTGCGCGACATCCGGGACCTCGCCCAGGCACTGGGTGACCCCGCTTGCGCGGGCGATCCGGGCAACGCCGCGGCACTGGCAAATTACGCCGCCGGCCGCCGCCTCGATCGCCACGCGACGATCCGCTTCACCGACGGCCTGACCCGCCTCTTTTCCAACGACTTCCCGCCGCTCGCCCACGCCCGCGGCGCCGCCCTGCTGGCACTCGACTTGCTGCCACCGCTGCGTTCCTTCGTCGCCCGCCGCATGATGTTCGGCGCGCGCGCCTGGTAGTCGGCGGCGCATGGGGGAAACACGCGACTCCGCGTGCGTCCACCACCAGATACTCTCGCTGCACATTTTCAGGCGACAGTAGTAAAATTCTCGCCCTCCCCCGTCCGGCCACTCTTCCCTAACCGCAATGGACTATCTCGGCTTCACGCTGCGCAATAATCTGTTCGTCGCACCGATGGCCGGGGTGACGGATCGGCCTTTCCGCCAGCTGTGCAAGAAGCTCGGCGCCGGGCTGGCAGTTTCGGAGATGGTCACCTCCAACTCGCTGCTTTACGGCAGCGCCAAGACGCGGCGACGCGCCGACCATAGCGGCGAGGTCGATCCGATCGTCGTGCAGATCGCCGGTGCCGACCCGGCTTTGCTGGCACAGGCCGCACGCTACAACGTCGAGCGCGGTGCCCAGATCGTCGACATCAACATGGGTTGCCCGGCCAAGAAGATCTGCAACGTCATGGCCGGTTCGGCGCTGATGCAGAACGAACCGCTGGTGGCGCGGATTCTCGATGCCGTGGTGGCTGCCGTGCCGGAAACCCCGGTGACCCTGAAGTTCCGCACCGGCTGGAACAGCACCAACAAGAACGCGCCGAACATCGCGCGCATTGCCGAAGATTGTGGCGTACGCGCCATCGCCATCCACGGCCGCACCCGTGCCGACCAGTATCAGGGCGCGGCCGAATACGACACCATTGCGCTGGTGAAGTCGCAAGTGAAGATTCCGGTCATCGCCAACGGCGACATCACCTGCCCGCGGAAAGCCCGCGAAGTACTTGACTACACCCGCGCCGATGGCGTCATGATCGGGCGCGCGGCTCAGGGCCGCCCCTGGCTGTTCCGCGAGATCGAGCATTTCCTCGCCACCGGCGCCGTCCTGCCAGCGCCGACTTTTGTCGAGATCCACACCATCCTGCGCGCCCATCTCGCCGACCTGTATGACTTCTATGGCGAGGAGACCGGGGTCAGGATCGCCCGCAAGCACATCAGTTGGTACACCAAGGGCATCGCTGGCGCGGCGCACTTCCGCCATGCGATGAACCAGCTGGACACCGTTGCTGCGCAACTGGATGCCGCGGATGAATTCTTTCTTGGCGCCGCCAATGACCAGCTAACGTATATGGATGCTGCATGAGCAATGAACTAGCCGATTGCATTCGTCGCAATCTCAACCGATATTTCCGCGACCTGGATGGCGAATCGCCACACGCCATTTACGACATGGTGATCGCCAGCGTCGAACCGCCCATGCTTGAGGTCGTCATGAAGCAGGCCAAGGGCAACCAGACCGTCGCCGCCGAAATGCTCGGCATCAGCCGCAGCACCCTGCGGCGCAAACTCGCCCAATACAACTTGGACAACCCCTCCTGAACAGGTGAAGACATGAACGTAACCCAGGCTCTTATCAGCGTTTCCGACAAACATGGCGCCGTCGACTTTGCGCGCGAACTCGCCGCGCTCGGCATCAAGCTGCTGTCTACCGGCGGCACCGCCAAGCTGTTGCGCGATGCCGGCCTCGCTGTCACCGACGTTTCCGACTACACCGGCTTCCCCGAAATGCTCGACGGTCGCGTCAAGACCCTGCATCCCAAGGTGCATGGCGGCATCCTCGGCATCCGCGGCAATGCCGAGCATGCCGCGACAATGGCAAAACACGGCATTCCGCCCATCGACCTGGTCGTGGTGAACCTTTATCCCTTCCAGCAGGCCATTGCGAAAAAGGACTGCACGCTGGCTGACGCCATCGAGAATATCGACATCGGCGGGCCGACCATGGTGCGCGCCGCGGCCAAGAATCATGGCAACGAGAGTGGGGGTTGCGCGGTGGTGACCGAACCGGCCGACTACGCCGGCATCGTCGACGAGTTGAAGACCAACGGCGGCGCGATCTCCTACGCCACGCGCTTCGCGCTCGCCAAGAAAGCCTTTGTGCACACGGCGCGCTACGATGGCGCCATCGCCAACTGGCTTACCAGCCTCGACGCCGACAACCAGCCAACCACCTTCCCCGCGCGTTTGCAACTGGCCTTCGACAAGGCCGATACCATGCGCTACGGCGAGAATCCGCACCAGCAGGCCGCGTTCTATCGCGAGCCGGTTACTGTGCCGGGCAGCATCGCCAGCTACCAGCAATTGCAGGGCAAGGAGCTTTCCTACAACAACATCGGCGATGCCGATGCGGCCTGGGAAGCGGTCAAGGCCTTCGGCACGGCTGACGCGGCGGCAACCTGCGTCATCGTCAAGCACGCCAACCCCTGCGGCGTGGCGCTCGCCGCCAGCGCCGAAGAAGCCTACCGGCGCGCCTTCTCGACCGACCCGACCTCGGCCTTTGGCGGCATCATCGCCTTCAACTGCGCCATCGACAAAGCCACTGCCGAAGCGGTTGCCGGCCAGTTCGCCGAAGTCATCATCGCACCGGAAATCACCACCGAGGCACGCCAGGTTTTCGGTGCCAAGCAAAACCTGCGCGTGCTGATCGTCCCCATGGGCAGCAGTACCGGCGCCTTCGACTTCAAGCGCGTCGGTGGCGGCCTGCTGGTGCAGACGGCCGATGAAGGGCGCATCGCCCAGAGCGACGTCAAGATCGTCACCACGCGCATGCCGACCGAGCAGGAAATGCGCGACATGCTGTTCGCCTGGCGCGTCGCCAAGTATGTGAAATCGAATGCCATCGTTTACTGCAAGGACGGCATGACGGTCGGCGTTGGCGCCGGCCAGATGAGCCGCGTCGATTCGGCGCGCATCGCCGCGATCAAAGCCGAGAACAACAAGATGACCGTCAAGGGCTCGGTGGTCGCATCGGATGCCTTCTTCCCGTTCCGCGACGGCCTCGACGTGCTGGCCCAGGCCGGCGCCACGGCGGTGATCCAGCCCGGCGGCTCGGTGCGCGACGCCGAAGTGATCGCCGCCGCCGACGAGCACAACATCGCCATGGTGTTCACCGGCTTCCGGCATTTCCGTCATTAACTTTATGACCCCCTTCCCCCCAGCCCCCTTCCCGCGGAAGGGGGTGACTGTGGTTCAGCCGCTACTACGCGACTTCCTGTTTGTTATATCGTCGCCTCCTTGGGGCGGCCCGGCGGAGGCGCCATGAAGTTACTTGTCATCGGTTCCGGCGGTCGCGAACATGCCCTGGCCTGGCGGCTGGCGCAGTCGGAGAAGGTCCAGAAAGTTTACGTCGCTCCCGGCAATGCCGGCACCGCGCGCGAGGACGGCCTGGAAAACCTGCCCATCACCGCCATCCCCGATCTCATCGCCTTTGCGCGCGACAATGGCATCCACGCCACCGTGGTCGGGCCGGAGGCGCCGCTCGCCGCTGGCGTGGTCGACGCGTTCCGCACTGCCGGCCTGCGCATCTTCGGCCCCACGCAAGCCGCCGCGCAACTCGAAAGCTCGAAGGACTTTGCCAAGCAGTTCATGCACCGCCACGGCATTGCCACGGCAAAATTCCGCACCTTCACCGACGCTGCCGCGGCGCATGCCTATCTCGATGCCGAAGGCGCGCCCATCGTCATCAAGGCCGACGGCCTGGCGGCCGGCAAGGGCGTGGTGGTTGCCATGGACCTGCTTACGGCGCACCGTGCCATTGACGACATGCTGGCCGGCAACACGCTGGGCGCGGCAGGCAGCCGGGTGGTCATCGAGGAGTTTCTCGACGGCGAAGAAGCCAGTTTCATCGTCATGGCCGACGGCCACCATGCCCTGGCGCTCGCCACCAGCCAGGACCATAAGCGCTTAAGCGATGGCGACACCGGCCCCAACACCGGCGGCATGGGCGCGTACTCGCCGGCGCCGGTCGTGACCCCCGCCATCCACGCCCGCGTCATGCGCGAGGTGATCATGCCGACCATCCATGGCATGGAGAAGGACGGCATCCTGTTCACCGGCTTCCTCTACGCCGGCCTGATGATCAAGCCGGACGGCAGCCCGAATGGATCAATCAAGGTGCTCGAATTCAACTGCCGCATGGGCGACCCGGAAACGCAGCCGATCATGCTGCGCCTGAAAAGCGACCTCGTGGCGCTCATCGATGCCGCCATCGACGGCCACCTGGATAAGGCCGAGGCCGACTGGGATCGTCGCGTCGCGCTTGGCGTCGTGCTGGCCGCGCACAATTACCCCGACACCCCGCGCAGCGGCGATGTCATTCACGGCCTTGGCAAAGCAGCTGCCGACAGCCATGTCTTTCACGCCGGCGCCACGCTCAACGGTAATAATGAAGTCGTCACCGCCGGCGGCCGCGTCCTGTGCGTCACCGCGCTGGGCGACACGGTGCGCTCGGCACAGAAACGCGCCTACGAAATTGCCGACGATATCCGCTTCGACGGCATGCAGTTCCGCCGCGATATTGGATATCGCGCCATCAAGCGCTGATGGACAGCAGCGCGGTTCGCGCCTACCTGCTCGGCTTGCAGGACGGCATCGTCGCTGAGCTGGCGGCCTTCGACGGCAAGCCCTTTCTGCGTGATGAATGGAAACGACCGCAAGGCGGCGGTGGCATTTCCCGCCTCATTGAGGAAGGCGATTTCTTCGAGCGCGGCGGCGTCAATTTCTCGCACGTCACCGGCGACAAACTGCCCGCCTCGGCGACCGCGCACCGTCCCGAACTCGCCGGCAGAAGCTGGGAAGCCATGGGCGTCTCGCTGGTGCTGCATCCGCGCAATCCGTATTGCCCGACCACGCACCTGAACGTGCGCTGCTTCAGCGCGACGCAGGCCGGCGAAGCGCCGGTCTGGTGGTTCGGCGGCGGCATGGACCTCACCCCCTATTACGGCGTCATCGAGGATGCGGTGCATTTCCACCAGACCTGCAAGGACGCCCTGGCGCCTTTCGGTACCGACACCCACGCCCGCTACAAGCAATGGTGCGATAAATATTTCTTTCTCAAGCACCGCAACGAACCGCGCGGCATCGGCGGCATCTTCTTCGACGACCTGAGCGACGCTGGCGCAGACGGCTTCGAGCGCTGCTTTGCCCTGACACAAAGTGTCGGCGATCATTTCACCGCTGCCTACCTGCCGATCTGCGCACGCCGCCGCGACATCGCCTACGGCGAACGCGAACGCGACTTCCAGGCTTACCGGCGCGGCCGCTATGTTGAATTCAATCTGGTATGGGATCGCGGCACGCTGTTCGGCCTGCAATCGGGCGGGCGCACCGAGGCGATCCTGATGTCGCTGCCGCCGGTCGTTAAATGGCGCTACAACTGGCGTCCGGAACCCGGCACGCCCGAAGACCAGCTCTACACCGACTTCCTGCCGCCGCGCGACTGGGTTTAAATCGACCCCAGCATCCTCCCCGCGAGGGGAGGATGGGAGGGGTGGGCCTGTCCAGGGGCCATACACTTTGCAGCCGCCCGATAATGCCGGTTGGCCTCGTCGAGCCGTTCGAGCTGGTCACACAAGCGCGCCAGCTCGATATGCACGGCACAGTTTGCCGCGATGGCCAGCGAAGCCTCAAGATAACTTTGCGCCTTGCCCCAGAGTTGCTGGCGCACGCACAGGCGGCCCAGAGCCAGCAACAAGGCGGCGTCGTTGGCGTGTTCGTGCAGCCATTTTTCACAATGCGCGATGCGGCCCAGCACATCGCCGCCAGCGCAATTGACGTAATCCTCCAGCAGCGCCGATTCCCACTGGTCATCGAGATAATCCTCGATCAGGCGGGCGCTTTCGGCGCAGGCGCCGGCGCTGTTGAGCGCCCGCGCGGCACACTGTGCCAGCGGCAGGTCGAGCCGTTCCGCCGCCGGCACGTCCTTCCAGTAACGCACCAGTTGTGCCGGCTCGTCCTGCATGCCGTCGAGCATGCCGCGTTGCGCACGCAAGCGCAACGGCAGTGCCTGAGCGGCAGTCAGCGCCTTGTGTTTTTCGAGCAGGCGGGTGATGCGCAGCATCCCGGCCCACTCGCCGCGCCCCCGGGCCAAGCGCAAATCCAGACGCAGAGCGGAAATCTGCCGACGTTCCTTGGGTGACAACTCATCCAGTGCCGCCTGGGCGAGATCGAAGGAGCGCGTTTCCAGTGCCAGGTCGGCCTCGATCATCAGCCGCGCGGTACGCCAGTCACTTTTGTCCGGCGCAGTGGCGCGCGCGCGCGCCAGCCATACGGCGATCCGTTCGGGGTCGTGCAGGGCGTGGGCCGCCTTCAGGCCGACCAGCGCTGCCAGAACCGCACTTGACGCCGCACCCGCTGCGGGGCATTTCATCCCGCCAGCGCCGACTTTCCCGGCGCTCTTCAGGGCGTGGCCGTAACGGCCCTCCCAGAGCAGGCGCAGTGCTTCGGTCGCGGCCCGCTCGTCGCGCAGGCGCGCCCGCCGGGCGCGGTATTCGCCGACGACACGCGGCAAATTCAGCGTCTTGTCGATCGCCCGCAGCAGCAGATACGCCACCAGCAGCGCGAGCAGCTGCGCCAGCACGAACAGGTTGAGCGAAAGCTCGATGCGCCAGGGCGGGATCACCCAGAGCACATAGCCATCCGAAATACGGCCGAGCAGCGCCAGGCCAATGGCCAGCGCGATGAGGGTCAGCAACCAGAACAGGGCGCGCATGATGGCTTACCGGCTGGTGCCGCGATCGCCACGGTCACGGCTGAGCTTGAAATTGCGCAGCGCCGCCAGGGTTTCATTGAGTTCGATCGGCTCACGCATGACGTTTTGTTTAGCCAGATTCTTCAGGGTGGCCCGCGCTGCCGCGACGGCGGGTGCGCGGTTGTCGAAATAACGCTCCAGCCATTCGTCCGCCTGCTTGATGTCGCTCTGGAAACTGCTGCCGTCACGCGCCAGCAAACCCAGCCGCGCCGACAGCAGCCGCAGCCGCAGGTTTTCGCGGAGGAACAGACTTTCGCGCGGCGACAGCAGACCGGGATCCGCACGATCGATACGCTCGATGCGCACCAGTTGGCGCACTTCGCGCCACACGTCGGCCAGCCAGGCCTGCCCCAGCGCTTGCCAATCGAATGCCTTGGCCGGTTCAGCGGCAGGCGCCGCAGGAGTTGTTGTTGATGCCGGTGGCTTGACGGAGCTCTCCGCACTGCCTGGTTTGGGTGGTTTTTCGGCTTCTGTCGGTGCGGGCCGCTGTTCATAGGCGAGCGGCAGATTCGGTACGGCTTCCAGAATCTCGTTGAGTTTCATGGCGATGCCCGGCACATCGGCACCCGGCAAGGCTTTCAAGCGCTCGATGTCGCGGTTGAGCAACTTTCTGAGCGGCAGGAATTGCGCCTGGGCGCTTTTCGCCAGGCGCGCCTCGGCGCCCTGCAACGCGATCAGTGCCGCTTCGACATTGCCGGCCAACTGCAATTGTTGCGCGGCAATCGCCACTTCCTGTTCGATTTCGGAGAGCAGCCGATCCTCGCGCACCCGCGACAGCTCCTGATACATCGTTTCAAGCGCCAGTTGCTGGCTCTGCATTTCCGCGGCACGCGCGTCCAGCGCACCCACCTTGGCTTGCAGCGCATCGAGCGCCGCGCGGTCCTGTTTCGTGCCGGCCTGCGCATCGCGTTGCGCCGCATCGCTGTCGGCGAGACGCCGCGACAGTTCCTGCCGCGTCGCTTCGAGACGCTGGTTACCCTGCCAGGCCAGCCAACCCAGACCGGACGATGCCAGCAAAGCCAACACGGCCAGCCCGATGGCCAGCTTGGCGGCCGGCTGACGCGGGCTGTCAGCGGCAACCGGACTCGTCACTTCTGGTTGCTGCGGCGGCTCGGGCGGCTGTCGCGCTTGTTGCGACAACAGCACAGCGGTTTCAACGGTGTCTTTTTCAGAATCGGCCATGGTCAACAATGCCTCAGGAAAAATGTTCGATCAGCCCGGCCAGCAGGCCGGCATCGGCCGGGCCGGTGAGGATGACCTGTGTCAGGCCAAGCGCGCGCGCCTGTTCGGCAATACGGGCATGTGGCACAAAGGTCGGCGTCTTCTTGAGCCAGCTTTGGCCCAGCTTGCCGACCATCTCGTACAAGTTGCGCAATCCCTCGCTGCTGGTCACGATCAGCGCATCCAGGTGCCCCTCGCTCCACAGCTTGAGCAGCGGTGCCGCATCGAGCGCCGGCTTGGCGCGCCGATAGCACACAACATAGTCTACTTCCGCGCCGCGCGCCTTGAGCGTATCACCGAACAGGTCACGCCCGCCGTCGCCGCGGAAGATGATCACACCCTGGCCGGTCATGTCGGCAAACGGCGGCAGTTCGAGCAAGGCCTCGGAGTCAAAGCGTTCCTGCGGCGCGATGACATTGACGATGCCGTGGCGGGCCAGCGCCTGCTCGCTGCTGTGGCCCACCGTCGCCACCCGCACGCCGTCGGGCCAGCGCCGATGCGCCAGCACCACGGCCAGCGCCCGGTCGACGGCATTCGGGCTGACAAATACTGCCCAGTCATACTGGTCGAGGCAGATCGCCGCATCCAGCAGCGGCGCCGTGTCCGCGATTTCCTCAATGGCCAGCACCGGAAACAGCACCGGATGCGCGCCACGTTCAAGCAATGCCTCGGCCAGATGCGTCGCCTGCCCCGCCGGTCGCGTGACGACGATATGCCGTCCCACCAGCGCCGACTTTTGGTGCGTCGGCGGGATGTCCAAACTCTCCGCCAGCGCCGAGTTTTTTTGCCCGCCCCCCTTCGCCCCCCTCGCGGGGGGTTCTTGCGTGCTCGCTACGCTCGATATTACGGGTGTCTCCGTGGGTGAGCCGGGCGCGGATTGCCCCTCCGGCGCGTGCCGCGTTTGCTTGGCAGCCCTCTCACTCAATCCCTCTCCCGCAAGCGGGAGAGGGAAGCTATCTGCCTCCTCTCTCCCACTGGGAGAGAGGTCGGGAGAGAGGGATTGGCCCGGCGCAAACGCTATGGTGTTCACGGCAGGGTCGCGAGAATTTCGCTCGCGCCCTGGGCGCGCAAATCGGCGACCAGCGCCAGCCCCAGCGCCTCGGGATCACTGGCCGGCCCGCCGCACTCGGCGCGCGCGATGCGGGTGCCGTCGGGCGTCGCCACCAGGCCACGCAAGCGCAGCTGGCCGGCGGCGAATTCCGCGTAGGCGCCCAGCGGCACTTCGCAGCTGCCGGCCAGCGCCCGCGACACGGCCCGTTCGGCGCGCACGCAGGCCGCTGTCGCGGCATCGTTCAAGGGCTGCATCCAGGCAGCCACTTCGGGCCGGTCGGCGAGTGCCTCGATGCCCAGTGCCCCCTGCCCGGCGGCGGGCAGCGATGCTTCGGCAGACAGCACGGCACGGATGCGTGCACCCAGGCCAAGGCGCGTCAGGCCAGCCGCCGCCAGAATGATGGCGTCGTATTGACCTTCATCCAGCTTGCGCAGCCGCGTATCCAGATTGCCGCGCAGGCTGGTCACGGCCAGGTAGGGATGGCTGGCATGCAATTGCGCCTCGCGGCGCAGACTGGAAGTGCCGACCACCGCGCCCGGCGGCAGGTCTTCAAGGCAGGCATACTTGTTCGAGACAAACGCATCGAGCGGCACTTCACGCGGCCCGATGGCCACCAGCGCGAACTCCGCGGCGAGTTGCATCGGCACGTCCTTCATGGAGTGCACGGCGATGTCGGCGCTCCTGTCGAACAGTGCCGTTTCCAGCTCCTTGACAAACAA
>JAUXOM010000121.1 GCA_030682175.1 Rhodocyclaceae bacterium
GACCTGCGCGCCGACCGCCAGCCCGAATTCACCCAGGTCGATATCGAGACCTCGTTCATGGACGAGACCGCGATCACCGGCATCATCGAGGAACTGATCCGCTACGTCTTCAAGGACGCCATCGACGTCGAGCTGCCCAGCCCCTTCCCGCGCATGACCTACGCGGAAGCCATGCGCCGCTTCGGCTCCGACAAGCCCGACCTGCGCGTGACGCTGGAACTCACCGAGGTCACCGACGCCGTGCAGGATGTCGCCTTCAAGGTCTTCTCCGGACCGGCCACTTCCGGCGGCCGCGTCGCTGCGCTGCGCATCCCGGGCGGCGCCAGCCTGACGCGCGGCGAGATCGACGGCTACACCGAATTCGTCAAGATCTACGGCGCCCGCGGCCTGGCCTACATCAAGGTCAATGACGCGAGCAAGCTGAATGAAGAGGGGCTGCAGTCGCCCATCGTCAAGAACCTGCACGCAGCGGCGCTCAAGACCATCATCGAGCGCACCGGCGCGCAATCCGGCGACCTGATCTTCTTCGGCGCCGACCAGACCAAGGTCGTCAATGACGCACTCGGTGCGCTGCGCAGCAAGATCGGCCACGAGAAGAGCTACCTCAATGGCAAGGCCTGGGAGCCGGTCTGGATAATCGACTTCCCGATGTTCGAATACAGCGAGGAAGACAAGCGCTGGACTGCCTGCCACCACCCCTTCACCGCGCCCAAGGATGGCCACGAGGCGCTGATGGAAAGCAACCCGGCCGAATGCCTGGCCAAGGCCTACGACCTGGCGCTGAACGGCTGGGAGATCGGCGGCGGCTCGGTGCGTATCCACCGCGAGGAGGTGCAGTCGAAAGTCTTCCGCGCCCTCGGCATCGGCGCCGAGGAAGCCCAGCTCAAATTCGGCTTCCTGCTCGACGCCCTCAAGTACGGCGCGCCGCCCCACGGCGGCCTGGCTTTCGGTCTCGACCGCATCGTCACCATGATGACCGGGGCCGAATCGATCCGTGACGTCATCGCCTTCCCGAAGACGCAACGCGCCCAGTGCCTGCTGACCGACGCGCCCTCCGATGTGGACGAGAAGCAGTTGCGCGAGCTGCACATCCGCCTGCGGCAGAAGGTGGAGACGCAGGTCGACGTCGGTAAGGCCTGACTTTCATGATGCGTGAAACATCACCCCGCATCATGAAAGTCAGCCCCTTCTCATGGCCCCCCACCCCCAGCCCCCGCCCCGGGGCGGGGGTCAAGGTTTGTTCGCTGCGCTCAGGGGAATTAGGCGGCGTCAAATTGCGTTTTTCACGCTAACCGGATGCGCTTGCTCCTTGCCCTGCTGCTGGCCGGTTTTCTGGGTCTGGCGCAGGCGCGGGAAATCACCCGCGCGGAACTGCCCGGCGCGGCACGTGAAACCTTGCAACTCATCGCGCAGGGCGGACCGTTTCCCTATAAGCGCGACGGCGTCGTGTTCCAGAATCGCGAGAAACTGCTGCCGCTCCAGTCGCGTGGTTACTACCTTGAATACACGGTGACCACGCCCGGTGTGCGGAACCGCGGCGCGCGGCGCATCGTCTGCGGTGGCGTGACGCGACAGCAGCCCGCGGCGTGTTACTACACGGCCGACCATTACCGCAGCTTCAGGAAAATCATCGAATGAACCCCAACCGCTATGCGGCCGTCCTCGCCAGCCTCGATCATGCCGGGGTCTTTCACATGCCGCTCGACGGCGAAGCCGGGCTGATCGAGGCCGCCGAGCAAAATAATTTCGCGGTGTTTCGCGTCGATCTGGCCGGCGTTCGCGACAAGGCCGGATTGCTGAAAAGTGTCGGCGACGCCCTCGCTTTTCCCGACTGGTATGGCCACAACTGGGACGCGCTGCTCGATTGCCTGGCCGACCTGAGCTGGCAACCCGCCGACGGGTATGTCGTGATCCTCGAGCATTGCGATGGCATCCATGGCGATGCGGAGGATGATTTCGTTGCCGCCTTGCAGGTGTTCGAAGCCGCCGCCAACGAATGGCGCGAGCAGGGCATCGCCTTCTGGTGCTTCGTCGACATGATGGCTGACGGCATCAGCTGGCTCTCGGATATCGGCTGAAACCGTGCCCGGCACGAAACAACCGCTGTCCGTCCTGGTGGTGATTCACGATGCCGCACTCAATGTCTTGCTGCTGGAGCGGGCGGCGCATCCGGGCTACTGGCAGTCGGTCACCGGCAGTCTGGAAGGCGACGAAGCGCACGCGGCCGCGGCGGTGCGCGAGGTGTTCGAGGAAACCGGGATAGCTTGCAGCGCCGCTGAACTCATCGACTGGCGGCTTTCCAGCCGCTTCGAGATTTTTGCGGAATGGCGCGACCGTTACCCGGCCGGCGTGACGCATAACGCCGAACACTTCTTCAGCCTCTGCGTACCGGCGGATACTCCGGTCAGGCTGGCAGCCGAGGAGCACCGCGCTTATCGCTGGCTGCCGTGGCGCGCCGCTGCCGCCGCCTGCTTCTCCTGGACCAACCGCGACGCCATCCTGATGCTCGGCTTCGCCAGCGGAGCAGCGCAGGCCTGATCAGAGTTAACGTGAAAGACACAGCGTTTGCGCCGGGCCGTCCCAAGCAAACGCGGCACGCGGCGCAGCCGCAATCGCACGCGTGCTGGAAAGAGAGCCCCGGAATACGTGAGCGCCAGCGAACTGTTTAGAACCCCCCGCGAAGGGGGCCGGGCGTCTTTCATGATCGTGGGCGTAGCCTGCGCATCATGAAAGTTCGCCGGTGTATTCGCCGCGCGCCGGATAGTCGTTCTTCACCACGAAATCGATGGCCGCGACGATCTCGTCGAAGTGCGGGCGGGCAAACGGCATGGTCTGGGTCGAGCCCCAGTACAGCGTGCCGTCCGGGCGCACCAGAAACAGGCCGGGTTCCGAAAACAAGGGTGGCTCCTCGATGCCGATCGAGGTCTTGCCGCGCGCGGTCGAGATCGTCAGGCCCCACTGGTGGGCCACGGACAGCGGCAGGTCGTAACCGAAGGCCAGTTGCTCGGCCTTGACCTTGGTCGCCATCGCGCCGGCACGCTCCTGATTGTCGGAACTGATGGCCACCGGCCGCACGCCACGCTTTGTGAATTCCTCGTGGAGGCGCTCCAGCTCGGTCAGATACTTGGCGCAGAGAGGGCAATGCAGGCCACGGTAGAAGACCACCATGTCGAAAGTCGGCGCTGGCGGTACGCCGAGGGTGTACTGGCTGCCATCGATCAGCGGCACCGCAAGGGCGGGGACGGGCTGGCGGGGGATCAGCAGACGGGTGGTCATGGTGTGAACTCCTTGTCGGTGGGGGGTTTCAGCTTCCCGGCGGCTGGTCAGTCCTGCTGTGCGCCGGTGAGGGATTTACTGCGTGAGGCGAGACAGGTCGGGCAGAAGCAATCCGCCGCGGCCGAGTCCAGCAAGTCCGCGGGGAGCGGCGGCAGGTCGGCGCACCAGCACCGTTCCGCGCCTGTCGCCATGCCACAGGTGAAAAGGCTGCCGCAGGCCGGGCAGACATTTTCGCCCGGTCGCCGTACCCCATGCGGGGCATTGCATCCCGCCAGCGCCGACTTTGGTTCAGGCATGTCGTCTGCCGAGATAAGGGCGCGCAACCAGATGATCCAGCGATAATTTGCCCGGACCGGAAAGGATCAGCGGCACGAACATCGCCATGAAGATGAGCGGCAGCTTGAAGTTGCCGTAGCCCTGATCGGAAATCGCATAACCTTGCAGCAACTCTGCCAGTGTCGACCACTCGGCGGGCCAATGCACCGCTGCCGTGGCGACAATGGTCAGGATGAAGAGCGAGATGGCAAAGAAGCGCGTGCCCAGGCCAATCACCAGCGCCAGGCCGCCCACCAGTTCGAACCAGGTCGCCATCTGCCAGCTGACCTCCGGGGGCATGACGTTGAAAGGGAAGGGAAAGCGGTCCTGGATGTCGGCAAACCAGTTCTCGCCGCGGAATTTCTCCAGGCCCGATTCAAAGTATTCCCAGCCGAGCAGCAGGCGCAGGGCCAGCAGGCCGAGCAGCAGCCCGACCCAGTCGAGGCCGGCGAGTCCTTTCTTGATTATATTTTTCATGGCGTTTTCTCGGTGCAGGGTTTGGCGCCAAGGATGGCGCCGGCGGCACGCAGTCCTTCGAGCAACTGGGCGCCATGCGCAACAACGGCTTCCGGCTGCGGGTGCGCCAGTTCGGCGGCAATCGCCTGGCAGGCGGCGCGGCCCGCGCTTTGGCCTTCCTGCAGCAGGGCGACCAGGCGCGCGCTGACCGGGTTCAGCTCGATGAACTGCACCGCATCGGCGGCGTCGCGATAGACCAGCAATTGCGTGGCGCGCGGCTTCCTGGGTCGGTAGTCCGGCCCGATGCGCTGTACCGGCCAGGCATAGGCGAGGTTCATCAGGGCCGGTGCCAGCACCGGCACATCGTCCAGCAGGTTAGCGGCGGGCTCACAGGCTGGCGTCTGCGTTTCCATCACGTCCAGCGCCAGCTCCACCCATTCGTAATGGGCCAGTTCCGGCAGCCAGGGCGGCAGCGCGACGGGCAGGGTTTCTGTGCTGGTCAGCCAGTGCAGGAACTCGCGCGGAATCTCGCGGAAGTAGGGCGTATGGCAGCGCGCCTCGCGGAAAAAAGTGCGGACCAGCCGGGACCAGCGCCGTTTGCCGATCAGGGCGTGGCTGACCGGGAAGCAGGCGAGCAGAAAACCCTCAAGGTTGTTGTAGAGCAGTTCGCTGTAGATGCCGGCACGGCGCGCCGACACGCCAGGCGGGCGCGGATTGGCACGCGGATCGCGCACATGGCGGCCGAATTCGAACTGGAATTGCTGGAAGGCATTCATCAGGCGGCGCGTTCGGCGGGGCGGGCAAAGCGGACCTGGGCGGCGGCGATCCGTCCTACTTCATTGACCAGCTCTGCCAATGGCGGAATGTTGAAATCGCGTTCCAGGCAGGTGGGCAGGGGGCCGACGCGGGCATAGGCCGCATCGAGCAGGTGCCATACCGGGTCGATCACGTTGGCGCCGTGGGTGTCCACCAGCACGCCGTCCGGTTCGACGTAATGGCCGGCCATGTGCAGATAGCAGGTGCGTTCGAGGGGCAGGGCCGCCATGAAGTCCACCGGGTCGAAGCCGAAATTGCGGCTGTTGACATAGACATTGTTTACGTCGAGATGCAGCAGGCAGTCGGCCTCTTCGATGACGGCGCGGATGAATTCCGGCTCGCTCATCTCGGCGCCAGGCGGGGCGACGTAGTAGGAGGCGTTTTCGATGCCGATGCGCATTTCGAGTATGTCCTGCGCGCGGCGGATGCGTGCGGCGACCCAATGCACGGCGTCGCCGGTCAGCGGGATGGGCAACAGGTCATACAGATGGCCGTCGTCGCCGCACCACGAGAGATGTTCGGTGTGGAGGGAAATGCCATGCTCATGCATGAAGCGCCTGGTCCGGTGCAGCAGCGCCTCGTCAAGCGGTGAAGGGCCGCCGAGGTCGAGCGAAAGACCGTGGCAGACGAAGGGAAAACGCTCGGTAAAGGCGCGCAGGTCCTTTGCCGAACGCCCGCCCATGCCGAGCCAGTTCTCCGGCGCCAGTTCGAAGAAGGCAACGGCCGCCGGCCAACCTTCCTGCAGTGCGGCATTCAGGTCGGGGATGAGCTCCCGCCTGAAGCCGAGTCCGGCACCGGTGATCAGTGGGGACTGGGTAAGCATTGTTTACTTCATGCTCCCGCACTTGCCTTCGCCGCACTTGCCATCCTTCTTTTTCTCGGCAGGCTTCTTGTCGGCCGCTTTTTTATCGCCGCCGCATTTGCCTTCACCGCACTTGCCGTCCTTGGTTTTCTCGGCAGGCTTCTTGTCGCCGCCGCACTTGCCTTCGCCACATTTGCCGTCGGCTTTTTTGTCAGCCTGGGCGAGTTGGTAGCCGCTATCCAGCTTCTGCATGCCGAATGGGCTGTCGGCGGCAAAAGCGGCGGGCACCATGGCTGCCGAGGCAGCAAACACGGCAGTGGTGGCGAGGGCGAGTGTGGTTTTTTTATTGGTTTTCATATGGTTAGTCTCCTGTTGGGATCGAGGGTTTCAAGGTTCGGGCGAGCCGATACGCCGGGCGGCGGCGCGGAGAAACTCGAACTGCTGATCGCTTGCGCGACAGCCTGCGCAGAAGAGGAAATGCAGCTTCAACGCCAGGCGCTCGGCCAGAGCGAGCTTGCGCTCCTGGCCTTGCGAAATCAGTTGAGTAGCTTCTTTGCAGTTGATCATGGTTGTTCTCCAAACCAGCGTTGGGACAGGCATTCGCGTAATCCCAAACGCGCCCGGTGCAATAGCACCCAGCAATTGGACGGACTAATCGATAATTCCTTACAAATTTCCTCGGTTTCTAATCCGAGGATCTCGCGCATCATGAAAATTCGGCCGTGTTTGGGTGGTACGCCATCCAGGCAGGCTTCGAACACAAGCCAGAATTGCTGATTGTCCAGGGCCGCCTCCGGATCGGCCCAGGCCATCGGCGGCGCTGCCCAGTGACCGCGCTGGTCGAACAGATCATCGAGATCCTTCATTTCATCCTCGGCCGCGGCAAAATCCATCACATTGCCTTCGCGCAGCCGTCGCCGCAGCTCGTCGATGACCTTGTTCTTCAGGATGGAAAATACCCAGGTCTTGACGGAAGAGGCCCCGGCGAACTTGTCGGCAGCCGTGTGCGCGGCCAATAACGCCTCCTGTACGGCGTCCTCGGCAGCCGCCTCGGAACGCAATTGCAGGCGGGCAAAGCGCAGCATCTGCGGCCGCATGTCGGCGAGTACGGCTTGAATTTCGTCTGGGGTCATAGTTCCTCCGCAGGGCCGCCCCAAGGAGGAACGGCCAACACATGGAGCGGGCAAAGCCCGCGAACAACCGTCACCCCCTTCTTCGAGAAGGGGGTTGGGGGGATGAGGGTCAACGGCCAATACATGGAACGGGTAGCGCAAAGGGGAACGGTGTCAGTCACCTCGGCGCTGGCAGGCAGCCATCATAGCCGGAGCCAACTGCTGTGGTGACAGGATGCCGGGTCAGTGTCAGGCGCAGTGACTGATGACGTAGCGATGCTTGCCCGAGGCGCTGCGGGGAATTTCAGCGACGCAATTGATCACGACAGCCATCTGTGCATCGATATCCCTGCCGATTCTCGCCCGCAGGGCGTCGGCGACTTCGGCGGGCAGTGCCGGTGAAACCACGATATGCAGCGTGAGCTTGTCGATGGCGCTCTGGATGCACTGATACTGTTTGATCTGTGGCAAAGGGGCGAGCAGGCGGTTGAAATAGGAGGGATGAATGCGCTTGCCGCTTTGCGTGCGGATGAGATCGTTGTGGCGGCACATGCCCACTTCCATCAGTGGAAATGGCGAGCCACAGTCGCAATGGTTTGCTTCCCCTGCCAGCAAGCGCCCCGAATCGCCAATGTCGTAGCGAATGAAGGGCATCAGCCGGTTGGTCAGCGAGGTGACGATGAGCCGGCCCGGCGCGTCCGCGGCGCCATCCTCCAGCGCTTCGAGATACACCATGTCCGTGAATACGTGCATGCGGCCATGGCGGCATTCGCAGGCGATGTTGGGAATTTCGCGGCAGCCATACTGGTTGAACACCTTGCAGCCGAAGGCGCGTTCGATGAGTTCACGTTGCCAGGTGCCCAGCACCTCGGCTGTCGAAAAAACACCGCGCAGGGTTTGGGGCATCACTTGCCGGGTATCGATGACAAACCGGGCAAACTCGGCCAGCACCGACGCGTAGCCCTGGAGCAGAACCGGCCGGTAAGCGCGGACCAATGTTGCCCATTCGTGCATTTGCTGTTCGGTGTACTCAAAAGCAGCGATGGTTTTTTCCGCGGCAATGAAGTCCGTCCAGCCCGCGCCAAACACACCGCCGATCCGGGTGTCCTGGCGGGCGCCCCAGAAATTGAGGATCTTCTCGCCCAGCTGCCAGCCGGACATCATGTAACTGCGGCACATGCCAGCGCGCATCAGTTCGTGTTTGGCGTCGTCATACCAGAAGGCCAGTGGCTGGCCGGTCGAGCCGCCGGTGTGGCCGATTTTGACCTGGCTGCGATCGGCATCCCTGGCCAGCAGATCGTCCAGGCGCCCACGGATGTCTGCCTTGCTCAGGATCGGCAGTGCGCTGAAGGGCAAGCTTGCCTGGTGCGGCAGCGGAGCGAAGCGGTCGGCGTAATACGCCGTGTTGCGGGCAGCGTAGGCGACGATCTCCGCCAAATCTTTCTCTTGCTTCTGCAATACCGCCTGACGCCCGAGGGACTGGGTGTGCAGTAACTCGTCAAGCCGGGCAAAGCGTCCGGGGCGCAGGCGGCGATGCAGCCAGTGATGCAGTTGATGCATCTAAGCCCGCTGATTGCCGCGTGCCGCCAATGCCGACCGCCACGCCGCACAATCCGCCGGGTAGCTGACAATGGCATCGAGCAGTCCGGGGCGCCACTTTTCCCAGTTTTCCGCCGCATTGATGCGCGCGTAACAGGGGGAGTGCGCGCCAAAGTTGTGGGTCACGTTGGCAACAAAGGTTTTGAAGTTATCCGCCGCGTCGGCATGCGCGCCAGGCCGTGCCCACCAGTGCGCCGGATCGTTCAGTAGCATGTGCAGTCGCCCAAGTTTTTCAAGTATGTCGGCATGCTGCGCGTTGTATTTGATTTGCATGTCGGCGCGCACGGCGTCGAGGGTGGCGGCGATCGCGGCCGGCGCGGGTACCTGCTGCGGAAAGCCGGCCGCCGCCAGGCGTTCGATGGAAAACAGCATCACATCGCCATGAAACTGGCGCTCGAATTCGTCATGGAGGTCGATGGCGCCGGCAGCGGCAACGACGCCGGGACGAAACTCCGCCTGACCGGTGCTGTGTACCGTGCGCTTGTGCAGCATCGGCAGGTTGGCGGAAACAAAGCGGGCGCCGATTTCCGATTTGACGATGCGCCCCAGTGTCGGGCCGGACATGCGCAGGCGCAGTGCGGCGAAGGGGATGAAATACTTGAGTCCGCTGGGCCGGAACACATAATTGCCGGCATACACGGTGCGCGCCGCTTGTAGCGTGCCCAGCGTGTCGGCGTAAACATAATGGGAAACGCGGGTCGGGTGTTCGCCGTAGAAGAAGCTCCCCAGCCGGCTGGCGAAGTGCGCAAAGCAGTCGGCTTCGCTGTGCGCGCCGGCCAGGGTGCAGCGGTAGCGATACGCCGTGGCAGCAGCCCGAAAGCCGAACAGGTCGGCCATGTCATGGTAGGCCGCTTCACCCTCGGTATGTGCGTCTGCCTGGTGATGCCGACAGGCGCAGTCCGGGCGGCTTTCGGACATCTGCTGCAGGAAGGCGATGACATCTTCCAAGAAGTTGCCGGCCATCACGGCGGGCGAGACGGGGGGGTCGCCCACCACCTTGCCGGTCAGCACTTCGGCGTCGGTCCGGGTAAATATCTCGTTCAGGTAATGAAAGAAATTAACGGCACAGACCTCTTTGTCGCCCTGGGCCGTGGCGACCTTCACCTTGAACTCCTGATCGCTGTCGACGGAATAGAACAGCAACGGCTGGCCCGGCTCCTGCGCTGCCATGTCCTGGAGTTTGAGGTAGGCGATGTTGCGCATGACGGCCTGGCCCTTGTGGCCGAAATTGCCGTCCGCCCCGGGCTGGCAGCTGCCGAGAATTCTCACCAGCTCCGGCGCGGGGTGCTTGTCCGCGGTCAGCGACTGCAATAGTTCAAGCTGTTCGGCGGGGCCGAAGTGGATGGCGTTCAGGCCGTGGCGGTTGAAATAGCGCGCCAGTTCGCGGTGCCAGGCGATGCTGCTGGCGTTGCGACTGTCGTCGGCAATCAGCACGGCGATCTTTTGGTAGCCGCCATTGCCCACTCCACTATTGCCGCCGTAGCCAAAGGCCTGGCTTTGTTCGAGCAGGCTGCCCAGGCAGGCCTGCAGATGCTGCGGTCGGTCGGCCACCGGGATGACGATGATGAACTTGTGGCGTGCATCTTCCGCGGGGCGGCGTTGCTCACCGAGCATCTGTTCGAGGCGACGAAACGCCGCCTGATAGGGTTCCAGCAGGGACGCATTCAGCGTGCCGCCCGCCCACAGGTTCTGCTCGATGGCGGCGATGGTGGCGCGCTGTGCATCGAGCGCGGTGTTTGCTGCGTCCGAACCCGGATCAGCGACCCGACAGGTAGCTTGGTAAGACATTTTTATCTAGCATGATTTCGATGAGATTGATTGCCGCGGTGAGATCGGCACGGGCAAACAATGCGTCGACGTCGGCCACGCTGTCAACCTTCCAGTAATTGATGCCGAACGCCTGGGCAAGCATTTGATAGTCCGGATTCACGAAGTCGCAGTCGATGAATCTTGATGCGTAGAGTTGCTGCTGGTTCTTGCGGATCAGGCCCATGCTGCCATTGTTCAACACGACCGCATTGATCGGAATGGCGTAATTCACGGCCGTCATGAGTTCCATGCAGCACATCTGGAAACCGCCATCGCCAAGAATCGCAAAGGTGGGACCGCTGCGTGCAAAGCGACCGCCGAGGGCAGCCGGAATGGCATGGCCGAGCGAAGAGATGCCCGAATTCGGAAAGTAGTGGTTGCCAGGTGCGATCTTGAGAAAGTGCTGGGCAAAAATGATGTTGTCGTCGAAGATCTGTGCATCCTCGGCAAAGTGGGCGGCGAGCTGGGCGAAGAAATGTTCGATCAAGGGAAACTGCCTGCCGCTGGCGTCATTGCCGGCAGCCGTGTTGACTGCTATCCCGGCCATTTTCCGCAAGCGGGCGAGGTTATCGAGATTCTTGCGGTTTGCCCCGTGCTCATCGACATACTCCAGCACACCGTGCAGAACATCAAGGATGTCGGCGTGGATGGCGAGGTCGGCGCGGAAAACCTTTTCCAGTTGTGCGGCGTCGTTATCAACCTGGGCGACCTGCTTGTCGGCCAGCAATTTGCTGTCCCACATATGGCTGGTGCGTTCGTTGAATCCGGCGCCAAGGAAAATCACCAGGTCGGCGTGATCAACGATATAGCGGTAGGCCTGACCGTTCGAGGTGACGCCCAGGCAGCCAAGCGACAGTGCGTCGCCTTCGCCGATGACGCCCTTGCCTTTCAGGCTGGTGGCGACCGGGATGCCCAGGCGGTCGCTCAGTTCCGCTACGGTTTGCTGCGCGCCGGCGCGGATGCAGCCATATCCGGCGATGATGACGGGATGGCGCGCCGTCGCAATCATTTGCGCCAGAAGATGGCTTGGCAACAGTGATTTGCCGGCTATCCGGCTGCCAGCCGCACGGTGCGTGACCGCGAAGTTGATGTTGTCCAGCAGGTCTTCCTCAACCATCTCCTTCTGGAGGTTATAGGGAAAGCTGAGCAGAACCGGCCCGCTGTTGGCCGCCAGCAGGGTCCGTGCGGCCTGGTTCAGTACCTGGGCGAGATAGTCGGTGCGTTCGACGACCTTGTGATAGCGGGTAATCCCCTTGAACAGGGTGGTCTGGTCGAAGGAGCCGCCCTCGCCCGAGCTTTCCTGCAGCCCGCCCTTGCCAAAAATATAAGTCGGCGTTTCGCCGGTGATGATCAGGATGGGCAGTTTGTCCGCGTAAGCGCTGGCAATGCCGGTAACCAGGTTGGTGGCGCCAGGGCCGGCCGTGGTGATGCAGGCGGAAATTCCTCCCGTAACGCGGGAATAACCGCCCGCCATGAAAGCGGCGCCCTGCTCGTGCTTGACCAGCACGCTCTTGATCGGAGAATCGTAAAGGCGATCATAGACCGGCAGGATGTGGGCGCCCGGCATGCCGAAGACGTGGGCAATGCCAAGACGCTCCATGAACCTGACGATGAGTTCACTGACGGCTATTTTCATTTCATTCCAACAAGGCAAAATTTGCACGCCGCCTGGAAGGTGTTGGCGACTATCTGCAAACCGCGCGATTTGAGCACAAACCGGGCCGTAGCGAAACTCCCGCATTCAGCTACCACGCTGCCGCAAGGGATGATTTGCGCCTGGGAAAAGCAATCAGCGCACGAGGTGAATCGCGCCATCGGCAATGAATCTCCTTGAAATTTCACTGAAAAAAGCCTAGGCAATGAGTGTGGGAATCCAATAAGGAGAGAGATCATGAACCCGTTGATTCGCCAAGATCCATTAGATGATTTTTTCCGGGGGTTTTTTGTGCGGCCGGTCGAGTATGGGCTTGCTGCCGAGGCACCCAATATCAAGCTTGATGTCCGCGAGTTGGACAAGTCCTTTCTGGTCCATGCGGAAATACCCGGCATCAAGAAGGAAGATATTCATGTCACCATCGACGGTCCGGTGGTCTCGATCACTGCCGAACGCAAGCAGGAGAAGGAGGTGAAAGAAGGGGAGCAGATCGTGCGCAGGGAACGTTATTTCGGCAAGCTGGCACGCAGCTTCCAGCTCGGTCAGGATATCGACGACAGCAAGGCCAGCGCCAAATTCACCGATGGCGTGCTGGAACTGGCGTTGCCGAAGAAGGACGCCACGCAATCCAGGCGCCTGAGCATCGACTGAGGGTGCAAAGTCGGCGCTGGCAGGACGGCGGCAGTAGAATTGCCGCCGTCTTTCTACTTCCGTTGATGCCATGACCGAAATCCTGCCCGCCGCCACCAAGGCCAAGATCCTTGGCGAGGCGCTGCCTTACATCCAGCGCTTCTTCGACAAGACCATTGTCATCAAATATGGCGGCAACGCCATGACCGAGCCGCGGCTGCAGGAAGGTTTCGCCCGCGATGTGGTGCTGCTGAAGCTGGTCGGCATGAATCCGGTGGTGGTGCACGGCGGCGGTCCGCAGATCGAGGACATGCTGAAACGCCTCGGCAAGCAGGGCACTTTCATCCAGGGCATGCGCGTGACCGACGCGGAGACCATGGATATCGTCGAGATGGTGCTCGGCGGCCAGGTGAACAAGGAGATCGTCGCCCTCATCAACCAGCATGGTGGCAAGGCCGTGGGGCTGACCGGTCAGGATGGCAACTTCATTCGCGCCCACAAGCTGCTGCTGCCCAACAAGGACAAGCCGGAAGAGATGATCGACATCGGCCAGGTCGGCGAGATCACCTCGATCGATCCGTCACTGATTTCCTTCCTCGACACCGGCGATTTCATCCCGGTCATTGCGCCGATCGGCGTCGGCCCGCAGGGCGAAACCTACAATATCAACGCCGACGTGGTCGCCGGCAAGATCGCCGAGGTGCTCGGCGCCGAGAAGCTGGTGTTGCTGACCAACACTCCCGGAGTGCTCAACAAGGCCGGCGAACTGCTGACGGGTGTCACACCAAAGGAAATCGACGCCATGGTCGCCGACGGTACGCTGTCCGGCGGCATGCTGCCGAAAATCGGTTCGGCGCTCGACGCCGCCAGAAGCGGCGTGCGTAGCGTGCATATCATCGATGGCCGCGTCGAGCACGCGTTGCTGCTGGAGATCCTGACCGATCAGGGTGTGGGTACGCTGATCAAATCGAAGTAGGGGCCCGCCCTCCCCCAGCCCCTCCCTCGCGGGAGGGGTGACTGTGGCTCGCTGCGCTCGTCTATTACAGGGTGCCCCCGTTCATAATTTGGTGCGGATTGCGGCTTTCGCCGCGTGCCGTCTCGCCTTGGGGCGGCCCGGCGGCGAGACTGCTGGGTTTGCCTTTCTCCCCTCGCCCCTTGCGGGAGAGGGGGCGGGGGAGAGGGGGTGCCATCAGAATGCCCTTCACCCGCAAAGCGGGAGAAGGGCGGCCTGGCGGCGAGACTGCTAAAGTTTGCGCCCACTTACGCTTCCGAGTGTATAGAATCGCCGCCTGACATTTGTTGGCCGTTCCTCCTTGGGGCGGTCCTGCGGAGGCACCATGACCCAAGCCGGCGAGCGCAAGTTACAGATTCTGCAAACCATTGCCACCATGCTGGAGAATCCGGCGGGTGAAAAGATCACCACGGCTGCCCTGGCGGCACGGCTGGAGGTCTCCGAGGCTGCGCTCTATCGCCACTTTCCAAGCAAGGCGCGCATGTTCGAGGGGCTGATCGAGTTCATCGAGACCGCGCTGTTTTCCGTGGTCGGCCAGATCGCTGCCGCCGAAGAGCAAGGACTGCTGCAGGTCGAGCTGATGCTGGCTGCGGCACTGCGCTTTGCCGGCAAGAATCGCGGCCTCGCCCGGGTCATGATCGGTGATGCCCTCGTCCACGAAAATCCGCGTCTGCAGGCGCGCATCAACCAGCTCTTCGAGCGGCTGGAGGCCTCGCTCAAACAGGCTTTGAAGATTGCCGTGGCGCAAGGGGCGCTGCCGGCGGCGCACGACTGTCCGGCGCATGCCGATCTGCTGGTCTGCCATCTGCTGGGCCGGCTGCAGCGCTTCGTCAAGAGCGGTTTCAAGGACGATCCGCTGACGCTCTGGGCAGTGCAAAAGCCGCTATTGCTGGGGTGAAGACACCCGCCCCCCTAAACCCCCCTCTCGGAGGGTTCGAAACGGCGCGCTGCGCGCGAATATCACGGGGTGCGTGGATCAGGCGTGGGTGCGGATTGCGCCTGGCGGCGCGTGCCGCGTTTGCTTGGGACGGCCCGGCGCAAACGCTGCGTGTTTCGTTACGTTAACAATTCCGCAGCTTCCAGGGCGAAGTAGGTCAGTATCCCGTCCGCGCCGGCGCGCTTGAAGGCCAGCAACGCTTCCATCATCACCGCGTCGTGGGCCAGCCAGCCGTTGGCCGCCGCGGCCTTCAGCATCGCGTATTCGCCGCTGACCTGATAGGCGTAGGTTGGCACGCCGAATGCGTCCTTCACGCGCCGCACGATGTCGAGGTAAGGCATGCCCGGCTTGACCATCACCATGTCGGCGCCCTCATTGATGTCGAGCGCCACTTCGCGGAGCGCTTCGTCGGAGTTCGCCGGGTCCATCTGGTAGGTATATTTGTTGCCCTTGCCGAGGTTGCCCGCCGAACCCACCGCATCGCGGAATGGGCCATAAAAGCTCGACGCATACTTGGCCGCATAGGCGAGGATGCGCGTGTGAATCAGCTTGTTGGCGTCAAGCCGGGCGCGGATCACGCCGATCCGCCCGTCCATCATGTCCGAAGGCGCGACCACGTCGGCGCCCGCTTGCGCATGAGTGAGCGCCTGCTTCGCCAGTGCTTCCAGCGTCTCGTCGTTCATCACGTAGCCGGTCGGGTCGGCCGGATCGATCAGCCCGTCCTGGCCGTGGCTGGTGTAGGGGTCGAGCGCCACGTCGGTAATCACGCCGAGTTCGGGAAACTCCTTCTTCAGCTTGGCCACGACGGTCGGCACCAGGCCGGCAGGGTTCCAGGCTTCAGCGGCATCTTCGCTTTTCTTTGCGGCGCCGATGACCGGAAACAGCGCCAGTGCCGGAATGCCGAGTTTCAACGCCTTTTCGGCCACCGGCAACAGGCGATCGAGTGTCATGCGCTGAACACCCGGCATCGAAGCCACCGTTTCGACCTTTTTCTTGCCCTCCAGCACGAACACCGGATAAATGAGGTCGGCCGCGGAGAGCACCGATTCGCGCATCAGGCGGCGGGAAAAATCATCACGGCGCATGCGGCGCATGCGCGTACCTGGAAATACACCTTTAATAATCATGGTCTTGGCTCTCAAAAGCGGCTTGAAAAATACTGGAACTTTCTTGTCGATTATCTATCCTATGAAGCGGACGGTGACGAATCGTCCCCCGCTCCACCTCCCTGAGCGGGTGCCTTGGCGCTCGCCGAGGTATTTGAGCCCTCGGCTTTATCCCCTTTGGCCGAGGGCTCTTTCTCTTTCTGGTCCAGCCAGCCGCCGATGACCTGCTCGGCCTCCTCGATGCCCGTTTTCTTCAGGCTCGAAAACAGTTGCAAGGTCATCGACACTTGCGGAAAGTCGGCGCTGGCGAGACGGCGAGTTGCAGCGAGGGTTTTGGCCTGTTCCTGGCGCGTCAGCTTGTCGGACTTGGTCAGCAGGCAATGGATCGGTTTGCCGGTGGTCGCGAACCAGCCGATCATCTGGCGATCCAGCTCGGTCAGCGGTCGGCGCGCATCCATGATCAGCACCAGACCGATCAGCGCCGCGCGCCGCGTCAGATAATGTTCGAGCAAGCCCTGCCATTGCAGGCGCACGGCCAGGGGGACATCGGCATAGCCGTAACCGGGCAGATCGACCAGCGCCGCGCCGTTTTTCAGGCGGAACAGGTTGATCAGTTGGGTGCGCCCCGGCGTTTTCGACACATAGGCGAGCCGGGTATGATCGGCCAGCGTATTGATCGCGGAAGACTTGCCGGCATTGGAGCGGCCGGCAAAGGCGATCTCGGCGCCGCCGGCCTGCGCCAGCGCCTGCGGGTCGGCGACGGAAATTTCGAAAACAGCGTGGCGAAACAAGGAAGATGACATGAACGTGGGGGGGGTGTAAGCAGAGTTTGGGGAAGCCGGTATACAATACCGCGATTGTCATTCAAGCAGTTTTTAGAGGAGCTTTT